>JBBROG010000374.1:0-6096 GCA_038229635.1 Gemmatales bacterium
AAATCGTATTTTTTTTATCTGGCCCGCCGCCGGGGTATGCCAATGGGCTACCCCGCGCGCGGCGGGTCAATCGAACGAGCCGAGGACGACGCAGCAGTTGTGCCCGCCGAAGCCGAAACTGTTGGAGATGGCCCGGCGCACCGGCATCACGCGGGCGGTGTTCGGGACGTAGTCGAGGTCGCAGTCCGGGTCGGGCGTGTCGAGGTTGATCGTCGGGTGGACGGCGCCGTGCTTGATCGACAGCGCCGTGGCGATCAACTCGACGCCGCCGGAGGCGCCCAGGAGGTGGCCGATCATGCTCTTGGTGCTGCTGATGACCAGGCGCTTGGCGTGCTCGCCGAACACCTGCTTGATCGCCAGCGTCTCGGCCTTATCGCCCTGCTCGGTGCTGGTGCCGTGGGCGTTGACGTACTGGACGTCGTCGGGGTTGACGCGCGCCTCGCGCAGGGCGAACTGCATCGCCTTGGTGGCGCCGGCGCCGCAGGGGTGCGGGGCGGTGATGTGGTGTGCGTCGGCGGTGCTGCCGCAGCCGAGTACCTCGGCGTAGATCGTCGCGCCGCGCCGCTTCGCGTGCTCCAACTCCTCCAGGATGAGGACGCCGGCGCCTTCGGCCATGACGAAACCGTCGCGGTCCTTGTCGAACGGGCGGCTGGCGCGGGCCGGGTCGTCGTTGCGGCTCGACAGCGCCCGCGCGGCGACGAAGCCGCCGAGGCCCATCGGGGTGACGGCCGCCTCCGCCCCGCCGCTGACCATGACGTCGGCGCGGTCGATGCGGATGGCGTCGAAGGCGTCGCTGACGGCGTTGGCCGCCGAGGCGCACGCCGTCGCCACCGTCGTGTTCGGCCCGGACAGGCCCTGATCGATGGAGACGTTGCCGGAGGCGGCGTTCACGATCATCTTCGGGATGACGAACGGGCTGATGTGGCGCGGGCCGTCGCGGAGGTAGAGGCTGTGCTGGTCCTCGAATTCGTTGAGGCCGCCGATGCCGCTGCCGAGGATGACGCCGCAGCGGTACGGGTCTTCCTTGGCGATGTCGAGGCCGCTATCCTTGACCGCGGCGCGCGCCGCCACCAGCGCGAACTGCGAGAAGCGGTCGAGCCGGCGCGCGTCCTTCTTGCCGAAGTGGGCCTCCGGCTGGAAATTCTTCACCTCGCCGGCGAACTTCACCTTGAAGGCGCTGGGGTCGAACTGCTCGATGAGGCGGACGCCGCTCTCGCCTTCGAGCAGCGCGCGCCAGTACCCCGCCAGGTCCGAGGACAGGGCGTTCACCGTCCCCATGCCGGTGATGACGACGCGCCGGGTCATTTCTTGGCAGTCTCCCGTTCGATGTAGTCGACGGCTTCGCCGACGGTCTTGATTTTCTCCGCCTGGTCGTCGGGGATGGTGATCTCGAACTCCTCCTCGAGTTCCATCACCAACTCGACGATGTCGAGGGAGTCGGCCCCCATGTCCTCCTGGAAGGAGGTGGAACGGGTGACCTGTTCCTTGTTCACCCCCAGGTTTTCGCAGACGATCTCGATGACTTTTTCTTCGACGGATGGCACGATCGGATCCTCCCTCAGAGGGGACAGGTCAACCCGAGGACGTCGCCGGCCCGAACGGGGGACGACGTCTGGGGCTATGTACCACAGCGCGCGTGCGCCGGACAAGGGGTCTTATCCGCGCGGCCGGACCCGGCGGAAGAAGGCGGCGCGGATGTAAGAGGAAAGGGTACAAAGATAAACGGCCAATGGAAAGAGGAACCGGCCGACGGCGCCGCGCGGTCACGCCGGAGTATTGTAGCACTCGACCTTGCGCTGGACACGCTTGAGCAGCCCGGCGAGGACGCGCCCCGGACCGATCTCGTGGAAGCGGTCGAAGCCGGCCGCCAGCAGGCCGCGCACGGTCGCCTCCCACAGCACCGGCCGTACCACCTGCCGTACCAGCAGCGGTTTGATCTCGGCGGCGTCGGTGTGCGGTCGCGCGTCGACGTTCGACCAGACCGGCACACGCGGCGCGGACACAGCGGCGGACGTCAGCGCCTCCGCCAGCGCGTCGTCGGCCGGTTTCATCAGCGCCGTGTGGAAGGCGCCGGCGACCGCCAGCCGTACCGTGCGCCCGCCCGCCGCCTCGGCCGCCTTCTCGACGGCCTCGCAGGCGGTTCGCGTGCCGGAGACGACGATGTTGCCGGGACAGAGGAAGTTGGCGATCTCCAGCACGTCGCCGCCGCGCGCTTTGTTGCACAACTCCTCGACGACCGGCAGCTCCAGGCCGAGGACGGCGACCATGCCGCCCGGCGCGGCGTCGGCGGCGGCTTGCATCGCCTCGCCGCGCGTGCGCACCACGCGCAGGGCATCGCGGAAAGTCAGCGCGCCGGCGAAGACGAGGGCGGTGTACTCGCCGAGGCTCAGGCCGGCCGTGGCGGAGCAGGAGGCGACGACGTCGGGCTGCGACGCCTTCAGCGACTCCAGGGCCGCGAGGCTGCTGACGAAGAGGGCCGGCTGGCTGACGGCGGTCGAGTTCAAGCGCTCCGCCGGCCCGTGGGTACACACGTCGATGAGGCGGTAGCCGAGAATTTCGGCCGCTTCGTCGAAGAGTTGCCGCGCGGCGGGCAGCGTGTCGTACAGCGACCGGCCCATGCCGACGGCCTGGGCACCCTGACCGGGAAAGAGGAAGGCGGTCTGGGGCATGAGCCCTCCCTTCGGGCGGGGCGCCAGCGCTAAGCCGCAAGCGGCATCGGGGGAGGCGGATTATTCGGCCTGCGTTTCCTTGTTCTCGACTTCGCGGCCCTGGTAATAGCCGCAATTCGAGCAGACGCGGTGCGGCAGCACCGGCTGCTCGCAGTGGGCGCAGTATTGAATCTGCGGCGGCGTAATGAAGTGGTGACTCCGCCGCTTTCCCTTGCGGGCGTGCGAGGTTCGTCTCTTCGGGACTGCCATGAGTCGTTGCCTTATTCAGTCACACACGGAGCGAAAGGGAGTTATCGTAGGGAGCGGTCGGCGGGCCGTCAAGCGCGGGAGAAAGGGAACGACCCCGGCGGGTGCGCCAACGGAATCTGGCATCCGTCTGGGTTCGGGGGTAGGATGCGTCCGCCTTTTCACGGAGGAGACCGCCGATGACCCCCGAACCTATCCTGCCCCAAACCCCCTTCCAACGCCTCGTCGTCGAACAGGCGCTCGCCTTCGCCCAGCACCTCGAGGCCGCCGCCGCCGGCGCGCCGCACGGGGCCATCCTCGGCGCCTGTGAGACCGCCACCCTCTCCCACGGCCGTCCGTTCCTCCGCCAGTGGGCCGGTTCCAGTTGGGCAGTGGCGACGGCGACCCATTTGTGATAGGGGAGTACCTTTTCGAGAAAAAATGGCGCGCCGAGACCATTCAAGACAATAGACGGATGAGAGGCGGCGAGGCACGCCAGCCTGAAGGGAAACCGACATGGTGACCGGCAAACTGGATAACGTCGTTCAACGGCTCCGCAAGACCATCCTTCGGCTGGATGGGGCTGGCCTTTCCGACGGACAACTCCTCGACTGTTTCATCGCCGAACGCGACGAAGCCGCATTCGAGGCGCTGGTGCGCCGGCATGGCCCGATGGTAATGGGCGTGTGCCAACGGCTCGTCGGCCATTTCCAAGACGCGGAAGACGCCTTCCAGGCTACGTTTATCGTCCTTTCTCGGAACGCAGCAGCCGTTGTGCCGCGCGAATCGGTGGGAAACTGGCTGTACGGGGTTGCCTACCGCATCGCTTTGAGAGCCAGGGCCACCCGCACGCGGCGACGGTCCCGAGAGAAGCAGGTGAAGGACATGCCGCATCCCCAGACCGAAACGACCGCTACCTGGCGGGAGTTGGAACCGCTGCTCGATGAGGAGTTGAACCGGCTCCCGGACAAGTACCGGTTGCCGATCGTCCTGTGTGACCTCGAAGGCAGAACGCGGAGGGACGTGGCCCGGCAACTCAACCTGCCGGACGGAACGCTGTCGAACCGGCTCGCGACGGGCCGGCGCTTGCTTGCCAAACGCCTTCGTGATCGTGGTTTCGTCCTAGCGGGCGCCGCGTTGGCGGCGGCACTGTCTCAAAACGCCCTTTCGGCCAGTGGGCCCGCCCCTCTCGTGGTATCCACTGTCAATGGCGCAATTGTGATTGCGGTAGGCCGAGTGGCGGCTTCCGGGGTTATCTCGGCCAAGGTCGCCGCTCTTGCGGAAGGAGTGTTGAGAGCCATGTTCCTGTCCCACTTGAAGGTCGCGGGGGTCGCGCTCCTGCTGGCCGCGGTCGTCCTCGGCACCGTCGCCGCCTCGTCCCGCCGCACCGCGGCCGGGGAGGGGGCCGGACCGCCAGGGCGGGGGGGCACGAACCCCGCGGCCGCGGCGGAGCCGGCACCTCTCCAGCCGGAGAAACCGGCCGAGGAGGCACCCGGGCCGAAGGTACCGGCCGCCGTGTCCTCCGACAAGAAGCTCCGGGCGGCCGCGGAAGGTAACTCGTTCTCGGTCTTCGACGCCGGCACGGGACGGCTCATGATCAAGAGCGAGGTCCACACAGGCGCGGTCACGGCGCTGGCCTTCTCCCCGCCGGCGAGTGAGCTCCTCGCGTCCGGCAGCGCGGACAAGACGGTCCTCGTGTCGGACCTGTCCGAGCGCGCCACCGGCCGGCCCGTACACCGGCTCAAGGGCCACGCGGGCGCGGTCACGGCGCTGGCCTTCTCCCCGGATGGGAAGACCCTGGCGTCGGGTGGGGCGGACAAGACGGTCCGGCTGTGGGACTCGGCCACGGGCAAAGAGGTCCGGGTGATCGAAGGGAAGGACGTCATCGGGTCGCTGTCCTACTCCGCCGACGGCAGGACGTTGACCGCGAAGGAAGGGGCGAAGGGGAGCCGGGCCTGGGACCCGACCACCGGCAAGGAAGTGCCCGCCGGCAAGGAAGGGCCGTAGGGCAAGGGGTCGACCCGCCGGCCCGAATCGGTCGCACGAGTCGGTCGAAGCGGGGCCTGATCCGGGGGATGGCTCAGATGCCGCACGTCCTGGTACGAGCAAAACCTGGCGGCCCCATGACCTCTGAACCGCGGCAGCGGTCCGTCGTTCGGCAAGCGGTCCGGCTCGGCTCGCGACCGGCTCCGGGCGTCCCCTTCGGTTGCGCCGCCCGTTCGTACCCCGATGGCCGGCGGTCGTCGGGGGTGACGGGCACTAGGGCGGGCGGATCAACATCCAGGTGTAGGCCCAGCGCCGAACCAATCGCTGCGGCAGACCGGGGCCGCATGTTCGCTTTCTGGGATGTGTAGCTCCCCGAGCGGCCCCGGTTGCTGAGCTTGGTCGTTAGGCCGCAGAGGCGTTCGGCGGAGGGGCCGCATGTCAACCGAGTTGTGGGTCGCCGTGCCTAATAACAAGTTCGGCGGCTCGAGTGATCTCCGGGAAGGAGGACACGGCAATGTCCCGGCAACGCCGTTTCCAATCGCCGCGTGATTCACGAGGTGTCGGTCAAGGCGGGCCTGGCCGAGCGAGCGGCGGTGGTCGTTGACGGGGGATCTCGAACGGTGTACGTTGGCGATATGGACTACACGCATCTGATTACTATTGAGCCGGGCAAGCGGAGCGGCCCGCCGTGCCTCCGTGGCATGCGGATCACCGTACAGGACGTGCCGGAGTACCTCGCGGGCGGCATGACGGCAGAGGAGGTGCTGGCCGACTTCCCCGAGTTGACCGCCGAGGACGTGCGCGCGTGCCTGGCGTTTGCGGCCGACCGCGAGCGGCGGTTGCGTGGATGAGCCTCTTGTTCGACCAGAGGAGGTAACGGGCAAGGAGGTGAAGGCGCTCAACGAGCGCCTCCGACAGGCCAACCTGCCCGCGCTCAAGCCGTAGTTGGCAAAGAACGCCCGCTACGGCGGAAAAAGGGAATTGCGGAAGACTTGCGACGGATGACCTGTAAATGTTATCTTGCGCCGGGCGCGAGGTTTGTCCGTTAAGCTGGCGCCCGGCGCAAGATAATAACAAGTTCGGGTGCGACACGAAGTCGTCGATGTTACTGTAATGCATTCTACGGAGTGACATTACCTGCGATGCTGCTCGCCGTATCCTACCGGGAGGTGCGTCACAGGCGACTGTGGAGTGCGAAGCTTCCGGAACAACGCAG
>JBBROG010000375.1:0-6090 GCA_038229635.1 Gemmatales bacterium
GCGCCCGGGGGCGCCGGCCGGCGGGGGGGGGGGGGGGGGGGGGGGCCCCCCCCCCCGCGGGGCGCCCCCCCCCCCCCACCCCCGGACTTCTTGTTCTTCACGACGCTGAAGCGCACCGTCTCGGAGCCCTGGACGACCCACTCGGTGGCCTGGCGGGCGACGAGGGCGCGGCTCATCGTCAGCGCCCCGGTGCGCCGCCCCTGGCCGAGGATCTGCACCATGCTCGCCGGCAGGTCCGGCAGCGGCCGCCCGCCCACCGACACGCCCGACGGCCCGACCGGCACGCGCAGCGCCAGCCGCGTCCGCCGCCCCGCCGCCTGCGCCTCCAGCGCCTCAAACAGCTGCCCCAGGCTTTGCGGACTATTCCACGTCGGGTTGTCGCGCACGTCCTGCCGGGCCGACGTCACGTCATCGCACACGTGGGCGGTGTAGGAACCTTCGGGCAGGTCTTCGGGCAGCTTCAGGCCGACGACGTAGCGCCGCCGCGGCCCCTGGTACGGCCGCAGGAACACCGTCGCCTTCAGCGTCTCGCCGGGGGCGTAGCTCTCGGAGTCGAGTTCGACGGCCTCCACGTCGGCGGTGCGCCGGCCCGGACGGATCGTCGTCTCGGCCTCGATCTTCGTCACGCGCACCTGCTTGTGGGCGTTGTAGCTGAGCTGATGCACCAAGGAGGCGACGGGGTTGTAGAGCGCCTGCGGGGCGCGGCCGCCGGAGTAGGTCGGGCCGGAGAACGTGTCCTCGACCACGAGCGGCGCGTGGCCCTCGACCTCGATCTTGACTCGCATGTCCGCCGTCATCTCCTCGGGCAAGTCGCCCTCCATGTCGACGGCGTTGGTCAGCGCCGTGAAGACGAGCGTCGCCAGCATCGAGCGCTGCCGCGCCGCCTCGACGTGGAACGTGTGGGCCAGGCCCTCCCCCTCGCGGGCCACCGTCATCTTCACCGGCAGCATGTCGGGCTTGCGGCCGATCCAGCCGGCGATGCCGGTGCTGACGTCGGCGTTGATGACGCCCACCGTCCGCAGCGGCGAGCCCATCTTGAAACTGACGCTTTGTCGAGGATAAATCGTGTGAATATAGCCGGTCATGGCCGGGAACTCGCAGCGGCCGAGGCCCATGAACGGGTGGCCCCAGCCGTAGACGCGGCTCCCCTCGACGTGCGTGACGGTGCCGATGCCGGACAGGTCGAAGTCGCCGGTCATCATGGCGACGCTCAGCGGCCCGCCCGGCTCCAGGACGACGTTCTTCTCCTCGTCGGCGACGCGGGCCGAGGCGGCGCCGCCCTGCATCGGCACCATGCCGGTTCCCTTAAGGCGTTCGCGGAGCAGGCTCAGGCTGTGCGGCGTGAAGCCGCTGGCGGAGAGCGGCGTTTGCAGCGGCACCAGGAACAGGCCGTCTTCCTCCTTCGGCGCCGGGTTGTCGTAGCCGGCGGCGACGGTGACGGTGTCGAAGCCGCGGCCGTCGATCAGCAGCGGCGTCGCCAGGCCGAGCCGCGCCGGCTGCGGCTGCTCGGCCAGGTCGCGGCGCTCGTAGGCTTCGACGTAACTGTGCATCTGGCAGAACGGCGTCACGCCGGCGATGGGGTCTTTTCCGTAAGGCCAGGCGAACGCCACCGCCCCGAGCAGCTTGCCGTCGATGGTGATCGGGCTGCCGCTCATGCCGGCGATGACGCCGCTGCGCTCCAGGCCGAGCCCGGACAGGCGGCACAAGACCATGTCGCGGCCCGGACTGGTGTTCTTCATGACGCCGAGGACGACGGCGTCGAACGTCTCGACCTTGGTGCCGTGCATGACAGTGCGGCCGACGCCCTTCATGCCGGGGCGGACGTCGTCGACGTTCCAGTACGACGCGGCTTTGAGGCCGGCGCGGGCGGCGGGCGGCGCGCCGGGCAGGAGGGCCAGCGCGGCCAGCAGGCAGGGGGACACGAGGGCGAGACAGGCGGCTCTCATGGGGCCACGCCTCCAGGCCAGATGGGAAAAGGAGCCGGAGCGCGGCCACGTCATCGGGTCGCGCCAGTGCCGATCACGGCGGGGTGGGGGGAGACCCCGTGGCGAGCGCCTGCAGGGGACGAATCGGGCGCTGCGGTGAGGAGGGAGGGCCTGTCATCAGGCCTTCCGCAGCTTGACACCGGATCTTAACCTTTTCCGCCCGCCGGACTCAAGCCCAATCGGCGGGCAAAGAATAAGTCATTCTTCATCTGACCGGGAATCCTACCTCGATTATCGAGGCGGCGGAGGCGGACTTGCGGAGAAATGTCACCGGCTCCCCTTCGCGGGTGTGTCCGCGGATGGCGCCGGCGACCCCGCCCCCTCGGAAATGCGCCGGCCCCAGATGGCCAGGCGCAGCTTGCCCCGCCTCGCCGTGAACGTCGCCCCCGCCGCGGTGTACCACGGCCGCTCGCGCCGGACCTCGGGCCGGCCCTGCCCGTGCCGGGCGTACCACCGCGCCCGCGGGGGCGAACTCGGCGAGGCGCAGGGCGGGCAGGAACTTGCCGAGGTCGTCCCCGTCCCAGGGGGCGCGGGAGAACAGGTCGTGGACGACGCCGTAGGGGCGGACGCGCGGGCGGGGGCAGAACGGCCAGACCTCGGAGAGGGTGCGCGGCCCCAGGCCGAGGAGCCAGGCCTCGACGGCCGCGGAGAAGTTGACGAACGCCTCGAGCCGGAAGCCGGGGCGGAAGGGGCCTGGCAGTTCCGCCCGCGAGGGCCTAACCTGATCCATGACGGGCCTCCTGCGCGGGATTCTTCGGGTCTGGCAACCTCAAAATATCGCTCGCAGGTCAACCCGTCTCTCTTTCTCCCCGCCCCGGATAACTCCTAAACTCTGGCCAGAGAGCGCAGAGGAAAGGCAAAAAGGAAGGGGGCAACCACGGGATCGGCCTTTACGCGCCTTTGTCTTTTCTCTGCGTTCTCCGCGTGCTCTGCGGTGAGTTCTTTTTGGCACTCTCAGGTCGCCATGTGCGGCCTTGCTTTCCTCCCTGGAGGGTCGTTATGCGCACGTTGCTCCTTCCCTGTCTGGCGGCGGCGGTCGTGCTCGGTCCGGTTCGTCCGGCCCGCGCCCAGGACGACGCGCGGGCCGTCGTCGCGAAGGCGGTCAAGGCGCTCGGGGGGGCCGAGCGGCTCGCCCGGCCGTCGGCCACGCTGACGAAGATCAAGGGCTCTCTCACGGCGGTCGGCCCGGCGACGTTCACCGGCGACCTGTGGGTGCGGAAGCCGGGCGAGTTCAAGACGGTCTTTCGCCTCGACGTCGGCGGCGCGAAGACCTCGGTGACGCAGGTCATGCAGGGCGACAAGGGCTGGGTGCAGGAGGACAACGGCGTTCACGACCCGGACCCGGCCACGCTCGCGGACATGAAAGAGTCGGCTTACCACGACCGCGTCATGAGCCTCCTGCCGCTGCTGGAGGACAAGACGTTCACGCTGACGGCGCTGGGGCCGGGCAAGGTCGACGGCCGGGCGACGGTCGGCGTCGCGGTGACGGCGACGGGCCGGCCGGAAGTCACGCTCCACTTCGACGCGGCGAGCGGCCTGCTGGCGCGCTCCGAGTACCGCGTCACCAAGGCGGCGCTCGGCAAGGCCGTGGCGACGGCGTGGGCCTTCGACGACTACCGCGAGGTCGACCCGGCGGCCGCCGAGGAAAGCCTCTTAAAGACCGCGAAAGTGGCCGTTGACGGGCCGAGCCTGCTGAAGTACCTGCGCGGCCAGGTCCGCGGCGAGGCGGAGCGGGCGAAGGTCAAGGGGCTCGTCCAGGCGCTCGCCGACGAGTCGTTCGAGGAGCGCGAGAAGGCGACGGCCGACCTGGTGCGCCTCGGCGGGGTGGCGGTGCCGCAGCTGCGCGAGGCGGCCCGCAGCGCCGACGTCGAGGTGGCGAAGCGGGCGAAGCAATGCCTGGCGCGTATCGAAGAGGGGAGCGGCCCGGATGGGGCGCTGACGGCGGCGCTGCGCCTGGTGGCGCTGCGCCAGCCGGAGGGCGCCGCCGAAGTGCTGCTGTCACTGGCGCCGAGCCTGCCCGACGAGGGGTTGGCCCGCGAGCTGCGCGCGGCGCTGGCCGCCGTCGCCGTCCGCGGCGGCAAGCCCGATCCCCTCGTCGAGAAGGCGCTCTCGGACAAGGACGCCGCCCGACGAGCGGCGGCGGCGGCGGCGCTGGGGCGCGACGGCGGCGCGTTCGAGAAGCAGCCGGGGCGGCGCCTCCTCGTCGGCGGAGTGAAGAAGCCGCATAAAGTCACCATGTACCAGGACGGCAAGAAGGAAGTCGAGTGGGAAGTGATTGACGTACAGTACTTCAACAAGTTCGACGACAGCCTCTTCGCGAGGCCGCGCTGACGCCATTCTCCCCTCCCTCCGTGAGGGGGAGGGGAGCCGAGAGCGCTCAGCCGTTGATGAACTCCGGGCTCGTCTCCAGCACGACGCGCAGGCTCGTCAAGTCATAAGTGCTGGCCGCCCAGAACGCCGCGCCCCCGCCGGCGGCGCGGCGGAACAGGGTCTGGTAGTACGACTGCACCTGAGCCGCGCGGAACTCGGGCGACTGGACCATCACCCAGGCGACGCCGGCGCCGCCCAGCGCCGGCAGCTGACTCATCCAGTAAGCGACCTCGCCGGCGCCGGCACCGGCGTCGCGGCCGAGGATCTGTTTGTACAGGCCGCGGATGGCGCCGGCGTCGCCGCCGCCGTTCTGCGCCGCCGCCCGCGCCCAGTACTCCGCCGAGCCGAGGATCGCCGTCAGCGCCTGCTCCTCGGTCGCGCCGCCGAGCAGGGCGTTCACCCAGAAGTTCTGCTCGGCCGGCCCCGCGCTGCGCCCCAGGTAGGTCGTGTACCAGGTGCGGACCAGGCGGCCGCGCGCCTCCCCCGAGCGCTCGATCGCCGACGACAGCGCCGCCGGCCCCTGACCCTGGCCGAACGACACCCAAAAGTTCGCCTCGCCGGCCGACGGCGTCCGGCCCAGGACGCGCTGGTACAGCTTCGTCACGAAGGCCGACGTCGCTACCGGGCCGGGGTTGAAGTTGACGCGGACGTTGGCCGAGCCGACCGCCACTGTCTGGCTGACCGGCCCGCCCCACGGGCCGCCGGACGCCGTGACCGTGTACGTCCCCGGCGCCACGCGCAGGCTGTAGCCGCCCGCGTCCCACGTCGTCACCGTGCCGACGCCGGGCACCGTCACCGGCACGCCGCCCAGCCCCTCGCCGGCATCGTAGACGCCGTTGTGGTTGAGGTCGTTGTAGACCACGCCGGTCAGGTACGGCCGGCCGTCGGCGTCGGACGCCGAGTCGATGGTGTAGTAATCGTGGTACGACCCGATGCCGTTTTGGACGACGCCGACGCCGACGGCGCGCTGCCCCTGGAAGACCGGGTCCATCGCGAGCAGGTGGCGGCGGTGGCCGAGGTCGGCGATGCCGGCGTCGATGATGAGTCCCTTCAGCGCCTCTTCCGGCGTGGGATAGCCGGCGGCGATGCTCTCGCCCCAGCCGGTCCACGGGAAGCCGGCGGCGGTCATGCGCCGGCCGGGGTCGCTGCCGTCGGAGCCGGTGTGGCCGAAGTAATTGCGGACGCTCATGTCCTGCGAATGGCCGCGCGCCCCGTCGATCAGGCGCGGGTCGAAGGCCAGGGGCTGCGACGCGGCCACGCCCGCCAGGTTGAGGCCGATCGCGTTGCCGTAGGCCGTCGGGTTCGCCCGCGCGTCGTTGAGCCGCTCCAGAAAGACTTGTTCCGCGACGGACGGCGCCGCCAACAGCCGGCGCGACTCGAGCTCTTCCACATACAGCGGGGCGCGCGGACGACGGGGTGACGGCGGCACGACGGTTCTCCCTGAAAGCGGTCGCGGCGAGTCGGGACCGTGGAGTAGGGGAGCCGGCACGGTCGTCGGGCCGGCAAACCCCGCACAACCGTAGACCGTTCGTGCCTCGCTGTCAACGCGGGTCGTCGTCTTTGGGATGTAACCCCTTCGGGGTAGGGTGGGGGGTATTTTACCCCGAAGGGGCAGGGCTTCCAACATGTTCAGTAGTTGTACCGTATTCTTCCCTTGGCGGGTGGCTGAAAACGCCCGTGGTTTTCGGCATGTCCCGCCTCGGCCACGGCGAGGCCCGACTGACAGTGGACGTTA
>JBBROG010000376.1:0-6048 GCA_038229635.1 Gemmatales bacterium
CAAAGGTTCGGGTCCCGGCGAAAGAGATGAAAGTCTATAACGCTCGCCTGGGGCGGTCGGCAACGCTACCGAAGTACGACATTACGATTAAGCCGAAGAAGCCAAGGGGCGGGTAAATTTCGTCCCGCCCCTCGCCTTAGGCCGGTGCGCGAGGTGTGAAAGGACGTGGCCCTACTGAATCAACTCGGCGAACTCCTCCTTGAGCCGGTGCAGCACGCGCGACTTGGCCTTGCGCACGGCGGCGGGGGTGACCCCCATCTCGGCGGCGGTGTCGGCCGGCGAGCGCTCGTCCACGAACGAGCGCCAGAACATCTGCCATGTCCGCTCTTCAAATTCGCCGCGCACCAGTTCCAGCGCCCGCCAGCGCAGGCCGTCCATCTCCAGCGCCTCGTCCGCCTCCGGCAAGTCGGCCTTGTCGGCCACTTCCTGGAGTCGCAGGAAGGCGTCGGTGCCGCCGCTGGCTCGCGCTTGGCGGCCGGCGCGACGAAAGTGGAGCAGGATCATGTTGCGCGTGACGACGCGCAGCCAGCCGCGGAACGTGTCGCCCTGGCGGTCGCGGCGGAAGGTGGCCAGGTGGGTCGCCACCGCGCGGAAGACGTCCTGCAACACGTCGTCGGCGTCGGCGCCCCGCACGCCGGAGCGGGCACACCAGTGGTACAAAAGCGGCGTGTACAGATGGACGAAGACGCGCCAGGCGTCCGCGTCGCTGCCCCGCAGACGTTCCAGCAAGGTCAACGAGGTGTCGTGGCGCGATTCGGCGGCGAGGGGAGTTTCGCTTGCTTCGGACACGGGATCGCCCTCTCAGGGGACGGGCTTCTCGGTGGTGTCACGCGGCGCGCGTTGGTATCATTGGGGCGCGCCGTTTCCTTGATATCACCGCCCCGGCCGACTGTCAAAGGAATTACCCCGTGCCGCGCACCGACTGCCCCACCGACGCGGAGTTGCGCGCTTTCCACCTCGGCGATCTCTCGGAAACCGCGCTGGACGGCGTCGCCGAGCACCTCGAATCGTGCCCGCGCTGCGAGGCCGCGGCTGCGGCCCTCGACCACCTCGCCGACCCGGCGCTGACGCCGTTCCGGCACTCGGCCCGGGCGGGCGCGGCGGCGGCGGCGGCCAGACCGGGGCGCGTCGGCGACTACGAGGTTCTCGAACAAATCGCCCGCGGCGGCATGGGCGTCGTCTACCGCGCGCGGCACGTCCGACTGAATCGCGTCGTGGCGCTCAAGATGCTCCTGGCCGGCGTCTACGCCGACCCCGAGGAGCGGCTCCGCTTCCGCGCCGAAGCGGAGGCGGTGGCGCAACTCCAGCACCCGCGGATTGTACAGATTTTTGAGATCGGTGAATGGCAGGCCGAGCGCCTCGGCCCGCCGGTGCCTTACATCGCGCTGGAGTTCGTGGAAGGGGGCAGCCTGACGGCCCGGGCCGCCGGCCGGCCGCAGCCGCCCCGCCAGGCCGCCGCCTGGCTCGAGCCGCTGGCGCGCGCCGTCCATTACGCCCACCAGCGCGGCGTCGTCCACCGCGACTTGAAGCCGTCCAACGTCCTGCTGACGGCGGACGGCACCCCGAAGCTGTGCGACTTCGGCGTGGCCAAGCGCCTGGAAGGGTCGGACTTCAAGACCCGCAGCGGCCTGGTCGTCGGCACGCCCGAGTACATGGCGCCGGAGCAGGCCGACGGCACGGGAGCCGTCGGCCCGGCCGCCGACGTCTACGCGCTGGGAGGCGTGCTCTACACCTTGCTCACGGGCCACCCGCCGTTTCAGGGCGCCAGCCCCCTGGACACCTTGCAACAGGTGCGGACGCAGGAGCCGGTGACGCCGCGGCGCCTCCTGCCGAGCCTGCCGCGCGACCTGGAAACGGTCTGCCTGAAATGTCTGCGCAAGGAGCCCGCGAAGCGCTACGCCACGGCCGAAGACGTGGCCGAGGACCTGCGGCGCTTCCTGGCCGGCGAGCCCATCGTCGCCCGGCCGACGAGTACGGTCGAGTACGCCCTGCGCTGGTGCCGGCGCCGCCCGGCCGTGTCCGCGTTGGCCGCCGCGCTGCTGGCCGTGACCCTGTTCGGTTTCCTGGCGGTGCTCTGGCAGCTGCGCCGCGCCGAAGCCGCCGGCGAAACCGCCCGCCACGAGAAGGGGGTCGCCGACGCGGAGCGGGCCGAAGCGCTGCGGCTGGCCGGGGACCTGGGCGTGGAGCGCGACGCCGCGGAGTGGCAGACCTACCGGGCCAGCCTCGCCGCCGCGGCCGCGGCTCTGCAACTGAACAATGTCTCCGCCGCCCGGCGCGCCCTGGACGCCGCGCCGCCCAAGCACCGCGGCTGGGAGTGGCGCCACTTTTTCGCCCAGTTGGACCGCTCGCGGGCCGTCCTCCGCGGCCACCGGGGTCCGGTCACGGCGCTGGCCTTCAGCCCCGACGGCCGCCGCCTTGTGTCCGCGTCGACGGACCGGACCGTCCGCCTGTGGGACGCCGCGACGGGCACCGCGGAGACCACCTTGGGGGTCCACGGCGCTCCGGTGCGGTTCGTGGCCTTCCGCCCGGACGGCAAACGCTTCGCGTCCGCGGCCGACGACGGCGGCGTGGTTCTGTGGGACGTGACGGCGGCGCCCGCCGTGGTCGCCTCGCACCGCCTGGGGGGTCCGGTCTACTTCCTGGCCTTCAGCCCCGACGGCCGGTGCCTCGCGGCCAGCACGGACGGCGGCAAGGTGTATCTATGGGACGGCGCCGCCGGGCAGGAACTCTTCGCGCTCCGCGACGCCCGCTATTGTCGCGCCCTGGCGTTCCGCCCCGACGGCAAGCGGCTCGCCGTCGGCGCGGCCGACGGGTCGGTGTTCCTGTGGGATACCGAAGACGGCACCGTCGCCGGGCTGGGTCGGGGCCATCGGATCCTGCCCATGACCGGGGGTTTCAGCCCCGACGGCAAACGCCTCGTCACGGCGGGGCAAGATCCGGACACGGCCCTGTGCGTGTGGGACGTGGCCGTGGGCCGCCCCCTCGCCTCGCTGAGCGGACACTCCCATCAGATCACGGCCGTCTCCTACAACTCGGACGGCTCCCGGTTCGTCTCCGCGGCGACGGACACGACGCCGCGCCTGTGGGACGCGGCGACGGGCCGACTGGTCGCGGCGCTGCGGGGGCACGCCGGCAGCGTGCCGGTGGCGGTCTTCGGCCCCGACGCGAAGCGCCTGGTGACGGCGTCGCACGACCGGACCTTGCGCTTGTGGGACGCGGCCAGCGGCGAGGGCGTGGCCGTCCTGCGCGGCCACGACGAGGCCGTCGCCGCGGCGGCCTTCAGCCCCGACGGCCGCCGCCTCGCGTCCGCGTCGAGCGACGGGACCGTCCGCCTGTGGGACGTGGGGCACACCGAGGGCGACGGCGTCCTCCGCGGCCACACCGGCCCCGTCTTCGACGTGACGTTCAGCCCGGACGGCGCCCGCGTGGCGTCGGCGGCCCTGGACGGGGACGTGCGCTTCTGGGACGCGGCGACGGGTCGGCCGGACGGCCGGCTGTCGCACGAGAAGTTGCCGCTGACCTCCGCCGCCTTCGGCCCCGACGGCAAACAGGTGGCCGCGGTCGGGCGCCAGGGCGCCGCCGCCTTCCTCTGGGACGCCGCCGGCGCCACATACAAGCACGCGCTGCTCCTGCCGGCGGGCCGTCGCGCCGGCAAGCGATGTGCCTTCGACCCGAAGGGGGCGCTGGTGGCCGGCTCGAGCGAAGAGGGCGCCATCCACTTCTGGGATACGACGACGGGCAAACATGTGGCTCAGTTGGAGGGCCACACCGGCTGGGTCGGCGAGGCGGCCTTCAGCCCCGACGGGGCGCGGCTCGCCTCCGCGGGGGAAGATGGGACGGTGCGCCTGTGGGACGTGGCGACGCGACAGCCCCTGGCCGTGCTCCGCGGGCACACCAACCCCGTACACTCGGTCACCTGGAGCGCCGACGGCCGCCTGATCGCCTCCGGCGGGATGGATCGGACGGTGCGCCTGTGGGACCCGCAGACCCACGCCGAAGTGGCTCGCCTCCCCTTCGGCGACGGCGTCTGCTGCGTGCGCTTCCACCCCGACGGCAGGCGCGTGGCCGCGGCCTGCCTCGACAACACGATCCGCCTGAGCGACGTCGCCACGCGCGAGGAAGTCGCGGAGCTGCGCGGCCACCAGGGGTACGTCTACGCCGTCGCCTTCAGCCCCGACGGCAAGACCCTCGCCTCGTGCTCGATCGACCTCACCGTCCGCCTTTGGGACACGGGGCAGCCTCGACCGCGGGCCGGACCTCGCGCGAACGAGGCCCCGGAACCGATCTTTCCCCGATGAACGCCCCCCCGAGGCCTCGGCGGATCACGGGAAGAGACATAAGTCCCTGCCTGTGAGGGTGTTGTCGATTCCCTTCGAGTCCCCTTGCCTTCCCGGCGTCCGTTGGCGCTGGATTTGCCAGGTCTTCCCCCTGTGCCTCCGGGAGGATTGCGAGACCGCCCTCGACGGCGCCGACGAGGTCTATAACCTGGCCGCGGACATGGGCGGGATGGGGTTTCACGTCCTCCGACAAGGCCGTCAACCCGACCAACGTGATGGGGGGGTCGAAGTTCATCGGCGAGCGGTTGATGACGGCCGCCAACGGCTACTGCGGACCCCAGCGGACGATTTTCTCCTGCACCCGATTCGGCAACGTCCTTAACTCGGCCGGCAGCGTCGTCCCCGTCTTCGAGCGGCAGATCGCGCAGGGGGGCCGCTCACGCTGACCGCGCCGGAGATGACCCGGTTCTTCATGACCTGCGCCGAGGCGGTGGATCTGGTGTTGGCGGCGGCGGTGGCGTCCCACGGGGGCGAGATCTTCGTTCCGAAGATACACGCGGTCCGCCTGCTCGACCTGGCCGAGAGGACGGCCGCGGCATCGACGAGGCCCACCCGACGCGCCCCGTCTCGCCCTACGGGGCCAGCAAGATCGCGGCCAAAAACCTGGTGTTGTCCTACCACCACGCCTACAAGATGCCGGCCAAGGTCATCCGGCCGTTCAACACCTACGGCCCGTTTCAGAAGCGGAACACCGAGGGGGGCGTGGTGGCCATCTTCATCGCCCGCGACCTGGCCGGCCAACCCCTGCTCGTCAAGGGCGACGGCACCCAGACGCGCGACCTGCTCTACGTCGAGGACTGCGCGCGCTTCGTGGTGAGGGCCGGCACGACCGACGCGGGCGACGGCGAAATCATCAACGCCGGCCACGGCACGGATATCCCCGTCCGCGATCTGGCGGCCCTCGTCGCCGACCCCGCCGCCGGGGGCACGGCGTGCCGGTGTGCCACGTCGAACACGATCACCCCCAGGCGGAGATCCCGAAACTCCTCTGCGACAATCGCAAGTCGGCTCGCCTGTTCGACTGGCGGCCGGAGGTGGGGCTCGAAGAGGGCGTCCGTCGCACGCGGGCCTGGATCGTCCGCAACCCGGAGGCGCTGTGAATTCGCCCCGGCCCGCCGACCTGCCGCCGCTGCCTTACGGCCGGCAGTGGATCGAGGACGACGACGTGGCCGCCGTGGCGGCGTGCCTGCGCGACGACTGGCTGACGCAGGGGCCGACCATCGACCGCTTCGAGAAGGCCCTGTGCGAGGCCACGGGGGCGCGCTTCGCCGTATTACGGACCTCCAATGCGCCTTGGGACTGTCGCAGCTAACCAAGCTCTCCCGCTTCCTGGCTCGCCGCTACGAGATCGCCCGGCAGTACGACACGGCCCTGGCGCGGGCGCCCCTCGCGACCTGGCTGGTGAGCCGATGCTGGCGCGAGTTGTCGCTCGGCTAGAGCGGGCGGAAACAGTAGATTGCATTGTCGTGGCCACGACAACGAATCCAGCGGACGATGCCGTAGTGGCTTGTTGCTCTGCCTGCGGATGGGCCGCCTTTCGTGGCAGCGAGGACGACGTACTCGATCGCTATTAGGCGAGGGGCGAGTTGAGAATTACCCGTGGACGGGCTTTCCAGCGGCCCGCCGAATCGTAGTGTGTCCTCTCATCGCCCGCGAGGTCATGCACCATGGACACCAAGCCCTTCGACGACGTGATCCGCTCGGCCGCCCG
>JBBROG010000377.1:0-5933 GCA_038229635.1 Gemmatales bacterium
CTTCGCGGGGGCGGCCACCGGGCAGCGCCCGAGGGATCAAGGGCTCCAAGATCGCCCACTGTTCATCCGTCACGTCGCTGGGATAAGGTTTGCGGCTCATGCAGCTAATATACAGCTGACGGACCTTTTGGAACAGGCTCTTAAACTGCGGGATAAGATGATCGAGCGTCAGTTCCGACCGGCTACCGCAGTAGCAGCAAGCGTCCGAGGTTACAGTCTTCAGCTTCTCGTCTTTGAAGAAAGATCCGAGTTGAAGCCGGCCACGCAACAAGCCGTAATATACCTTGTTCCTAATGATGTAATCTGTCTTCTGATATTCGGATTCGTTGTGTTGGGACGACGCGTAAGCCATAGCGAGGTTGGCATACGACCAATACAACGATTCCCCGACGGTCCTCGGACTGACAGTTGCCATGACTGCCTCATGCCGTATGAAAGGGCCGAACGATATTGCTCAGGCGCGGGGACCCCCGGCTGGGCGAGTTACGTCCTTGTCCCCGCCGACAAGTCCACCTCCGTCTCCTTGAGGAACGCCGCCGCCTGCTCCGGCGGCACCGGGTTAATGTAAAAGCCGGTGCCCCACTCGAAGCCAGCGACGCGCGTCAGACGCGGGATCACCTCGATGTGCCAGTGGTAATGGGGCAGGGCCTGCGTGTCGAACGGCGACGTGTGGATGATGTAGTTGTACGCCGGCCGGTCCAGCGCCGTCTCCAGCTTCATCAGGATCGTCTTCAGCACCGTGCCCAGCTCGTCGACCTCGGTCTTCTGGATGTTCTCGAAGTGGCTGTTGTGGTTTTTCGGCAGGATCCACGTCTCGAACGGGAAGCGGCTGGCGTAGGGCGCGAAGCTCACGAAGTTCGGCGTGTCGAGGACGACGCGCTTCTCCGTCGCCAACTCCTGGTGGATCATGTCGCAGAAGATGCAGCGGCCGCGGTAGTTGTGGAACTCCAGCGCCCCCGTCATCTCCTCCCAGACGTTGATCGGCACGATCGGCGTCACGATCAGCTGCGAGTGCGTGTGCTCCAGCGACGCCCCCGCCGCCGCGCCGACGTTCTTGAACACCATGCCGTACACCAGCCGCGGGTCCTTCTTCAGGTCGACGAGCCGGTCGCGGTACACCCACAACACCTCGCGGATGTTCTCCTCCGCCAGGCGGGCCATCGTGACCTCGTGGAACGGGCACTCGATGATGACCTCGTGGGCGCCGACGCCGTTCATCTTGTCGTAGATGCCGTCGCCGCGCTTGTTCAGCCCGCCCTCGATCTGCAGCGCCGGGAACTTGTTCGGCACCACGCGCACGCGCCAGCCCTTGCCGTCGCTGTTGCCCTGGCGGTCGCGGTAGGCCAGGATCTCGTGCGGCGTCAGACCCTCCTGGCCCTCGCAAAAGGGGCAGAAGCCACTCGCCCCGGCCGCCGCCTCGTTCTTCGGCGCCACCGGCCGCTTCGCCCGGTCGGTGGCGATGATGACCCAGCGGCCCACGATCGGGTCCTTGCGCAGTTCCGGCATCGGCAGTCCCCGCAACTTGTCGCCGAAGAATTCCAGGTTCTTGTCCATCGGTGCCCCACGCTATGCCGCGAGCGGCGCTCAGACGTCCCACATGATCCGCTCGAAGTCCGGCGACGGCCGCGCCAGGTTGATCGTCCCCTCGCGCGGGGCGCGATCGCGGCTCTGGCCCCCTTCGAGCAGGTCCACGGCGAAGTGGACCGGCTCGTCCACCCGCACGCCGAGGACGTCGAACGGCACGGCCAACTCGACGATCTGGCCGACGCCGGCCTTCAACCCCGGCGCCTCCGCCGGCGCCCCGCCGCGCAGAAGGCGAACGGTCTCGCCCGGCCGGCCCGGACGCTCCACGACCACCTCCCAGCCCGCCGGCTCGGCGAACACCACGCGGAGGGAGTCGAACGCCGACAGCGCCGCCCGCGCCGGCCCTTCGCAGTCGACGCGCACGTACAGCCGCGCCACGTCGAAGCCGAAATACAGCTCGCGCAGCGGGCCGGCCGTCGCCTGCGCCATCGTACCACGCTCGTTATGGCAGGCATAGCGCCCCGCCGCCGCCCACTCGAAGAACGTCCGCCGGCCGTCGATCTTCACGTCGAGGAACGAGCGCGGCGACGTGTGAATCGCCCGCGCGGTGCGCCGGCTGATCGGCCGCGACAGGTCGTTCGGCGGCGCGTCGCCGAGCAAGGCGTAGACGTTTTGCAGGTGCTTGCGGAACAGGTAGTCGAACAGCGCGTCCTGGGCGCAGGAGTGGTCGTCGCCGAACCACCAAAACCAGTCGCTCCCCTCCGCGATGTAGATTTCTTCCCACGCCCGGCGCAGCCGCTCCGCCGGGACGTGCCCGTCGTGGGCGCGCTGGCGCAGGTGCTCGCGCGCCCGGTGCAGCGCGTCCCAGGCGGCGTTGTCCTCCTCGTGGCCGACCCAGATGGCGAAGTTGTGGCTGATCCAACTCCCCGCGAACAGGTGCGGCAGTGTGTCGCGCGGCGGACTCTCCTCCAGGTAGCGGCCGACCGACACGGGGCGGATGTCGGGGGCGCGGGTGCAGCGGTCGTACAGGGCGCGCAAGAAGGCCACGCCGCCGCCGGGGTAATGCTCCCAGCAGTTCTCGCCGTCGAGGATGACCGGCACCAGGGCGTTGCCCCGCACCGCGGCGCCGATGCCGCGCAGGCGCGCCACGAAGTCGTCCGCCGCCGCCGCCGGGTCGCTCCGCTGGTACTGGAAGCCGATGGCGTCCGACAGGGCGTGGTCGCGGAAGACGATTCCCAACTCCTTCCCCTCTTCGCCGACCTTGTAAGGGCGATACAAAACGTCGGGGTTGCGGACGTGCCCCCTGGCGTCGCGGCCGACGAAGCCCTGCGTGCTGCCGCCCAGCACCTCCTCGTCGCTGGCGATCCAGCGGACGCCGTTCTCCCACAAGAGAGAGAGCATCGGCTGACAAACGGAGCCCTCCGCCGGCCACAGGCCGGCGGGGCGGCGGCCGAAGAGGCGCTCATGCTGCTCGACGGCGCGGCGGACGTGGACGGCGGCGTCCTCGGGGTAGCCGCCGCTGTAGCGCGGCAGCTTCACGTCCGGCAGCGCCTCGCGCGCCAGCTTCTTGTCGAAAAGCAGCGGCAGGATCGGGTGGTAGTACGGCGTCGTCGTCAGTTCGACCTGGCCGCGCTCCTGCAAGCGGCGGTGCAGCGGGATCACCTCGCGCAGGATCTCCAAATGTTTGTCGAGCAGCCAATGCTTTTCTTGTTCGGTGAAGCCGCGGCCCTTGTCGCGCAGGGCACGCAGCCCGTCGTCGCGCTCGAAGGCGATGGGGTGGACCCAGGTGAGGTTGAACCAGACTTGCAGGTCGCGCAGGTCGCGCTCGTTGAAGCGGCGCAGCGCCTCGCGGGCGCTGTTGCGGACGGCGGCGCGGCGGTCGTGCAACTCGCGGTAGCGCGGGAACGGCCGGATCATGTGATCCGGGTTCGCCATGAAGTAGTGGTCGAGCAGGAAAAGGGTGTCGGCCTCGTCGAGCCCGTCGGCGGGCTTGCGCGCGACTTGCAGGAAGCGGTCGGTGGCGCCGCGCTCGGTGTAGCCCTGTAACTGAAGAAGGAGGCTGGGTACGAGATTGATCGTGCAGCGCATCTCCGGGAATTCGAGGAGGTGCAAGGCCATGCCGTAATAGTCCTTGACGCCGTGCAGGCGCACCCACGGCATGGGGTTGTCGCCGGCGACGTCGTCGGGGTAGTACGGCTGGTGCTGGTGCCAGAGGAAGGCCAGCGCGATCACGGTGGGGGGTCCTCCCGCTACGGTCTCCCCTCTCCCCTTTGGGGAGAGGGTTGGGGGTGAGGGGCGAACCCGCCGGAGACTTCATCCCTCACCCCCAACCCCTCTCCCCAAAGGGGAGAGGGGAGGTCAGGTTCGCAACCGCTCGTACAGCTTCTCGTACTCGCCGGCGCAGCGGCCCCACGACCAGTCCTGGCGCATGCCGGCGCGCATCAACCGCAGCCAGTCGTCGGGGCGGCGGTACAAGGCCAGGGCGCGGCGCACGGCGTTGAGGAGCGCTTCGGGAGAATAGGCCGCGAAGCGGAAGCCCGTCGCCCGGCCGGCGGCGAGGTTCTCCGGGGTGGCGTCGACCACCGTGTCGGCGAGGCCGCCCGTGGCGCGCACCACCGGCGGCGTGCCGTACTTCATGCTGTACATCTGGTTGAGGCCGCACGGCTCGAACAGCGACGGCATCAGGAAGGCGTCCGCGCCCGCCTCGATCTGGTGAGCCACCGCCTCATCGAAGCCCAAAGAGAGGCCGACCTGCCCCGGATGGCTCTCGCTCAGGGCGCGCAATTGCTGGTGATAGCTCGGGTCACCTTCCCCGAGGACGACGAGTTGGACTCCTTCGTGGAGCATTTCCGCCGCCGCCGGTAGGAGGATGTCGAGCCCCTTCTGGTCGACGAGGCGGGCGACCATACCGAACAGCGGCACGTTCGGCTTCTCCGGCAGACGGAAGGTGCGCTGCAGTGCCTCCTTGCAGCGCGGCTTCCCCGCCGCGACCGACTCCGGGGTGTAGCGCTCGACAAGGAAGCGGTCCGCCGCCGGGTCCCAGACGTCGTAGTCGACGCCGTTGACGATCCCAAAAAGATTCTTGGCGCGCTCGGCGAGGACGCCCTCCAGGCCGCAGCCGTAGGCGGGCGTCTGGATCTCGCGGGCGTAGGTCGGGCTCACCGTGTTGAGCAGGTCGCTGAAGACGACGCCGGCCTTGAGGAAGTTGAGCTGGCCGTGGAACTCGAGCTGATTCGGGTTGAACAGCCGCCAGTCGAGGCCGGTCAGCGCCATGTCCCAGTGCCAAAAAACGCCCTGGTAAGCGAGGTTGTGGATCGTGAACAGAGTACGGACGCGCTCGTAGCGGATGCGGTGAGCGTAGTCGCCCTGGCGGCGGTAGACCTCCCGCAAGTAGACGGGTACGAGGCCGGTCTGCCAGTCGTTGCCGTGAATGACGTCGGGCCAGAAGTTGAGCAGACGCAGGGCTTCGAGGACGGCACGCCCGAAGAAGACGAAGCGACTCGCGTTGTCGACGTAGTCGCGGCGGCCGCCGTCGGGGAGCGTGAACTGGTAGAGGCCGCGCCCCTGGCTTGTGTCGTCCCGGTCGAAAAAGTCGTGCTGCTCGACGAGGTAGACGGGGACGTCGGAGTCGGGCAGCGTCGAGCGCCACAGGCGCCCCGGGAAGGAGCGGTTGGCGAGGGTGACGGAAAAGGTGAGGTCGGTCGGCCGCGGCGCGGGCAACGCCTTGCGCGCGGCGAAGTAGAGGGGGAGAATGACCGCGCAGGCGTGGCCGCGCTCGGCCAGGGCGCGCGGCAGCGAGCCGGCGACGTCGGCCAGTCCTCCCGTTTTCGCGAAGCCCACGACCTCGGAGGCCGCCAGCAGAACTTTCATCGGTCCCGGTCTCGCGGCCTCACGCCGGGCGCCCGGCGCCGACCGCCGAAGCTTACCCCGCTTGACTGTAATGGAACGCCCGCCCCCGAAGCAACTCCATTTGCCGGGGAAACTCGGCCGGTACGGTCAGGGTGTGCCGGATGCGCGCTGCGTGAGCCAGCCGAGGGCGAAAACGGCGAGGCCACAGGCCAGGATGCCCAACTCTCTCCCCTCACTGATGACGTCCGGCCGCGCCAGGTTGCCGGCGAGGCCAACCGGGGCGATGACCAGCCCCAGGAGTTGGAGGAAACGTCCGAGACGATGGAGCATGTTCGTGTCCCTTGTTCCGGTGGGTGCGCGTGGTCGTACCGGGGGTGGGCGTCGTCGTACCGGGGGTGCGCTGCGCGACCCCCGGCTTTGGGATACAACCCCTTCGGGGCAGGGCTTCCAACATGGTTGTAAACCCAAGGTATCAAAGGCTTTGCGGCAACAGATCATGTGAACTAACGTCCACTGTCAGTCGGGCCTCGCCGTGGCCGAGGCGGGACATGCCGAAAACC
>JBBROG010000378.1:0-5902 GCA_038229635.1 Gemmatales bacterium
ACGCCGAGGCTCGCGTCGTCCCTGTTCAGCGGCACCAGCAGCGGCGGGCTGGCGCGGGTCAGGAGGCCGACTCGGGTCGTGGCGAGGGTCGGCCCTTCGATCAGGGCGACGGCGACGCGCTCGCGGCCGACGCCGCTGAGGCGGAAGCGTCCGTCCGCGTCGGTCGTCGCCGAAGAGGCAAGGCCGGGGACGTCGGGCGCCAGGATCTTGTGATTCAGATAATCACGCTCCAATTCGCGGTCATTGCCCTTGCCGGCGGCGGCCGCGGCGAGCCAGGGGCCGAGGTCGGCCTTGGCCGGCGCCAGGATCTCCAGCAGGCGGACCGTGGCGCCGGGCACGGGACGGCCTTCGAGGTCGAGGACGCGACCGGAGACGGGGACGTCGTCCTTCACCAGGTGAAGCGTCAACCCCTCGGTCCTGTCGTCGTTGCCGGGGTTGCGCCAGGCGGGGCCGTAGCCCGCGGCCGTGGCTACGACGGCCATTTGATACTTGGTGTACCTCGCTTTGGGTACGCTGAAGCGGAAGGCGCCGTCCGGCCCGCTCGTCGCGAGTTGCTCCGAGGGAGGGAGGCGCTTGATGTAGCCCCAGGGCAAGGCCAGGGAGAGCTTCGCGCCGGCGACGGGCTTGTCGTCGGGGCCGAGGACGCGGCCTCCGTAGGTGAGGCTGTCGTCGGCCTGCGTCTTGTCGGCGTCGCGCGCCGGCGGCGGGGCCGCGGCCTGCGTCGGCGCGGCGTCGGCCGGCCGACTCGTGAGGCTCGCCGCGCCTGCCAGCAGCGCGGCGAGTAGGACGGCGCACGTGAGCTTGGTCTTCGAGAACAACATCGTTCGGAGCCCCCCCTCGACGAGGGCGGCGACGGAAGGCGGACAGGAGTCCGCCGTCGCCGCCCTCAACGTCAACCGGATCAGTCGCGGCGGCAGGACACACCCTGCCGCCGGGGAGTTCTCCAGCGCCGCCAGCAAGCCCGCCGACAAGGCCAGCCCGCGACGAATCAGTCGTTCGCGAAGCCGCAGCCGGCCGCGTTCCAGGCGCCCCTTGAGGGCGCCGTTCGACCAGCCGAGCTGCTTCGCCGCCTCGTCGCGCGACAGCCCCTGCAAGTAGCACAGCACCAGGGGCTGGCGGTACGCCTTCGGCAGGCGGTCCAACTCCTCGTGCAGCGCGGCGCAGGCTTCGCGCCATGACGGATCGGTCATTGCGCCCGTGGTCGCGACGCGGTCGGCGGCCTGGTCTTCGCACTGCTTTCGCCGACGGGCCGCGATGCGCGCTTGCAGCGCCAGACGCCGGGCGACCTGGAACAGCCAGCCGCCCAGCGCCTCCTGTTGCCGCAGCGTCGCCCCTCGGCGGAGCAGCACGAGGAACGTCGCCTGGAAGGCGTCCTCGACGTCGGCCTCGTCGCGGAGGACCTGGCGGCAGGCGCCGAGCACGAGGGGGCCGTGCCGCGCGAGCAGCGTGCGGAACGCCGCCTCGTCGCCGTGGGCGAGGAACGCCGTCAACAGCTGCGCGTCGGTCCGCCGAGCCGCGTCGGCGGCGCCGGCCGTCCGTCGGATGCAGTGCAGCAGCGACTCCATCGGTGCGCTCGCCATCGTCAGACCCTCCGCGGGCGGGTGTCGAACTCCCTCTACGAGAGGGGCCGAGTCCGCCGCGCGGCACGCGACTTTTTCACCGGCCGGACCTACTCGCCGATGGGACGGACCTTCACGTCGCCCAGCTCCTTCGTCTTGCCCGACTCGGCCTTGAAGCGTCCGCCGACGGTCCGGTTCGGCGGCCTGTCGGCGACGTACAGATGATACACCACCCCGTCCACCAGCCCTTCGACGCGGAAGCGCCCCTCGGCGTCGGTCTTCGTGTAGGCCGGGAAGTGGTAGGCGTTGGTATCGACGTCCTTGCGGTCGAAGAGCATGACCAGGTCGGTCCGAGCCTTCGCCCGGCCGTCCGCGTCGAGGAGGCGGCCGACGACGGCGCCCGTCGGCTTGAGGCGGACCGTCGCCGACTCCTTCGCGTCCTCCGCCACCTCCGCGTGGCAACCGAGCTTCTTCTCCGGGTGCAGGAAGACCAGGTGACGCCGCTCGTGCGGGCCGACCGCGGTCAGCGTGAAGTCGGCCGTCGGCAGCGGCTTGGCCGTCCAGGCGTGCCGCAGCTTGAGGCCGAACACGCTCACCCCGGCCAGCGGCTTGCCGTCCGGCCCCAGCACCGTGCCCGCCACCGCGGCGCCGGGGTCGAGGACGACGTCGCACGTCACCGAGCGCGCCTCCTTCGCCGGGTCGATGCGGACCAGGGCCTGGAAGTTGCCCAGGTAGCTCGCGTCGGGCAGCAGTACGCGGCTCCCCTCGTCGGCGCTCAGAGCCCCCCGCGCCAGGTATTCGCCGTCCTGCCCCCGGACGGCGAGCAGCCCTCGGCCCGGCAGGACCGCCAGGCGAAAGCGGCCGTCGGCACCCGTGGCGCACAGATCGACCGCGAACACCGAGGCGCCCGGGAAATCGGCGGCGCCGACCAGGTGAGGATTATCGCGATAGGCGTAGTACTTGACTCCGGCACGCACCGGCTTGCCGGTCGCCTTGTCGGTGACGCGGCCCTCCGCCCACAGCCCGCGCCTCAGGGCGAAGTCGGCGGCGGTCGGCCGGGCGGGGCTGCCGGGCCGGACCGTCTTGACGGCGGGCAGGTAGGGTTGGTCGGCCGGCGGTACGGCGAGGAGGCGGAACGGCTCGCCCGGCCGGACCGTGAAGCCGGGCAGGGTCGCAAAGCGATATTTCCCCCCGGCATTGGTCTTCACCTCGCCGAAGTCGTCCATCTCGAGGCGGACGCGGGTGCCGGCCAGCGGCTTGCCGGTGTCGGCGTCGCGGACGGTGCCGGCGACGGGGAGCGGCGGCGTGGCGACGTGGTCGAACGTCGCGCCGTAGGCCGTCAGCAACTCCTGAGAGTCGGAATGGTCGGGGAACGGGAGCTTCGGCCCCGGCCGGGTCAGCATCATGACCAGGTCGGTCCCGATCGTCCGCCCGCCGATGAAGGCGAGGACAGCCCGTTCGCGGCCGGCCCCGGTCAGGCGGAAACGGCCCTCGGCGTCGGCGATCACGGTCGCCGGCAGGCCGGGGACGCCGCGCTCCAGATGCTGGAGCGTCTTCGTGAAGAAGTCGTCGTCGCGGACGCGCTCCTTGTCCTTGACCGCGCGCAGCCACGGCGTCAGGTCCTCGCCGGACGTCGCCTGCACGCCGAGGACGCGCACCACGGCTCCGGGCACGGGACGGCCTTCCAGGTCGAAGACGCGGCCCCGAAGGGGGACGTCGTCTTTGACGAGGCGCAGCGTGAGGTCGCCGGCGTCGGCGGTCGTCAGGCCCTCGACCCAGCCCGGCCCGAAGCCGACGGCGTCGGCGACGACCTGGAGCCGCTCCCGGCGCTCCCCGACGAAGTCGGCGGCGGGCGCCGTGAAGCGGAAGCGCCCGTCGGCCCCCGTGACGGCGCGGCGGGCGTAAGGCGGCTGCGGCGCCTTGTCCGCCGGCCGCTCCCCCTGGCCCCAGGAGATGTGCGCCCCCGCCGTCGGTTTGCCGTCGGGGTCGAGGACGCGGCCGGCGACCGTGACGCCTTCCCCCGCGTTCCCCTCGGGAGCGGCCGCCGGTTTCTCCGCGGCCTGGGGCGGCGGCGCGGCGCCGGTCAGCCGTCCCCCGAGGCCGGCCGCGCCCGCCAGTATTGCGACAAAAAGTAGCGCCATCATCACCTTAGTCTTCGAGAACATCATCCGCAGCCCTCCCTCGACGAGGGCGGCGACGGACGCCGGGACGACTCCCGAACCCGCGGCCGCCCTCAGCGTGACGTCGATCAGTCGCGGCGGCAGGACCGATCCCGCCGCCGGGGAGTTCTCCAAGGCCGCCAGCAGGCCCGCCGACAGCGCGAAGCCGCGGCGGACCAGCCGATTCCGCAGCACCAGCCGGCCGCGCTCCAGGCGCCCCTTGACGGCGCCGACGGACCAGCCGAGTTGCCGCGCCGCTTCGTCGCGGCTTTGCCCCTGCAAGTAGCACAGCACCAGGGGCAGGCGGAACTTGTCCGGCAGGCGGTCCAGCTCCTCGTGCAAGGCCGCGCACGCCTCGCGCCACGACGGGTCGGGCGAGGAGGTGCCGGCGTCGGGCGCGAGGGCGAGACGAGCCTCGCGCCGCCGCCGGGCGAGCGCGGCGGCGCGGGCGTCCTTCGCCACGCGCCGGGCGACGCGGAACAGCCAACCGCCGAGGGCGACGTGGTGGCGGACCGTCGTCCCCTTCTTCAGCAGGACGAGGAATGTCGCCTGAAACGCATCCTCGACGTCGGCCTCGTCGCGCAGCACCTGGCGGCACGCGCCAAGCACGAGCGGGCCATGACGGGCCAGCAGGGCGCGAAAGGCCGCCTCGTCGGCGCGCGTGAGGAACGCCGCCAGCAGTTCCTGGTCGGTGCGGCGGGCGGCGCCGGCCGTGCGGCGGATGCAGTGCAACAACGATTTCATCGGTCCCTGAGCCATTGTCCGGTCCTCCGCGGGCGGGTGTCGAACTCCCTCTACGAGAGGGAGACGTCCCGCGCCGCGGCACAACATTTCTCTTCACCCGCCCTCGCGCCGCTCGCGGCTTCGCAAGTGCGAAGCCGCGAGCGGCACACGGTTCGGCGGCCCCTCACTCGTTGCCCGTCATCGCCCGCACGTCGCCGAGGTCCTTGCTCTCGCCCGACTTCGCCGGGGCGTCGAAGGAGACCCAGCCCTTGCCGTCGTGCAGGCTGTACGGCAACTCGGGCAGCATCGCGCCGATGCGGAAGCGGCCGTCCTTGTCGGTCTTCAGCCGGCCGGGGTAATACGGCGACCAGGCGTCGTTCCCTTTCGGGCGGAAGTAGACCGCCAGCTCGGCGCCGGTGCGAGGCCGTCCGTCGGAATCGACGAGACGCCCGCTCACGGCCGCGCCCGGCCGCAGTCGCGCCGTCACGTCCTTGACCCCATCCTCCGGCACCTCCAGCGTGCCGACAAGTCCCTTTTCCAGATGCTGAAAGAAGACGGAGCGCGGCCGGCGCGGGTTGAACGCCCGCACGGTGAACGACGCCGTCTTCAGCGGCGGCCGGTTCCAGGGATGCCAGCCGGTCGACCCGTACACGCGCGCCCCGCTCAGCGGCTTGCCGTCGGGGTCGAGGACGGTGCCGTTGTAAGTGACACCCGCGTCGAGCGTGACGTCGCGCGTCACGGCGTCGGCGCCCTTCGCCGGGTCGACGCCGGCCGTGGCGTTCACCGTAAACGCCTCCAGGGCGAACGGCCGCGTGTCCAGCGTCGCTTCCTTCGCCCCGTCCGCGTCGTCGCGCTGGTGGGCGAGCAGGTAGTGGTCGGTCGCCTTCACCGCGACGACGCCGGGGCCAGGCAATCCGACCAGGCGGAACGTGCCGTCCGCGGCGGAAAACTGCGTCATGGCCAGCGAATAGCTCGCGTCGAAGCCGGGGTAGTCGTCGAGGTGCGGGTTGTCGCCCAGGGCGTAGTATTCGACGATCGCCGACACCGGCTTCCCCGTCGCCTTGTCGGAAACCCGCCCCTTGACCCACACGCCGCGCTTCAGCTCGAAATCGACTGTCACCGGGCCGAGGCCCGGCGTGTCCTCGACCTCCTGGAGAGTCACCAGGTACGGTTGAGCGCTTCCCGGAATGGCGTGGATCTTGTTGCCCTCGCCCTTGGGCAGGCCGACCAGGCGGTAGCGCCCCGCCGCGTCGGTCACGGTCCGGACGAAGTCGTTGCCGTGAAGCGGGCTGTTCGCCAGCTTGGTACTCTGGACGCGGACGCCGGCGAGCGGCTTCTTCGTGTCCTTATCGCGGACGACGCCGGCGACGATCTTCGTCGGCGCCGCCGTGTGCGTAAAGGACGCTCCGTAATAGGTCGTCACGCCGAGGCTCGCGTCGTCCCTGTTCAGCGGCACCAGCA
>JBBROG010000379.1:0-5896 GCA_038229635.1 Gemmatales bacterium
AGACTTCACCCTTGTGCCCCTTGAAGGTGGGAGCCTCCTGGCCCTTCGCCGCGTCCCACACCTTCACCGTTTTATCGAAGGAGGCGCTGGCGAGGCGCTTGCCGTCGGGGCTGAAGCACACGGAGTAGAAGCTACCCGTGTGCCCCCTGAGGGTGAGGACCTCCTGGCCCGTCGCCGCGTCCCACACCCGCACCGTCCCGTCCCCCGAGGCGCTGGCCAACCGCGTGCCGTCGGGGCTGAAGGCCACGCTCCTCACAACTTTCGTGTGCCCCTTGAGGGCGAGGGCCTCCCGGCCCGTCCGCGCGTCCCACAGCCGAACCGTGGTGTCTGCCGAGGCGCTGGCGAGGCGCTTGCCGTCGGGGCTGAAGCACACGCTCTCGACACCGCCGGTGTGGCCTCGGAAGGTTTTCTGGTTGCGGTTCAGCAGCGTATGAGCGTAGCGGTACTCCCAGCCGCGGAAGTCCGGGCGCGTACTCTCCAGATGCTGCCAGGCCGCCGCCACATTCCCGACCTCCCACTCGCGCTGGACCAGGGCGATCTGATTGGAATATCTCAGCAAGGCCGTTAGCTCGCGTTGCTCCTCCGCCTCGGCACGCGCTTCCTTGGCCCGACGCTCCGCCCCTTCCGCCCGCCCTTTCTGGTTTTCGGCCTCCTGGCGGGCTTGCGTCTCCCGTCCGGCCAACTCTTCTGCCTTTTCCCGTTCGACTTCCGCATTGCGGTGTGCGACCTCGGCGTTTACCGTTGCCTGCCAGGACTGGACGAGAAAATAGCCGGTGGCCGCGACTCCCAGGAACAGGGCCGCCGCCAGGGCCGTACTCAAACGGCGCACGCGGCGCTCGGCCGTCGCCGTGGCCTTGGCCTCTTCCTCTCGCGCCGCCGCCGCCACCGTCTCCTTGGCCTCCTCCGCCCGCGCCGCCGCCGCCGCACTCTCGATCTCGGCCGCCCGTAAACGCTCCTGCACGGCCGCCTGGTACGCCGCGACCGCCGCCGCGACCGCCACCGCGTCCGCCGGACGATCAACCGCCCTGGCCGCCAGACACGCGCCGGCCAGCGCCGTCAGATCGCCGTCCGCGTTGCACGCCGCCAGGCGCTCCAACGCCGGTTGCAGGTGGCCGAGTTGGGCGTGGATCTTTACCTCCTCGCGCGTGCCGACGTAGGGCGGCCGGCCCGAAAGGACCTCGCACAGCAGGGCGCCCAGGCCGAAGACGTCGGCGCGCCTGTCAAGGTGGGCGACCTCGCCGCGCGCCTGCTCCGGCGGCATGTAGGCGTAGGTGCCCAGCACCGCCCCCGCCTGCGTCAATTGGTCGAGCTGCTCGGTCTGGTCGGTCTCGACCACGCTCGCGGCGGGCTTCTCGGTCTCGGCGGGCTGCGGGATGTTCTTGAGCACCTTGGCGAGTCCCCAGTCCATGACCTGGACCTCGCCGAAGGCACCGACCATGACGTTCGCTGGCTTCAGGTCGCGGTGGATGACGCCCTTGTTGTGCGCGTAGGCGACCGCCTGGCACACCTGCCCGAACACGGCCAGGAAGCGCGGCAGGTCGTCGTCCGAGCCGGCTCGTTTCCCGAGCAGCGCGGCCAGGGTCCGCCCGCGAACCACCTTCATGCAGAAGTAGGGCCGTCCGTCGGGCAGCTCGCCCATCTCGTAGAGGGGCGGGATGGACGGGTGCTGGAGTTGGCTGGTCAGCTGCGCCTCGTCCACGAAGCGTCGGAGGACGTGCGCGTCGCCGGCCCAGCGCTCCTGCACGACCTTGACGGCCACTCGTCGCCGGAGCCGGCGGTCGCGCCCCAGCCAGACGTCGCCCATGCCGCCGGTGCCGAGGAGTTTCTTCAGGTCATACCGGCGCGGCAGGTCGGGTTTTGCCACGGCCAGCTCGTTGTCGGACGGCAGAACCTCGTCGGTGGTGGGCCAGTCCGAGGGGGCGGGCGGCGTGGTTCCCGGGGTGGTCGCGGGCTCCACCAGGTCCGGGATGTGACTGCGACGAAGATCGTCCGGGGACAACGGGTCGCCAGACAAGGACGATTCGTTCGGCATGGGGACGCCTTTCGCGATCTTCGCACGGGCCGTTGACGGAACGGTCGGTCAGGAGACGAGTCGGATCTGCCTCGACGATACCCGCCCGCCCGACGCCCCGCAAGGGGGTCGTCGAACGCGGCAAAGGCCGTTCGATGATCCAGGGCTGTTCGATAGGGGCGTGTTGGTGGTTTGAACCCGCGTAGCGGGTGGCGGATCGTAGCCCCGGGTGGAGCGCAACCCGCGCAGCGGGTGAAGCGCAACCCGGGGAATGCGACCGGGGACGTGTGAATTATTTTGAACCCGCGTAGCGGGTGACGGATCGTAGCCCCGGGTGGAGCGTACTCTGTCACGCGACATACGCTTGGGCCGTTAATTTGGACACACGGTTGGGCCGCGCGGCTCGGTTTTTCGGCCCCGGCGGTTGGTCACCTGCAACTTCAGGATCCGCTCTTGAGTCAGTTCCTCGGCTACCTTGCGGCGCAACTGCACCCCCGCCGCGGTGGCGAATACCCATTCGCGATCCAGAGGATCGAGAAAGACGTAAATATCCTGCCCCCGGTAACGCTCGCCGACATAAGGGTTGCGGCCGGAGATCGACACCTGGCCCTTGCTGTCCACCCGACGCATCGCGTTGTCCTTGGCCAGGTGCGCCAGCACCCGCTCCCGCTGCCCGTTCTTCTTCTCCCACGCCTTGCTGGAGGGCCGCTCCTGCTGCCGCAACGCCGGGAACGTCTGCCAGCGGCTCTCCTCTGGGCTGGGGTAGGCTTCCCGCTGGATGCGATCCAGGCTCTCCAAACGTCGTCGCCGTTCGTCGGCGTCCGCGCAGGTCTCCGGTTCGCCCCAGCGCTTGCCCGTGCCCTGCGACCGCTCGACCACGCCGTTCTCTTGCGGCCGTCGGGCGGCATTCCCGATCAGGTCCACGCCCAGGCCGATCAACCCCAGCGCCAGGTCGGTGGGCCAATCGCCTTGCGATCCCCAGGGGCAGCCGTTGTCGACCCGCAAGCGCTGCGGCATGCCCCACGCGAAAAACACGCCGCGCAAAGCCTCTTGCACCACCGTCGGCTCGACGGTGCTCCAGAAGCCCTGGGGGGAAAATCGCGGTCGTTAAGACCGCTCCGCTGCATTCGTCGACCAACCGCAGCCAGCTCACGCGTTGGCCGCCGCCCAGCCGCAGCTGCTCCACGGCGTCCATTTGCCAGACTTCGTGCGGCTGGCGGGCCCGCTGCTTCGCGGTCGTCGAGCGACGGCCCGGCGGGGCCGGCGATAGCTTCTGGCGTTGAAACCAGCGCTGCAAGGTTCGCGCGCTGGGCGAAGTCGCGCCTTCCTCGCGGAGCATCACGCGGATCAAGCCGCCGCCCCCCTGGGGATGCTGCCGTCGCAACGCGATCGCCTTGCGGAAGGCGTTGCCCTCTTCGGGCAACTTCCGGGTGGCACAGCGGTCGTAGTCCGGAGCGAGCCCCTCGGCTCCTTGGCGAGCGAAGCGACGCGTCAGCTTGCGGACGGTGCGGGGAGACAATTGCAGAGCGGCGGCAATGTCGGCGACCGCCTCGCCGAGCCGCCAACGTCGCAGGAGGCACTGGCGAACGGGCAGGGGAATGGGAGCGGGCATGTAACGATCCTTCCTGAAGGTGTCAAGAGCAAAGCCCGCCTCCCATGTTAGCCCGTACAGCTGTAGCGGCCCAACCGTGTGTCCGAATTAACGGCCCAAGCGTATGTCGCGTGACAGCCTCCTTCGCCCCAGCCGGGACGAAGACCAGCGCCTTGCGCGCGACGCCATCGACCTGCCACTGCTTTTCCACGAGGGGCGGATCGGCCGCTCCCGCGACGGGAACCCCGGCCAGACACAAGAGGGCGGCGCCGAGAGTGCAACGCATGGCTTTCCTCCGAGAACGAGCGGAATCCCCGTGTACCGATGAAACACTCGCGCGATTGGGAAGTTTCGGCGCCACGGGCGACGCGACGCCGTTTGGGTTCGTCCAACTCGCGCGCAATTGCCTGACTACTTGGGAAGCTGGGCTACAAGTGACTTCGCGAAGTCTGCGACCCATCGTCGTTGGTCGGGCGTTTCCGGGACGGAACAACCCCGCGCCGAACCGACCCGCTCTACGGCTGCCGCCCGCTCAACGCCGGACAAGATCAGCAAGCAGATCGCGACCACTGCTGCTCGTCCGACGCCTTGCCGGCAATGAACAGCAACGTTCTTTCCGTTCGCGAGTCGCTCGGCGAGCGCGGCCGCCTGGCCCGAGAAAGCCTCCCTCGACGACGGGACACCTCGGTCAATAATCGGGAAGGACAAGAACTCGATGCCGTTTGCCCGACACAACTCACCTTCCTCGGCCAAACTCAACTCGGCGCGTTCGTCGGGCGTGAGGAGAGAGAGAACGACATCGACGCCGGATCGGCGCCAGGACTGGATTTCGTCGCCCAGCCAGTCACCGCCGCGTGGGCGCGGCATGATTGCCAGACGGCCAGGCCAAGGCCCCTCGACCCGGAAAAGCTCGGTTCGCATGGAATCCTCCTCATCAGAACTGCAGCCCTTGACTGAAGAGGCCATAAGGCGACTAATGGCGCATGGCCGCGCGGCAGTGCTGGCAGGCGCCCGCCTCGTCGAGTTCCAGCACCGGGAACATCTCCTCGAAGCGGTACTTCGGCACGCTCGTCGGGGCGTCGGGCTTACGGCCGAACATCCGACAGGTGGCGCACTGCACGACCCACTTCCGGCACCGGGGGTCGCGGAGGAACCAATCCTGCGTGCGAGTCTCGTCCCGCATCATACCCCTCGCGGCAGCCCGACATGCCACTACGGGGTCTGCCGCCTCTTACCGCCTAACGACCCCGCTCACCTGCCCGGCTCGCTCGGTGAGTTACGAATCCCGGAAACGAATGTGCTGGCCGGGTCAGGCGCAGCGCCCGGTTAGGCGTGCCTTTGCTCCGCGACCGCGACTCGCCCGGCCTCGATCAGCCAGTACCGCGGGATGTCCCCGAGCGCCGGGTGTGGGCGGACCGCGATCAGCCCCGCGGCCGCCAGTTCCTTGACCACGGGCAACAGCGCGGTGGGTACCTCGGGGGTGCGACCCGATGAGTGCCCGGTCGAGCTGATACCAGTACCACTCGCCGTCGTGCCGCGCGACCAGCCGCAGGATGTCCCGCTTCAAGGCGTCCTGCACCCGAGCGCCCTCCGCCGCCTAACGACTTAGGCGGGCCTTGCCTCCGCAACCGCGAGCTGACCCGCGAACCAGTATGGCTCGAACGGCGGCGTGGCGGAAGTCTCGACCACGAAGACGAACTGCTGGCGGTGCCAGTGCCACTCGGCCCGCAGCACCCGCCGGACCCGCTCCGGGCGGGCGACCAGCCGGACCAGTGTGCCGGGAGTGAATCGCGGGTCGGGGCGATCGTCCGGCGACGGCGGCAAGCACGGCCGCGACTCGGTCTTAGGCGGCGTCCAGGAATTAGTTCCAATTCCCCCATTCCGGCCCGCGCGGCTTGATGGTGTAGTTCCACTGATACACAAACCCGGTAAGACTGTCCGGTTCGTGGCCGCTCGAAGCTGAAGTCGGGCTGAGGGTTATGACCGGGCAAATCGGACAGTCTTACCGGGTTTGTGTATGAGGGCATGGGCCGTGACGTTCGATGTTCAATTCTTCCATCTGCGCATCCGTCACCGCCACACCGCGCTGGTAGCGTTGTCCCGTCCACTCCGCTGTCACTTTCAGCCCCGTCGCCGTGGTCGTCCCCCGCAGTATCAGCAACTCCCCGGCATCCCGGTAACGCTTGCAGCCGCAACGCACCCACCCGCGGACGACGGCATCGACCGCGAACGCCGGCGTGTCCGACGACGACCCCACCACGACGTGCCCTTGGTTCGCCAGGACGTCCTACAGC
>JBBROG010000380.1:0-5807 GCA_038229635.1 Gemmatales bacterium
TGTGGGATATAACCCCTTCGGGGTAGGGTCGGGGGCCTTTTACCCCGAAAGGGGTTACATCCCACAGCCGGGGGTCGCGCAGCGCCCCCCCGGAATCCCACGACGGGCGTCGCGTATGTGTTCCCCCTGACAACCACGACGGGCGTCGTGTACTCGCGCACCCCCCCCGGAACTCGACGGGATTTCACACCGACGGTTTCGGTTCCGACTCAGTAGCCGCTTCCGGCTCAGCCTGCTCGGTTTGTTCGGCCTGTTCGGACCGGCCGGGCATCTGGAAGAGTTGGCTGCCGGCCGATCCGGTGCCGCCGCGCAGTTCCTTGGCCCGCGGCCGCTGGCCCTCGGCCGTTCCGGCGGCGGCGCCCTCCTCGACGACCTCCTCGGGGCCGCCGTCGAGGCGCTTGCGGCTGAGGCCGATCTTGCGGTCGGCGGCGTCGACGCGCAGCACCTTGACCTCGATCTCGTCGCCGACCTTGACGACTTCCTCCGGGCTCTCGACCTTGTGGTCGGCCAACTCGGAGATGTGCAGCAAGCCTTCGAGGCCCGGCTCCAGTTCCACGAAGACGCCGAAGTTCGTCAGCTTCGTGACCTTGCCCTTCTTGATCTCGCCCGGATGGTAGCGGCCCGGGATGTCGCCTTCCCACGGGTCGTTGGCCATCTGCTTCATGCCGAGGGCCACGCGCTTGCGCTCCTGGTCGACGTTCAGCACGACGCAGCGGACCTTGTCGCCCTTGCTGACGACCTCGCTCGGGTGGACGACCTTACGCACCCAGCTCATGTCGCTGACGTGCAGCAGGCCGTCGATGCCCTCCTCGATCTCGACGAAGGCGCCGTAGTTGGTGAGGTTGCGGACGACGCCCTCGACCACGGTCCCCGGCGGGTACTTCTCGGCGACCTTGTCCCACGGGTTGGGCTGGACCTGCTTCATCCCCAGGGAGATTTCCTGCTTCTCCTTGTTGATGTTCAGGACCTGCACCTCGATCTGGTCGCCGCTGGAGACCAGCTCGCTCGGGTGGTTGACGCGCTTGGTCCAACTCATCTCGCTGATGTGGACCAATCCTTCGACGCCGGCCTCGAGCTTGACGAAGGCGCCGTAGGGCATGACGTTGACGACCTCGCCGGAGTGGCGGCTGCCGACGGGGTACTTCTGGCCGACCTCGGCCCACGGGCTCGCCGACTTCTGCTTCAAGCCCAGCGCGATCTTTTCCTTCTCCTTGTCGACCCGGATGATGTAGACCTCCAGCTCCTGGTCGATCTTCACCACCTCGTGCGGGTTCGTGACGCGCGCCCAGCTCATGTCGGTGATGTGCAGCAGGCCGTCGATGCCGCCGAGGTCGACGAAGGCGCCGAACTCGGCGATGTTCTTGACGACGCCCTTGCGGATCTGGCCGACCTCGACTTCCGCCAGCAGCTTCTCGCGCATGGCGGCGCGCTGGTCCTCGAGGAGTTGGCGGCGGCTGACGACGATGTTGCGCCGCGCCTCGTCGATGACGAGGATCTTGCACTCCAGCGTCTTGCCGAGGTAGTGGCCGAGGTCCGCCGGGCGGCGGATGTCGACCTGGCTGGCGGGCAGGAAGACGTTGGTGCCGATGTTGACCAGCAAGCCGCCCTTGATCTTGCGGGTGACGGCGCCGGAGACGGCGTCGCCGACCTTGTACTGCTGGACGACCCGGTCCCATTCCTGCTGTCGCTTGGCCTTGCGGTAGCTGAGGACGACGGCGCCGCTCTCGTCCTGGATGGCTTCGAGGAGGACCTGGACTTCGTCGCCGACCTTGGGCGGGATGATGACGCCGGTGTCGTCGTCGTACCACTCGCGCAGCTCGATGCTGCCTTCGCTCTTGTAGCCGACGTCGACCCAGACGCCGTCGCCGGTGACGCGGAGGACGCGGCCGGTCACAAGCTTGTTGTCGCGGAAATCTTGTTCGTCGGGGGGCAGCCAGTCGGGGCTGTCGGAGTCGAAAACGGCGTCGAGTTCGCGTTGGAGTTCGTCGTCGGGGACCTCGTACTGACGAAGGAGATTGCGGTTGACCATCGAGAGAGGGACTCCTGCGGAGGGCATCCGCCGGCGACGGGGAGCCGCCAGGCGAGGTTGGGGGTCAAGGATAAAGGTTCACGCCGCGCGGCCCGACGGGGCGGGGAGCGCGACGACCGGAGAAACGAAACAGGGCGTCCCGGCCCGCGAAGTCGCGGGCGGGGACGCCGAGAGGGCGAGAAGACGATTAGTAGCGACGGCCGCCGCCGCCGCCACCGTAGCCACCGCCGCCGCCGCCGCCCGAGCCGCCGCGGCCACCGCCGCCGCCGCCGTAGCCGCCGCGACTGCCGCCGCCCGCCCCGCCGCGGCCGCCGCCGTCGGTCTTGGGACGAGCCTCGTTAACGGTCAGGGCGCGGCCGTCGACTTCCTTGCCGTTGAGGGCGGTGATGGCCGCCTGGGCTTCCTGGTCGGAGCCCATCTCGACGAAGCCGAACCCCTTGGACCGCCCCGTGTCGCGGTCCATGATCACCTGCGCGGACTGGACCGTGCCGTGAGCCTCGAACATCTGCTGCAGGTCACTGTCCGTGACCCCGTAGGCCAGGTTACCCACGTACAACTTCCGACCCATGACGAACTCCCGAAAGGAAAGAACCTGTGAGGATTGCCGCCGGCCCCGGCAGGCGACGCTTCTCCCCGCAGTACACATAGAGTGTGTGGAGGAAGGGGACCCAGGAAAAGGTGTCGGAAGGCTGGAGCCAGGGACCTCACGACCTTGACACGGCCCAGACGACACGAAGGTGTGATTGTACCGCGCGGGACCGACGACGAACAGAGGGAAATGACGATTTTCGCGCCCGAGGCGGGAAATTTCTTGCTCAGTCCGCCGCGAACTCCGCGCGCAGGAAATCCATCGCCTCCTTCCACAGGTCGGCGGCGTGCACCCACTGGACCTCCATTCTCTTCACCGTCGCCTCCGTCTCCATGCCCTTGGGCAATTCCGCCTTCACGTCGGGGTTGAGCGGGATCTGATGACTCGCCGAAGTCGCCAATCGCGCCTCGACCTCGGCACTCAGCAGGTAATCGATGAGCTTGCGCCCGCCGTCCGGGTTCGGCCCGTCCTTGATGAGGGCGAGCGAGTGCGGGATGAACAGCGTGCCCATCTTGTCCCCCGGCGGCCGGTCGCGGTCGGGGAAGAGCATCGCTACCGGCTTGCCGGACTCGACTTCCTCCAAGGCGTCGTCGGTGTCGGTCACGCCCACGGCGACGGCGTCGCCGCGCGGCGTTCGGCCGAGGCCGACCCACTCGGCGACCTGCTTGTTGCCCGGCGCCACCTGGACGCCGTTCGCCTTCAGCCCGCGGTAGTAGTCCTTGGCCTTGTCCGGCCCGAGGACGTCGAAGAGACACGCCGCCTGCGTCGACGACGTGCCGAACAGCGGCCGGGCGATGACGACCTTCCCCTTCCAGCGCGGCTCGGTCAGCTCCAGCAGACTCTTCGGCCGCTCCGCTTCGGGGACGAGATTCGTGTTAACGACGAGGACGCGGGCGCGGGCGGCGAAGGCGTGCCAAACGTGGTCGGGCGCCTTGGCCCAGAACGGGTACGGCTTCGCCGACGGGCTGTCGTAGGGCTCGAGCAGACCTTGCCGCTGCAGCAGCATGGTCATGAGGAGTTCGTTGTTCCAGAAGACGTCGCAGCGCGGCCGTCCCTTCTCCTTGAGCAGTTCCAGGTAGAGGCTGACCGACTTGTCCTTCTCGGTGTCGAACTTCGGCGCTACCTCCAGGCCGGTGCGCCGCGCGAACTCCTTCAGCGACTCCTCGGCGAACTCCTGGTCCTGGGCGCAGTAGAGGACGACGCGCGACGACGAGCCCCCGCCCGGGAGGCCCATCGTTCTGAGGCCGACGTAGACGATGGCTACGCCGACGGCCATGATGCCGACGCCTTTGAGCACTCGCCCCACGTCGATTCCTCGTTGACGTTCCACCAGGCATCCTCCTTCGGATTCGCGTAAGGTTCATTGTCCCCGGAGCAAGCGGCGCGTCAAGAGAACAGGCAATTCCGCCGGGGGGCGCCGGGAACGCGGCCGTCCGTGTGGGGTTGCCGTCAGCGAGACACCAGCGGCCCCACGTCGCCGCCGACGTCGTGGACCAGGTAGCGGCCGGCGCGGAAGCGCACCGGCAGCGACCAGGGGAACGCCTGCGTCAGGTCGTCGGGAAACGCCTCGGGCAGCGCCGCGCCGCCGCCGACTTCCTCCGGTGTCAGCGGCACCGCCCGCAGGTCGCTCACGACGTACTTCTGCCCGCTCTCCGCCAGCGCCCGCCGCATCTCCTCGCGCCGACTCGGGAAGCACATCAGCAGCGTGTCGAAGTGGAGGTAGCGCGTCGACGGCCGCAGCCCGAGCGTCACATAAAGCGGGTGCGTCGAGTTGTTGTAACAGGTCACTTCGCCGTCGCCGGCTCCGCGAAGCCGCAGGTGGTCGGCGACGCGGCGCAGGTCGGTCCAGTCGGTGCCGTTGCGGTCGGTCACGAGCTTCAGGCGGTCGCGCACCTCCGGGCTGCTCCCCTCGCGCAGACAGCGCTCCCAGACCGCCAGGCGCTCGGAGCGCAGCAGCGGGTGGCGCCACGCGGCCAGGAGGCCGAAGGCGACGAGGACCGCCGTGCCGAGCCGCAGCGGACCCGGCCACCAGGCCCGGCCCGCGACCAGGACCAACGCCGGCGGCAGCGCCGACGCCAGGGTGTATTCGTATCCTTTTTGCAGGTAGGCCGCCTGGAACAGCCAGCCGAGGTAGAAGGCCGACGGCAGCGCCCACGCCCGCGCCGCCGAAGAGTGAAGGAGCGCCCGCGCCAGCGTCAGCGCCGCCAACGGCGCCGCGACGAGATGAACCAGGCTCCAGGGCACGAACGCCTTGCACAGGAAGCGCGTCCGCCGCTCCCAGCCGTCCGACGTCGTCAGGTACTCCGGGTTCCAGTGCAGGAAGACGTCCTGAACGTGCGGCCAGGCGCCGGAATGGACCAGCCACGCCAGCCCCGCCGCGCCGACCGCCGCCCCGCCGGCGACGACGGTCAGCGTGTCGCGCAGCATGGCTCCCGCCCAGCGCCGCTCGACGGCTCCGTTGACGAGCCAGCAGGCGAGCGCGGGCACGGCGACGAACGGCTTGATCCAGAACGCCGTCGCCCACAGCGCCCCTTCCAGCAGGGCCTCGGCCGGCTTCTCGCCCTGCGCCGCGGCGTCGAGTCGGCGCTGGCGCAGCGCCAGGGCGCCGAGGGCCGGCAGCAGCATCCAGGTGTCGCGCTGGCAGTGACACAACTCCGACAGCGAGAAGTAGAAGGCGTACAGCGCGACGGCCGTCCAGGCGCAGGCGTGGGCACTGCCTCCGAGCCGGCGCAGCCACAGGAGGAGCAGGGCGACGACGCCGCTGTAGACGACGACGTCGGCCAGGCGCAGCGCCTCGGGGCGGTCGCCGAGGAGCGAGCGCACGAGCAGGTGCAGCCAGACCATGCCCGGCAGGTTGGTGTCGAAGACGTCGCGGTAGGCGACCCCGCCCTCGGCGACGTTTCGCGCCGCGAGGTCGTAAAGCGTGGCGTCGGCCCACAGCGGCATGCACAGGAAGATGGGCAAGCCGACCCCCAGGAGGACGGCCAGCGCCAGCCACGGCGCCGCCGGCCCCAGTCGCGCGAATCCGTTCATGCGTGTCATCCTTCATGCTCCCCTCTCCCCTTTGGGGAGAGGGGTTGGGGGTGAGGGGTGAAGCCGCTGAAGGCATTCTCCACCACCCCCCCCCCCCCCCACCCACAGGGGGGGCGGGGGCACCCGCCCCCCCCCCGCGGGCGCCGGGGGAAATAA
>JBBROG010000381.1:0-5799 GCA_038229635.1 Gemmatales bacterium
AGCCGGGGGTCGCGTACTCGCGCACCCCCGGAACACCACGACGACGGGTCGCGTACGCGCGCACCCCCGGAACACCACGACGACGGGTCGCGTACGCGCGCACCCCCGGAACACCACGACGACGGGTCGCATACGCGCGAACCCCTGGACAACTGAGAACTGACAACTAGCAACTGAGAACTGCTCCGATGAATCCCATCCACGACTACGTCCGCTCCGAGACGCGCCGCCAGTTCTTCGCCCGCGGCCTGAACGCGGCGGGCGGCGCCGCGCTACTGTCGCTGCTCGCCGAGGACCGCGCCTGTGGCGCCGCCCTGACCGCGAGCGGCGGCCAGCCCGACCTGCCGCACTTCGTCGCGAAGGCGAAGAACATCATCTACCTGCACATGGTCGGCGGCCCGCCGCAGATGGACCTGTACGACTACAAGCCGAAGATGAACGACTGGTACGACAAGGACCTACCCGACTCGATCCGCCAGGGCCAGCGCCTGACGACGATGACCAGCGGCCAGGCGCGTTTCCCGATCGCGCCGTCGAAGTTCAAGTTCACGCGGCACGGCAAGGGCGGCCTGTGGGTCTCGGAGCTGCTGCCGTGGACGGCGAAGGTCGTCGACGACATGTGCTTCATCCGGAGCATGTACACCGAGGCGATCAACCACGAGCCGGCGATCACCGCCATGCAGACCGGCAACCAGGTGACGGGCCGGCCGTGCCTCGGCTCGTGGGCGTCCTACGGCCTCGGCTCGCTGAACAAGAATTTGCCGACCTTCGTCGTCCTCGTCGCCAAGCCGACGAACACCGAGCAGGTGCAGGCGATTTCCGCCCGCCTTTGGTCTTCCGGCTTCCTGTCAGGCGAGCACGCCGGCGTGTCGTTCCGCTCCGGCGGCGACCCGATCCTGTACATCAACAACCCGCCGGGCGTGCCGACGGAAGTGCGCCGCAAGACGCTCGACGGCTTGCGGCAGTTGAACGAGATGAATTATCGCCAGGTGGGCGACCCGGAAACGCACACGCGCATCCAGCAGTACGAGATGGCGTTCCGAATGCAGGCGAGCGTCCCGGAGTTGACCGACACGGCGAGCGAGCCGGCGTCGACCTACGCCCTGTACGGCGACGAGGCGAAGAAGCCGGGGTCGTTCGCGCACTCGGCGCTGCTGGCGCGGCGCCTCGTCGAACGCGGAGTTCGCTTCGTCCAAATCTACCACAACAACTGGGACACGCACGCCAACGTCGCCGGGCGCCTGCCCGACCAGTGCCGCGACGTCGACCGGCCGACGTATGGCCTCATCAATGATCTCAAGAGGCGAGGACTCTTCGACGAGACGCTGATCATCTGGGGCGGCGAGTTCGGCCGGACGATCTACTCGCAGGGCGGGTTGTCGAAGCAGAACTACGGCCGCGACCACCACCCGCGTTGCTTCACGATGTGGCTGGCCGGCGGCGGCGCCCGGGGCGGGGCGGTCCACGGGACGACGGACGACTTCTCGTACAACATCGTCGAAAACCCGGTCCACGTCCGCGACTTCCACGCGACGGTGCTGCACCTATTGGGGATCGACCACCAGCGCTTCACGGCGAAGTTCCAGGGGCTCGACGCGCGGCTGACCGGTGTGGAGCCGGCGCGCGTGGTGAAGGAGTTGCTGGCGTGAGCCGCAAGCGGAAAGGCGGGAAGAAAGTGCCCTCGACTCCCGCCGCCGGGCAAGCGCAGGGCGGCGTCACGGGCGGGGCGCCGCCTATGGTAGAGTACCCCGAGTACGAAAACGGGACGCCTCTCTTCGCATACCAGACCCCGGAAAGGGTGGTGACGGTCGCTCTTTGCTACCCCGAAGACGGTACGCCCCCGCTCCCCCTCGCCGAACTGCGTCGGCGCGTCGCTGAGGAACTGGCGCGAGGCCCCCAAGGGGACGGCCGGGACGACTTCCTGGGAAAAATGTTAGCGGCGCTCGACGCCGAGATCGCCCACCGGGCGGACCGAAAAGACCGGCACCCCCCGGCGGCTTGAGTCCGCCGTCAAGCCCAGAAGAGTGTAACCTTTCCCAGGTCGAGAGTGACACCCGTATAGGCCCAGACCAGAAGAGGGGGCGGCGTCGGAACTATTCCGGCCGCCGCGGGGGGCTCAAGCCGACGACTTCCCTTCCAGCGAGACGTTGCCGGGGGGGAGAGGAAGACGAGGAGTCTGAGACGGCTGAGAGTTAAGGGTTGAGCGAACAAATCAGAAGCGCGGCCCTTGGCTCGCTGGCTAGTGTTCGGCTAAATTGGCGCGGTGGACGTTTGCATCGTAAAGGTCGGATGGGAGTGAGCCATGCCGAAACGGACCAATCCCTTCCAGGAGTTGCTCAGCCTCATTCATTGGGTGATCTGTCCCGAAGGCAGCAAGGTGACTGACTCCTACATGGCAAAGGTTCACGGCCTGGAGGGGGAGCGGGAGATCGACATTCTGTTCGAGATCCCAGGAGGGCTGTATCGGGTAAGAATCGCGATTGAGGCCAAGGACGAAGATAGGCCGTTCGATCAAACGGCGCTTGACGAGTACCTTGGGAAGTACAAGGGACCGAACCCCGTTGTAGTCGATAGAGTCGTAATCGTCTCTCGTAACGGATTTACTCCCGATGCTGTTGAGAGAGCGGCGGCCGCGGGCATCCACTTGATGACCCTTGACGAGGCGAAGACGTTCGATTGGGCGAAGATGGGGCCTCAATACGGGAACCTTCCTCGGCAAAGCAATCTGCATTTCCGCGTCGCACCGCATGTCTGTAAGATCGAGATTACTCCTCGTATTCGTGGGGATCGAGATGGAACAGCCGCGAAGGAAGGGAGGCTCATCTGCGACCACGGGACTGACTACGGGACACCTTTTGAGTTTGCCCATCGTGCGGCGTTCCAGAAGCCAGACGATACGACTAGGGAGAAGTTGAAGGAAGTCACAGAGCTTGCCAAGGGACGGCCCGAGGGTGCGGGGCTCATGATGGGATTCGAGATGTCGCACTATCAGCTTCGCTTTAAGGGGAAGGATCGCAGGCTGGCGGAGATGAAGGTGACCGTCCATGTGGTTGACACGACGGTCCCGATGGAGTGCAAGGCATATGAGCTGGCGGAATTGGGCGGTAAGCCGCAAATCTTTCATCACTCCTCCGGGGTCATCGGCGATAGGCGCATTCAGTTTGTGATGCCGCAGGGGTTGAAGTCGAAAACGATCTCTCTGCGGATTGGCAAAGACACAACGCCGAAAAAGAAGGCTGACGAGCGCAAGGCCGCGCGAAAAAGGGCGAGAAAGAAACGGAAGGAATAGTGAAGAACACTTCGTCAACGGCGGGTCGCCATTTGGGCCTGGCGCGCCGCACGTTACAGGGCGAGGCAAGTCCTGGAAGGATGAGGACTTCGGCTCGGAAAGGGGTGTGAGTCGGCCTGTGACTCGACGCAAGCGCCGCCTTCGGCGGCCGCATCGCCCCGGCGTCACAGTACCGGATTGCGCAGCACGCCGATGCCGCCGACCTCCGCCTCCAGGACGTCGCCCGCCTTGAGGAACACGGGCGGCTTGCGCGCGAAGCCGACGCCGCCCGGCGTCCCCGTCGAGATGAGGTCGCCCGGCTCCAGCGTCGTGAACGTCGACAGGATCGACACCAGCGCCGCCACGGGGAAGACCATCTGAGCCGTGCTCGCGTCCTGCATCACCCGCCCGTTGAGGCGCAACTGCAACGGCAGCGCCTTCGGGTCGACCGCCGGCCCGGCGGCCAGCACGCACGGGCCGCAAGGCAAGAACGTGTCGTGCCATTTGCCGTGCAGCCAGTCGAAGAAGCGGTCGCGCTCGCGCGGCTTGCGGCCGGGGTTGATCGTGAATTTACGGTCCGAGATGTCGTTGCAAACGGTGTAGCCGGCGACGTGGGCGAGCGCGTCGGCCTCGCTGACGTCGCGGCAGGTCTTGCCGATGACGACGCCCAACTCCAGTTCCCAGTCGACGTGGTCCGGCGACGCCTTCGGGATGCGCACCGGGTCGCCGGGGTGCGTCAGCGTCGTGCCCGGCGGCTTCCAGAAGAAGTAGGGGAAGGTCTCCTGGCGCTCCGCCGCCTGGCCGCCGCCTTCCTTGACGTGCTCGGCGTAGTTGCCGGCGAGGAGAATGACCTTCTTCGGCTCCGGCACGGGCACAAGGAGGCGGGCGCCGGCGAGCGGGGTCGACAGGCGCTCCCGGTCGGCGGCCGGCAGGGAGGCGAAGCGGTCGTCGAGCCCGCGAGCCGTCGCCGCCAACGGGCCGTCGGGCGGCAGGTAGTCGAGCAAATTTCCCGACCGCGGCGACGGGAGCGCGACGCCCAGTTCGGCCGCGAGCGGCCCCAGGCGGACGAGGCGCGTGTCCGTGCAGAGAGCGACTTCGACATTTCCGTCAAACAGGGATCGGCAAAGGCGCATGGGATTCGCTCCGGGGGTCATCGGGAAGACGTTTCGTCATCGGCGGCCCACGTCCCAGGCGAGCAGCGCCGCCGCCGACGACGCCAGGGCGAGGAAGGCCAGCACGTCGGCCGGCCGCGTGCGCGACTCGGCGAGCGAGCGGAAGCGGCCGTCGAAGCCGCGGCAGCGCATCGCCTGGCCGACGCGCTCGGCGCGCTCGTAGCCGCGCACCAGCAAGGTTCCGGCGACGTGGCCGACGGTGCGGTAGCTGTGCCGGTCGGCGCGGTTGCGGTAGCCGCGCACGCGCAGCGCCACCCGCAGCCGCGCCAGTTCGCCCGCCAGGACGAAGACGTAGCGGTACGTCAGCACCGCGAGTTGCACCAGCAGCCCCGGCACGCGCAGGGCGTGCGCCGCCTTAAGAGTGTCCTCCAGGGGGGCGCTCGCGAGCAGGACGAGCATCAGCGACAGGACCGTGAGCGCCTTGGTCCAGATCAAGAGCGCCACCGTCAGGCCGTGGCCGGAGACGCGGACCGGACCGAAGTCCCACGCCGCGCCCGGCCCGTCGAGGAGGAACGGCAGCGGCAGCGTGAACAGCGCCAGGAACAGGGCGACGGCGCCGATTCGTTCGAGGAACCAGCGGCGCGGCAAACGCGCGAGGACGACCAGGGCGGCCGACCCGAGGAGGGCGACGGCGGCGGCGGGCGGGTAGCGCAGCGCGGCGGCGGACACCGTCGCGAGGACGAGGCCGGCCAGCTTCCAGCGCGGGTCAAGGCGCCGGAGTGGGGAATCAGGACACGGCGGAGGGGAGAACGCGAGTGTCATCGGTCAACGAAAGCCCCCGCCGCGGGGGCGGGGGCCGGAGAGAATGGGTGGGGTCGGGGGCGCCTCAGCGCCGGGCCGGCGCTGCCGCCGGCGCCGCCGCCGCCGCCATGTGTGGGCCGGTTCGGGTCGTCTCGGCCTTGAGTTCGGTCTCGGCCTCGAGCCAGTGCTGGAGGTCGCAGCCGTCCTGGCAGCCGTTCTTCAGCCACTTCTCGTAGGCCCGCATGGCGATCTTCTCGCGCGGGACGGGAGCGGCGACACTCGGCGTGACGGGCTTGGCCTGGGGGGGAGTCGCGACGCGGGACATTTCCTGCCCTCCTTGCATCGAAAAAGGAACAACCGTCCCGGACGGACCGGGACGAAACGGGGCTTCCTGAGCTTGCGGCATTGCACCACATCCGCGCGGGGTCCGCAAGCGGTTTTCCGGGGAAAATCGGCGCCGCCGCGGTAGAATGCGGAGGGAGGTGAGCCATGAACGACGAGACGCAGTACAAGTACCTGGGGCCGTGGCGCGGGTCGCGCTACAAGCAGTTCTTCCTGAAGGACCGCAAGATGTTCGCGGAGGCGCTCTACCGGCAGACGGTCGGCACCGACCCGCGG
>JBBROG010000382.1:0-5707 GCA_038229635.1 Gemmatales bacterium
CGCCGCCGCGTCCTCCTCGCGCAGCGCCAGACGCGCCACGCGGCCGCCGACGCCGAAGCCCGCCATGCCGGGGTACGGCATGGTCAGGGCGTCCGGCTGCGCCGGGCCGGTCAGGTTGAGCATCACGCCGCCCACCAGGTACTTCAGCCGCGGGTCCGACGGCGGCCGGCGCTCGCGGCGGAAGCGCAGCGCGTACTCCAGCAGGCGTTCCAGGTCGTCGTGACGCGGCTCGGTCTGGAATTCGGTCACGAAGATCCACGGCTCGTCGGGCCGGCCGGCGTTGGCGAACTCGGCCAGGGCGTCGCAGGTCAACTCGGTCTCCTCCGGCGGCGGCACCGTGCGGGAGTCCAGCCAGCCGGCGAAGGCCAGCGCCGGGTCGAGGCGCGGCAGCGCCCAGCGGAAGAAGCCCACCGGCTCGCGCTTCGCCGCCCGCCGGCCCGTCACGTCGAACACGCCCACGATTGACCCCTCCCTTGATCCTTTATCTCTCGCGCCCCGGCGGGGCGGACGTCCGCCCTGGCGCGACGTGCAGTCTACCCTCTCGCCGCCGGGAAGGTTATGATTGTCGGGACGGTTTCGTGCGGCCGCGATCTTCGCCCGGCCAGGAGGGGGTGTCCGTGAACGTGCGACGCATGGGTCGGGTCGGCGGCGTGGTCCTGGGATTGGGACTGCTGCTGACGGGAGTCCCCGCACAGGCGGTCATCACGCGGCTGACGCCGCTGGAGGACGTCCTCAAGGAAAGTCAGTTCATCTTCACGGCCAAGGTCGAGAAAATCGACCCCGAAAAGCCGTCACTCGTGCTGGCCGCCCGCGACGCGCTCAAGGGCACGGCGCCGTTCGCCCGGCTGCCGGTCAACCTCACGGGCGACGCCGAGGCGAAGAAGCTCGACCACACCGCGAAGCTCCTCAAACGCCTGGCGGTCAACCAACACCTGGTCGTCTTCGTCACCAGGCAGGACAAGCAGTACATCGCCTTCGCCTACGCGGGCGGCACCTGGTTCCAGATGACCGCGCGCGACGCCGGCGGCGACGCCCCGGTCTGGTCGTTCGCGCACTGCGAGCCGTACCTGCGCCGCACCTACAAGGGGACGACCGCCGAGTTGAAGGACGTCGTCGTCGACGGCCTGGCCGGTAAGAAGAAGCCGCCGCCGCCGAACCCCAAGGAGGAGCCTGGCCTCGGCCCCGAAGCGGCGCCCGAGGAGAAGAAGGAAGGCGCCCTGCCGAACGCCGACGGGCCGGTCTTCGCCGTCATCCCGTCGGTGGCCCTCGGCGGCATCCTGTCGCTGCTGGCGATGCTCTTCCCGGCGGTCTTCGGCGGACTGACGGGGCAGCTCAAGCGCTGGCTCGCCGTCATCTCCGTGGCGAGTCTCAATAGCACGATCCTCTTCGTCCACGACTGGTTCGCGTCGTCGCTGCAGGGCTCGTGGTGGGGCACGCCGACGGCGCTGTGGGTGACCATGACGGCGCTGACGGCGCTCGGCGTCCTGTGGGCGTGGCGGCGCCACCTGACGGCGGTGGCCGAGGCGCCGGCGGACGAGGCGGGACGTCGCCAGCCGCCGTTCCTGCCGGGGCGCGGCGAGCATCTCCTACTTTGGGTCCTCAGCGGCGTCGGCGTCGTCCTGTTCGGCGTCTGCCTCCTGCTGGGCTATACGCTGACGGCGACGCCGTGGAGCTTCGTGCTGGCGCTGTGGGTCGGCATCTGGGTCGCCACGCTGTACGCCCTGCTGGCGCGGCTGCGCGCCGGCGGCAGGCCGGCTTTGTCGGCGGAGGGCGTCATGCTCTGGGCGATGCTGCCGGCGAGCCTGGCGCTGGGACTGACCGGCGCCGGCGCGACGACAGCGGCGCCCCTGGGGACCGTCGAGGGCGGCACGACGGCGGGCGGCGCCCGACTCCTCGGCGAGGCGTGGGCCTTTCGGCCCGAGGGGACCGGATTCATCGTCTCGTCGCCGCTGGTGACGGAGGAGTTCGTCTACACCGCCGCCGCCCACGGCAGCGCCTTCCGGCCGTTCGGCAAGCTTTACTGCCTCGACGCGGCCACCGGGCGGAAAGTGTGGGAGTTTAACGACGACGGCGGGATGAAACAGGTGTTCTCGTCGCCGTGCCTGGCGGACGGCCGCCTCTACGTCGGCGAGGGCTTCCACCAGGACTTCGGCTGCAAGCTCTACTGTCTCGACGCCGCCACGGGCAAGAAGCTGTGGGAATTTGGGACGGAGAGCCACACCGAGTCGAGCCCGTCGGTCGCGGGCGGCAAGGTCTTCTTCGGCGCCGGCGACGACGGCGTGTACTGCCTCGACGCGGCGACGGGCAAGGAGTTGTGGCACTTCAACGACGGCCTGCACGTCGACGCGCCGCCGCTCGTCGTCGGCAACCGCCTGTACGCCGGCAGCGGCGTCGGCGACGTCCACAAGAGGCTCGAATTGGTCTGCCTCGACGCCGCGACGGGCAAGCCGGTCTGGCGCGTGCCGACCGACCTGCCGGCGTGGAACGCGCCGGCGTTCGCCGACGGCCGCCTCTACGTCGGCCTCGGCAACGGCAACTTCCTGGAGAGCGACCGGGAGCGGCCGCGCGGGGCGCTCCTGTGCGTGCGCGCCGACGACGGGGCGCGGCAGTGGCTCTTCGACGTCCCCGACGGCGTCCTGTGCCGGCCGGCGGTTGACGCGACGAGCGTCTACTTCGGGGCGCGCGACGGCACTTGCTACTGCCTGGAGCGCGGCGAGGGCAAGCGACGCTGGACCTTCGAGTTGGGCAGCCCGTCGGTCGCGTCGCCGGCGCTGGCCGTCTCGGCGGACGGGCGGCGTAGGAGTCTGTTCGCCGTCGGCGGCGACGGGCGACTGTGCTGCCTCGACCCGGAGAAGGGCGAACTCTCCTGGACCTTTAACGTCTCCAAATATCAGGCGCGGATGCTGTCGTCGCCGACGGTCTGGCCGCACGCTGGCGACCGCCGCCGCGTCTACGTCGGCGCGGGGCTGAACGGCAACACGGCCGGAGTGCTGTACTGCCTGGAAGACCACTGGCCCGCGCCATAGCCGCTCGCGGCTTCGCACTCCCTCCTCCCAACCCCCCCATGAATGACCTTCGCACCTTCGAGGAGATCGGCCCCGGCGACGTCGACGCCGTCGGCGGCAAGGGCCTGAGCCTGGCGCTGCTGACGGGCGCCGGTCTGCCCGTGCCGCCGGGTTTCTGCGTCACCAGCGCCGCCCACCGGCGCCTGCGCGGCCAGTCGCCGCAGGACGACGCCGGCCTCGCGTCGGGCATCGCTGAAGCCTACCGCCGCCTCGGCGAAGGGCCGGTCGCCGTCCGCTCGTCCGCGACCGCCGAGGACGGCGCCGTCATCAGTTTCGCCGGCCAGCAGGAGACGATCCTCGGCGTGACGGGCGTGACGGCAGTCCTCGACGCCATCGCCGCGTGCTGGGCGTCGCTCGACTCGGAGCGCGCCGTCGCCTACCGCCGCAGGCAGGGGGTCGACGAGGGCGGCTTGGCGATGGCGGTCGTCGTGCAGCGCCTCGTCCCGGCGGAGGTCGCAGGCGTGCTGTTCACGCTCGACCCGCTCGACCCCGGGGGCAAGCGCATGCTCGTCGAGGCGTCGTGGGGCCTCGGCGAGAGCGTCGTCAGCGGCCGCGTCACGCCGGACCGCTTCCAGGTGGACCGCGACACCAGCGCCGTGGTCGAACGTCACGTCGCGACGAAGACCACTCAATACGACGGACTCAGTACGACGGACTCAGACGTCTCCCCTGAGAAGCAAACGATCCCGTGTCTCTCCGACGCCCAACTCGCCGGGTTGGCCGAGCTGGGCCGGCGCGTCGAGGCGTTCTATGGCGATCACCGCGACCTCGAATGGGCGTGGGCCGACGGCCGCTTCTGGCTGCTGCAAGCGCGGCCCATCACGACCGTCAGCGCCTTCGAGCGCGAGCAGGTACGCCGCGAGGAGGTCGAGGCGCTGAGGGCGAAGGCCGAGCCCGGCGGCACCGCCTGGGCGCGCTTCAACCTGGCCGAGATCCTGCCCGAGCCGACGCCGATGACGTGGGCCGTGGTGCGCCGCTTCATGTCGGGCCAGGGCGGCTTCGGCCTGACCTACCGCGACCTCGGTTACGAGCCGCACCCGTCGCTCGACGAGGACGGCGTCTACGATCTGATTTGTGGCCGTCCGTACTGCAACCTGAGCCGCGAGCCGCGCCTTTACGCGCGCGGCCAGCCGCTGGGGCACGACTTCGCGGCGCTGAAGGCCGAGCCGCACAAGGCACTCTACCCGCGCGCCCGGCCGGACTGGTCGAAGGCGGGGTGGAGGTACTGGCTGTTCGGCCCGGTGTACGTCCTGCGCGGCCTGCGCCACGAGCTGAACTTGCAGCGCTGGAGCCGCACCTTCGCGGACAAGCTGCGGGGCGAAATCCTTCCGGCCTTCGCCGCCGAGGCGGCGCGCGGGGCCGAGGAGGATCTGGCGAAGCTCGACGGCCCCGCGCTCCTGGAACGCCTGGAACACTGGACCCGTCGGACGCTGCACGACTTCGCGCGCGACAGCCTGAAGGCGACGGTGCTTGCGGCGGTGGCGATGGGCAAGCTGGAGTTCCTGCTGACGAAGTCGCTCGGCGCGGAACGCACGCGGTCGGCGCTCGGCGAGTTGGTGATGGGTATTTCCCCGGACGCGGACGCCGACCTGCCCGCCGCCGTCCGCGACCTCGCTTCGGGCACGACGGACCGGGCGACGTTCCTGGCGCGCTTCGGCCACCGCGGGCCGAACGAGATGGAGTTGGCGCAACCGCGCTGGGAGGAAGACCCGTCGGCGCTCGACCGGCTGGTGGCGCGCGGCGACGGACCGCAAGCGTCGCGCGCGGAAGACCGGCAAGCGGCGTGGGAGAGGGTCGCGTCCGAAGCCAAGCTCTCTCCGGTCTATCGCAAGCTGTTGGAGCCGGAACTGAAGTCGCTGCACGACTTCCTCGCCCTGCGCGAGGCCGGCAAGCACACGCTGATGAAGGGTTACGCCCTCGTCCGCCGCGTCCTCGTCGAACTGGACCGGCGCCATCGCCTTAACGGAGGCGTCTTCTTCCTGACGCCCGACGAGTTGCCGCGCCTGGCGCGCGGCGAGGACCTCTCCGAGGTCATCGCGGGGAGACAAAGGCGTCGGAAAGCCGCGCTGAGCCTGGAGACGCCGCAGGTACTCTTCAGCGACGACCTGCAAGCGATCGGCCGTCCCGCGACCGTCGCGGGGGGCGACGCGCTGCGCGGCGTGCCGCTGTCGGCGGGCGTCGCCGAGGGGCCGGCGCTCGTGCTGGAGTCGCCGGACGAGGCGGCGCTGCCGGCGGAGCCGTACATCCTCGTCTGCCCGTCGACCGACCCGGCCTGGGTGCCGCTGTTCGTCCATGCGAAGGGCCTGGTGATGGAAACCGGCGGCGTGCTGTCACACGGCGCGATCGTGGCGCGCGAGTTCGGACTGCCGGCCGTGGCGGGAATCGGCGGCGTCCACAAGCGGCTGAAGACGGGGCAGAGGCTCCGCGTCGACGGGGCGACGGGGACGGTGACGGTTCTCGACGGCGCCGGCTGAGCCGGCCTTGCCCGACGCCAGCGCGGCCGGGTACGATGGCCGCGTCAGAGCCTATCAACCGGGGGCACGAGACGATGGCGACGGCGACAACCCTTCGCGACCTGATGCGAAACGGCTACCCGACGACGGACGGCAAGCCCATGGCGGAAACCGACCGACACCGCACGC
>JBBROG010000383.1:0-5681 GCA_038229635.1 Gemmatales bacterium
ACCTCCGCGGCGTGGTCCGCCAGCCGCCGGGCGTCGTCGACCGCCTTCAGCAGCCCGCGCCGGTCGAGCAGGCGTTCGGGGGCCACGTCGCCGCGCAGGCTGAGCGCCGGCACGGCGAACTTGCGCCGCCCCGGCGTCGTCGGGCCGTCCGCGTAGGCCGCGGCGGTCGCCAGAGTCGTTCCGAAGAACCCCAGCCCTCCAGCAACCAGAAACGTGCGTCGATCCGCGGGATAATGCCCCCCCAGAGCGAGTCGCATGACCGGACCCTCCCGCACGAACAAGAAGCCAGCCGCCCTCACGGGCCTCCGACGGTTCCCAGCGTACCGCCTGCTGCTCTCGGCTTCCAGGTCACGGGTCGTTCTTCACCCCGCCGGGCCGTCCCTGTTTCAACACGTGCTCGAAGAAGAGGTAGATCTGCTCGTTGGACTCGTCCGTCGGCGAATGCCCCTTGCGGTTGGTCATGGCGACGCGACCCTTCCGGCCGAGGAGGTCGTTCACGGCGACGACGTGGTTGAGGGCCTTCCACCGCCCCGGCGGGTCCTCCGAGCCGCCCGAAACCAGGAACGGCCGCGGAGCCATCAGGGCCAGCAACTCGTGCAGGTCGTGGCCGGCCTCGACGAGCTTCTTGTACGCGCCGGTGCGCGGGTTCTTCTCGGTCGGGATGCCGGGCCGCCGCTCCCGGCCCGGCTCGTGGCCCAGGTACCACGGCTCCCAGTAGTTCACGTTGGCCCGCGTCTCGTCGAACACGACGCCGGGGTCCGACCAGACGCCGCAGGCGAACTTGTCGTGCAGGCAGGCGGCGAACAGCGCCCATTTGCCGCCGTAGGAGTGACCGATGACGCCGACCCGCTTGGCGTCGACCCGGGGCAAGTTCGCCAGGGTCGTGTGACAGTTCGCCGCCACGTAGGCGTGGAAGGAGAGCGGTTGGAGCCGGGCCTCCTCCTTGTTCGGGTAGAACGTGGCCGGCGCGCTGCCCAGCGACAGGGTAACGAACCCCCGCTTCGCGAGTTGGTAGGCGAAGTCGCAGCGCTCCGTCTTGCCGCGCCCGAGGCCGGTCCTGGCGTCGTAGAAGACCACCAGCGCCGCCGGGAACGGACCCTTGCCGTCCGGGACGAGGAGGTAGGCGTCGTCCGTCGTGAGGCCGGGGGCAATCTCAAGGCGAACGTGGTGCTGGGTGAGGTTGTCGCGCCGCTCCTTCTCCAGGTACTCGAGCTTCGGCCTCTCGATCAGGGCCGGCCACGGCCCCATGAACTCATGCCAGGTCTTCAAGATCTCTTGTCGTCGTTTCGGCCAGTCGTCGGCGTTCTTGACGGGGCGGCCGTCGGCGAACTTCAGAGGCGATCTGTAGTTCCCCGTGTCGCCGATCAGCTCGGCGGGCGGCCGAAAGAACGGCGCCAGTCGCTCGACGGCGTCGCCGTCCCACTCCGCGGCCGGGGCGGCGCCGGAGACGGCCAGCGCCGCGGCCAGAATGGGGAGACAGTGTCGGATCGTCATCGGTATTCCTCCATAAAAACGCCTGAAGGACGCGAAGTCTTGCCGACTCACCGTGATGCCCCGAGGACCAGGCGAAGGAACGGGGGGCGCGGCGGGGACGCCGGCCGGACGACGAGGGTGTTCCAGCCGTCGGCCAGCACGACCTTCTTGACGACGGGGTCGGCGGCGGCCGAGAGGTCGGCGCCGCCCTCGTGGACGAGGACCCCGTTGGCCCAGACGCGCGGGTTGGCCCCCGGCCCGACGGAGAGCGAAAGGGCGCGGGCGCCGCGGGCGTACAGCCACGTCACCGCGAAGACCTCCTCCAGGCCGGTCAGGTCGACGGAGCCGTTGACGTCGCGCGGCCCGTACCAGAAGCCGGGGGCGTCGTCCCCGCGCGGGCGGCCGGGCGCCGGGACCGCCGCGAGGAACGCCGCCTCGTCCGACTCGTCGGAGCGCGCCAGCCACCAGCCCGTGTCATACCAGGCCGGCGCGCCGGCTCGACGCGCCTGCTCCTCGAACTCTTCGGCGGCACGCCCGAACTCGCCGCGCGACGCCCACACCGACGCCGGCGAAGGCTCCGAGGCGCCGCCGGCGTCCCAGACGCGCATTTCCTCTCCGGAAATGCAGCTCAGGCGCTTGCCGTCGGCGCTGAAGGCGACGCGCTGAAACGAGCCGCCGGCGCCGCGCAAGGTCAGCACCTCCTGGCCGTGATCCAGGTCCCACAGCCGGACCGTCGCGTCGTCGGAGGCGCTGGCGAGGCGCGCGCCGTCGGGGCTGAAGGCGACTCCCTCGACCCGGCCGAGGTGTCCGGCCAGCGCGAACAGTTCCCGGCCGCTGGCGACGTCCCAGAGCCGGACGATTCGGTCGTCGCCGCCGGCCGCCGCCTTCGTACCGTCCGGCGAGAAGGCGACGCACGACAGAGATCCTGTGCCGGCCCGGAGCGTTTGCAGTTCGCGCCCGGTCTCCGCGTCCCAGACCTTCACCACGGCCCGTTCGCCTGGCGTCATCTGCTCGCTCGGGGTCATCGTCTCCGCCGCGGTGGCGACGCAGCGGCCGTCGTGGCTGAAGGCGACGTCGCCGAGGCGGCGGTCGTGGCCGCGGATCGTCAGCAAGGCGCGGCCGGTTCGTGCGTCCCAGACCTTGGCGGTCCCGTCGCGCGACGCACTCGCCAAACGCGACCCGTCGCTGCTGAACACGGCGCTGCCGACGTCCGTGTGCCCTTCGAGCGCGCGCGGCTCGCCGCCGGCCCGCAAGTCCCAGACGACGAGCGGACCCTTGTGACGAGGGCACCCGGCGTAGCGCGTGCCGTCCGGGCTGAGGCCGCCGCGACACACGAAGAGCTTCGGCAGGGGCGGCGCGGGCGGCGCGGGCTCGGCCAGGCTCCAGATGCGCATCTCGCCGGTTTCGTCGCCGGTGGCGAGGCGGCGCCCGTCGGCGCTGAAGGCCGCGGCCCCGCAGGCGACCCGGTGCGAGGCCAGCGTGAGAACGACCTTGTTGCCCGCCGTGTCCCACACGGGGACGCGGTCCCCGCCGTAGGCCGCGGCGCGCGAGCCGTCCGGGCTCACGGCCACGGCGAACGCCCCCATGTCCAGCCGCAGCGGCGCGGCGTCCTTCTTAAGAGCATCAAAGGATTTCACATAGTTCCTGTTCGAGGCGAGGACCAGGCGCGAGCCGTCCCGGCTCAGCGCGGAGTGGATCACCCCTTGTTCGGACCGCGCCGCGGCGCCGACCTCCCGGCCGCCGGCGACGTCCCAGGCGCGGACGCCAGCGTCGGACCGCGCGGCGAACAGGCGCCGGCCGTCCTCGCTGAAGGCCACGCTGCCGCCCAGTCCCGCCGGCCCCGGAAAGGCGAAACGCTCGTCCCCTCGGGCGACGTCCCAGACGCGGGCGCTCCCGTCCTCCAGCGCCCCGGCGAGGAGGGCGCCGTCCGGGCTGAAGTCGAGCGACAGGACGTTCGCCCCCAGCCCCGTCAGGACGCGCGCCGCCTTCGCGGGGGCCTCAGTGTCCCAGAGTTCGACCACCCCATTGGGGTTGGCATGCGGGGGTTGGGTGAGGGCGAGGCGGCGGCCGTCGCGGCTGAAGGCCATCACCTCGACCGGGCCGAGGCGCGAGCGGAGCGTGAGCAATTCGCGGCCGCTCGCGGCGTCCCAGATCTTCGCGGTGCCGTCAAGCGAGGCGCTGGCGACGCGCGTGCCGGCGCCGTCGAAGGCGATTCCCCGGACGCCCCCGGTGTGCCCGAGGAAACTCCGCTCCGCGTCGCGCGTCAGGCGGTCGAGGTAATACCACTCGAACCGGCGCAGGTCTTTCTCGCCCGGACGCGGCAGGGCGGACCCGAGCAGGTCGCGGGCGCGCGGCAGGCCGCCCGCGTCCGCGGCACGGTGCGCCTCGCCGATTGACGCCTTGTACGACCCGAAGAGAAGTCGATCCAGCGTCTGCCGCAGGCGGTCGTTGGCGCGGAGCGCGGCGGCGCGCTCCGTCTCGACGTTGGTCTTTTCCACCTCCAGCCGCCCCGCGTAGTCCGTCGCCTCGCGGGCGTTGTCCGCCGCCTGGAGGCCGAAGCGCAGACTGAAGGCGAAGCCGGCCGCCGTCACGAGGACCACGGCGGCGAGGAGCAGCGCGACGACGGGGTTGCGGCGAGCCCAGCGGGCGGCGCGCTCGGCGGCGCCGGCGCGGCGAGCGCGGACCGGCTCGTCGGCGAGGAAGCGGCGCAGGTCGTCGGCCATCTCCCGCGCCGACGGGTAGCGCCGGCCGGGGTCCTTGTCGGACGCCTTGAGGACGACCGTCTCCAGGTCGCGCGGCAGAGCCGGCACGAGGGATCGCGGCCGCGGCGGCTCGCGCGACCAGATCTGCTCGACCAGGGCCGCGGCGTTGTCGCCGTCGTAGGCGGGGCGGAGCGCCACCAACTCGTACAGCGTCAGGCCCAGGGCGTAGACGTCGGCGCGCGCGTCGCAGGCGCCGCCGAACCGCTCCGGCGCCACGTAGCGCAGCGTGCCGACCACCTGCCCGGTTCCCGTCAGCGGCGCCTCGTCTCTTGCTCGCGCTTCGGGCTGGTAGGCGAGGCCGAAGTCGACGACCCAGACAACGCCGGCGCCGTCGAGGAGCAGGTTGGACGGCTTGACGTCGCGGTGGACGACGCCGTGTTCGTGGGCGTGGGCCAGCGCCTCCGCCGCCTGGCGCATCAGGCCGGCGGCCGCGCGGAAGCGCTCCGCCGTCGCCGCGTCCTGGGGCGCCCGGCGCCATTCATCGACGACGCGGTCAAGGCCGCGCCCCTCGATGAACTGCATGGCATAGAAAAAGACATCTCCTTCCTCGCCGACCTCGAAGACGGGGACGATGTTGGTGTGATGCAGTCCGGCGGCGGCGCGGGCCTCGCGGCGGAACCGCTCCAGCGCCTCCGCGTCGCGGGCCGCGTGCGCCGGCAGCACCTTGAGGGCGACGCGCCGGCGGAGAGAAATTTGCTCCGCCTCGTAGACAACACCCATGCCGCCGCGGCCGACCTCGCGCAGGATGCGATAGTCGCCCAGGCGCCGCGGCGGCGCGTCGTCGGCCGAGACGGAGAACGGGGTGGGCGCGGCGACGGACGGCGTCCGCGCGGCCGGGAGCACGCGGCCCAGCCGGCCGACGTCGGTGAGCAGGTCGCGCAGCGCCGGCCACAGGTCGGGGCGGTCGGGGCACAACTCCTCGACGGTGAAGGGGCGGCCCTGCTCCTGCCACTCTTCAGCCTGGACCAGCAGGTCTACGAGCCGGTCGTCGAGGGTCACGGCATCCTCGTCGGTGAGCAAGAGTGGTGAGCGGCGCTTCGTAGAAGCGCCGCTCACCGCAGTCCCTCGTCCCCAAGCTCTGCTTGGGGACGCCGGTCGCGAAGCTCCGCTTCGCTAATTAAGGCCCGCCGGGAAGCAGAGCTTCCCGACCTGCGTCCCCAAGCAGAGCTTGGGGACGAGAATAACTCACTCCCTCGTGGGCGGCGCCGGAAGTTGTGAGGAGTCGTCAATCCGCTCGTAGGGCAGGGTCGAGTGTCCCAATCCGTCAAAATCTCCGGCGCCGTCCACGCGGGCGTGTTGTTGTCTTGAACCCGCGTAGCGGGTGACGGATCGTAGCCCCAGGTGGAGCGCAACCCGCGCAGGGGGGGAAGCGCAAACCCGGGAACCCAACCGGGGCCAGGCGCGTTAGTTGAACCCCCCGGGCGGGGGCCGGGTCGAAGGCCCGCG
>JBBROG010000384.1:0-5628 GCA_038229635.1 Gemmatales bacterium
ACGAGTAATGCCCTCGGTGACGTCCGGGACATACTCCCCTGGAACAGTCATCAGCAGCCCTCCTGACGCAAGAGGCGTCAGGAGTTCAGTTTATGCGCATGGGGAGAACGGGCTACTGCACTAACTTTGCTAAAGTCTCATTTTTACTCATGAATTTGCTTGACGGTTCAGGCCCGGCCTGCTAGAATCCCTTCCATCCCTTCCATCCCTTCCATCCCTTCCATCCCTTCCATCCCTTCCATCTCGGGGTGGAGGTAGGGAAGGTCAAATCGATCCGGTTGATCGGGGGACGCCGTCGGCGTGTCGCCGTTTCGGGTCTAGATCCCTCGCCGGCATCTTGTGAGTCTGGAATGCCTGGTCGTGAGGGCTCCAGACAAGAAGGGAGGACAGCGTGAATCGCGTGGCACTACGGTGGTGTATCGCCCTGTGCTTCATCTGCGCCTGGGTCGGCCACCTCTGGGCAGCCGTCGTCGCGAAGGGTCCCTGCGTCACCAGTACTACGTGTGCCTTCGCATGTGCAAAGACTGGTGTGGGTCGGTCTTGGTCGTCTGCTGATACTACCACGACTCCCACATGCGCTGGTACAGACGAGCCGAACTGCGACCCGACAGCCCAACTGATAAGCTGCACCTACATTCTCTACAATAACTCCGACTGTCTATCTGTGTTGCCGGATGGATCCACGGGGATCGCAAAGACTGACAAGATCGGGGTTTCGGGCTGCCAGTAAGTAGGGAGATCCCTTCGAGTACGCGACCGTTGCGAGACTGTTGGCGTTGGTACGGATTAAACTCCGCCCCTTCGCCAACAGTCGGATCGCGTCGCACGAATCCTTGACCGCGAGACATGTCATGCGCATTCAGACCCTCTGTTGTCTTTCGGTCATTGCACTCACGTCGGAGGCATTTGCGACGGACACGGAAGAACTGAAGGCATTGTGTCGCAACGGGCACATGCAGGCGCGAGAGGCGATCCGTTCACTTCAATGCCGCTGTGAAATTGAGGTGCCGGCCGGGCGGGAACAAAGTCCCTATGACGGTCGAGAGACGGAACGTCCTGCCAAGCGCGTCGTCATTCAGTGGTGGCAGAGCGAGGACGTAATCCGGTCCCGCGTGGAATACGGCGACAATTCTCTGTCGATAGATGTGTTGTGGAAGGGCGGGGTGCTGAAGACGCTAAGAAGGCAGGGCGTTCGCCCGGCCGATAGTCGGTTCTCGGGCCAGATCGACGGGGAAAAGGCGTTGGAGATCATGGAGTCTCCTTGGCGACTCGCCCTGTTCGGCTGGCCGGACAAATCGCCCCTCAAATTTGATTCGCCAACATTGAAATCCATTGAGCCCGGTGAATTCAAAGGCGCGAAGTGCTACCGGGCCGTCAGCGACTGGGGAAGCGGAGGCGGCGAAGTCTGGTTTGACATCCGTCATAATTTCCTCGTGAGGCGTCGAGTCACGTATCCCGTCGCCACGGACCGTCAATCGTCGATTTCTTCTGAGGTACTGTCCTTCCGCGAGGGATCCCCGGGCGTCTTCTTTCCGGAGTCGGTGGAAAGAAAAAGTACCTCGGGCGGAAAAACGACTCTCCAGGACCGCGTAAATTTTAAGGACGTGAAGATCAACACCCCCATTGATCCGTCCGTGTTCCAACTCGCTTTCCCGGCCGGGGTGAAAGTGGCGGACACGGTCAAAGGCGTCGTTTACACGACGGGGCCTGCGGAGGAGCCGTCCGGGCCGACCGAACCGATTCCGCCGCCGAGGGACTTCTCGAAAGTCGAGTACCCGACGGGCATGGGAGGCGCCTGGACCGTTGATCGCTACGCGATCCTTGCGGCTTGTGTCGCGGGCGTGGCGGTCGTCGCGGCGGTCGTGTGGTTTCGGAGCCGAAAGGCGCGAAACGCCTGAGCGCCTTTCGCCCTCGGCTCGCGTTTGAACACCCAAAAGAATCCCGGTCTTTGGTGGGAGTGACATCCCTTGAAACAACTTCCCCGCGCCTTGATACTGCTGCTATTGCCACTCGCCCTCGGGGCTGCCGCCTACGCGCTGACGCAGGGCTACTACCGACTCGGTCCGGTCGCGGAATTGCCGGACGTCATCGAGTTCGGCGTTCAAGATCAGAACGCGGACCTGGCGACTTCGCTCTCGGTCAAGAACGTCGGGTGGCAACCGCTGCGACTCGATCATTTTTCCACCAGTTGCCCGCTCTGTATCTTCGTCGGACGTACTACCGACTCCGTTTTCGTTCCCGCGACGGACTACACGCTCCAACGCGGGGAGTCTCTTGAGTTGACGGCTCGCGTCGGTATCGGCGGCGAGCCGGGCCGTCCGTTTCACGGCCGGATCGGGTTCCGGACAACGGACCCAAGACGTCCTGAAGTCGTGATCCGCCTTGAGGCGACGATCCGAGGGAGAATTGTCGCCCTTCCCCCCGAATTGGGAGTGGGGACCGTGGCGAAAGGCCAAGAGGAACGGAGGACGATCAAGTTACACGACCTGGGTCGCGGCACACCTTGTCGTATTTCGCGGGTCGAAAGCAGCGATACTCATCTGATTCGCGTCAGCGAGTTTCGGGCCGGCTTGCCCTCTCCGGAGTCCGACAATACGACGGCCTTGGCGGACCTGGGAGAATTCGACGTGGTCGTTCTCGCGCCCGCGACGCCGGGACAATTCAACAGTTACGTGAGAGTCTTTGAGGAGGGTCGCGCGGAACCGATCGTGAACATCCCGGTGCGCTGGCGCGTCCCGGCGGAGTATGAGATTGTCCCCTCCGCGATTGCCTTGCCGCGTTCCGTGGGAACGCGACTCGACTACTCGGTGACGTGCGAATGCCGAAGTCTGAACGGCCGGCCGGTCCGCGTCGACGTCGAGTCCGTCCCCGACAAGGTTACGGTGACGCCCCTCGATTCCCCGGACGAGAAAGATACCGTCAAGCGCTTTACCGTTCGCTGGGAACCGCAGTCCGGGCCGACGCCGGGCGGGATGAGGCGCGAGAAGATCCGCATGCGCGTCACGACGGGTGACGTCGCGGAAGTGGTCGAGCTACCCGTCGTGTGCTGGCAACCATGAACACCTACCTCCCGGATCGGCGAATTCCCCTTCCGCGTTCCCGCGGGCGGACTGCTCTTTCTCTCATGGAGCTTCTCGTCGTCATCGCCATCCTCGGAGTTCTCATCGGGCTACTGGCGCCGGCCGTGCAGCGCGCCCGCGACGCGGCCAATCGCGTCGCTTGTCTCAACAACTTGAAGCAGATCGGACTCGCTTTGCACGGCCATCACGACGCCTATCAAACCTTCCCAGCCGGGTGCAGCTACCGAGGCGGCAAAGATCCGTACCCCTACGTGAGTTGGGGCGCGCGCGTCTTACCTTGGTTGGAACAGGGCGATCTGTGGGGCCAAATCGGGCGTGCCTATGCCGCCGACCGAGAATTCCGAAGCCCGGCGCACGCCGGGTATCGCGCGACTGTCGTCCGAATGTTTTCGTGCCCGTCCGATTCGCGGACGTCGAGCCCCAGCACGACACTCGACCCGTTCAAGGTGGCGCTCTCGTCCTACCTGGGCATCTCCGGCCTCGACTATCTGTCGCCGGACGGCTGCCTGTACCTGGACTCGCGGACGCGCCTCGCCGACGTTCGCGACGGCGCGAGCAACACGCTCCTGGTGGGCGAGCGCCCGCCGAGCGCCGACCAGCAATTCGGCTGGCTGTACGCCGGACTCGGCCAGGCGGAATCGGGATCGGGGGACATGACGCTCGGCGTGCGCGAGCGGAACGCGACGGCCCTGGCGGCGAGGTGCTGGCGCGGCCCTTACGAGTTCGGCCCGGGTTCGTTTTCTAACCTGTGCGACCTGTTCCACTACTGGAGCCCGCACCTCGGCGGGTCCCACTTCCTGTTCGTTGACGGCTCGGTCCAGTTCTTGCGCTACTCCGCTGCCCCACTCCTGCCCGCCCTCGCCTCGCGCGCGGGAGGAGAACCTATCGATTTCGCGGATTGAGCTGGTGCCCTTGCGTGACCGCCAAGCAGGACTCAGAAGAAAGAACGCACGAGCAGCGCCATCAGCCCGCCGAAGAGGATCGCGAGCAGGACGCTGCCGGCGCCGAGGCCGAACATCACGCAGTCGCGCCGCGTCAGGGAGGCCGACACGGGCGCGGCGGACGGCGGCGTCAGGAGTTCGACGTCGAACTCGGGCGCTCGGTCCGCCGCGGGAGCGGCCTCGGGCGCCTCGTCGGCCTTTGTTCTCTTGGCTCGGCGCCTTTCCGCGTCCGGCCTCGTCGAGGACTTCGTCGGCGCCGCAGGCTTGGCCGCCGGAACCGACCCTTTGATCGCCGACTTCGGCGGCGCCGCGCTCGGCTTGGCGGACGGCACGACGGTCGAGCCGGCCGCCGGCGCCGGCCCCTCCTCGTCGCTCTCCAGCCAGGTCAGGAAGGAACGCATGTTCGGGTCGGCCTCGGGGCCGGAGGCCGCCTCGTCGCCGGCGGCGAGGAAGACCTGGAGCGCCTGCGCGGCCCGCTCCGGTGTCGGGTAGCGCTTCGCGGGATCCTTCGCCAGCAGCCAGTTCATGATCTGCTGGAGCCCGTCCGGCACCGACGGCGTGAACTCCTTCAGCGGCTTCGGCGCCTCGGAGGCGTGGCGGATCATCTGACTGATGATGTTCGAGTCGGGGAACGGCGTCTGCCCGGCGAGCATGTGATACAAAACGCAGCCGAGACTGTAGATGTCGGCCCGCACGTCGGCGGCGTGGGCGTCGCGCGCCTGCTCGGGAGCCATGTAGTCCGGCGTCCCCAGCAGCGTCCCCTCCGTCGTCAGGCGCGGATCCTCCTCCTCGCCGCCCTCCTCCTCGTCCGACAGGGTGCGCGCCAGGCTCATGTCGAGGATCTTGACCAGGGAATGCCGCGTGCCGTCGGCGCCGCCGCCGGGGGCGGGCAGCACCATCAGGTTGGCCGGCTTGAGGTCGCGGTGGACGAAGCCCTGCTCGTGGACGTGCTGCAAGCCGAGAAACGCCTGGTAGGCGATGCGCACCGCCTCCGTCGGCGGCAGCTTCCCGCGCCGCTGCAGCACCTCGGCGAGCGTCTCGCCTTCGAGGCACTCCATGACGAGGTAGTGCAGCCCGCCGCCCTCGCCGACCTGGAAGGCGCGGACGACGTTGGGGTGCTTGAGTTTCAGGGCCAGGCGCGACTCGCGCTGGAAGCGGGCGAGCAGGTGCGCGTCTTTCGCCTTCGACGGCGGCAGGATCTTGACGGCGACGACCTGGCCGAGGCGGTGGATCGCCTTGTAGACGCCGGCCATGCGTCCTTTGCCGAGGCGGTCGACGATCTTGTACTGGTTGAGGAAGAAGCAGTCGGCGTGGCCGCGGATCAGGAGCGTGGCCTGGTAGTCGGTCAGGTAGCCGCCGGCGACCATCCAGCGCGAGAAGTCGGCGACGTTCTCCGCGTCCTTCGCCTGGGCGTGCCAGCGCTCGAACATGCCCCGCGCGTCCTCGGCCGACAGCAGCCGGCTGCGCAGGAGCAGGCCGTAGACGTTCTGTACGGAGAGATCCATGCGTCGTGTGTCCGAGGCCACCCCGTCTCCCCTCTCCCCCTTGGGAGAGGAGGAAGGCGGTGTGCGGCGCCCGGCGTGGTGTTCCGGGGGTGCGCGTCGTCG
>JBBROG010000385.1:0-5628 GCA_038229635.1 Gemmatales bacterium
CTCCAAATCGTGTTTCTGGCCGCGGGCGCGGCGGCCTACGTGCTTCGTGCCGTGCTCGGTGTGCACTTCCACCACCGGGTCCTCGCCGTGGTCCTGGGCGCGGAGGACGGGGCCGAGGACGACGGTGAACAGCACCATCACCGCGATGCGCGGCTTGGTCAGCTCGACGTAGTCGGCGACGCGGGAGCGCGTGAGGACCAGAGGCGCCTCGGTCACGGCGGTGGCCTTCATGTCGCCCCCTCCAGGCGGGCCGTCGTCGCGGCCACGTCGACGGCGTTGACCGCCTCCCGCCGGGCGAGCAGCGCCGCCGCCAGCGTCGTCGCGAACAGCAGCGACCCGCCCAGGACGTGCGCCGACCGCACGGCCACTCGCCGCGCCGTCACGGGGAGCATCTCCGGCAAGGTGCCCGAGCCGAACTGCGTCATCCACGCCTCAACTCCCAGAATGATCTGAAGCCCGAGCAGGACCGCCAGCACCACCCCGGCCGTGCGCAGCGGACGCTCTCCCTCCCGCAAACGCCACACCAGCCAGACGACGCCGCCCATCGCGGCAAAGGCGGTCAGCAGGTGCAAGCGCTGGGCGAGCGGGTGATACGTGTGTCGCAGCACGACGCCGAAGACGATCTGCAAATACACCAGCGCCAGGGCGTGCCGCGCGGCCCGCCAAAGGCCCTGCGGGTCGTCGTGGTCCGTCGTGCGCGCCGACTGCCAGGCGCGCGACGTGAACACGGCGACCGACGCCAGCAGGCCGAGAACGACCGGAGCGAAGCAACCGTGAACGAGACGAAATTCCAGGCCCCAGCGCACGTGTTCCGTGACCCGCAGGCCGCCGAAAAGGCCCTGGATGCCGACGCCAAGGACAGCCGCGGTGCCGACCCAACAGACCCAGCGGCGCCGCTCCGTCCGCCAGAGCCAAACCGCGAGAACCACGGCGCAGATGCCGGCGATGTAAGCCGCGAGGCGGTGGCTGTGCTCGATCACCCAGGGCACGTTGGCGAGCTGCTCCGGCGACGAGGAGAGCAGCGCCGTCGGGAGCGTCGGCCATGCGCGGTCCGCCATGCCGGCTTTGAAGTTGGTCACGGCGGAGCCGAGGCCGAGTGTGGCGACCGCGGCGCAGACCGTCAGCACGGACCAGCGGCGCAGCCAGGGGGACGTCGTCGGAAGGTCGGTCATGAGAGTTACAAGATCGCCGCTTGCGGCTTCGCACTTGCGAAGCCGCAAGCGGCTCCGGTTAGTGCCCGTGCGCCACACTCACGCCCGGCGTCGGCGGCTCAGTTTGGGGCAGGTAATCCTTGTCCCGCGCCTCCGGCGAGTTGTACTCGTAAGGCCCGCGGTAGACGATCGGCGGCTCCAGGAAGTTGCCGTGCGGCGGCGGCGACGGCGCCGTCCACTCCAGCGTGTTGCTGTGCCAGGGATTAATCCCCGACTTCTTGCCCCCGAAGAGGCTAATGGCGAAGTTCGTCAGGAAGATGAGCTGCGTCACGCCCAGGCAGAGCGCGCAGACACTCATGAACACGTTCAGCGGTTGGAGCGGCTGCACGAACTCGAACTGCGTCGGGTCGTAGTAGCGGCGCGGGTGCAGGGCGACGCCGATGACGTGCATCGGGAAGAAGACGCCGTTGGCGAAGACGAACGTCAGGAAAAAGTGGACCTTGCCCCACGTCTCGTTCATCATCCGGCCGAACATCTTCGGGAACCAGAAGTAGATGGCGCCGAAGATGCCCATCATGCTGCTCATGAACAGCACGTAATGCAAGTGGGCGACGATGAAGTAGGTGTCGTGGATGGCGACGTCGACCGGCGTCGCGGCCATGAAGATGCCCGACAGGCCGCCGATGACGAACATGGCGACGAACGCGAGGGCGAACAGCATGGGCGTCGTGTACTGAGTGTTCGAGCCCCAGACAGTGCCGAGCCAGTTAAACGTCTTCACGGCGCTGGGCAGGGCGATCATGATGGTGGCGATCATGAAGCCGGTGCCGAGGCGCGGGTCCATGCCGCTCTGGAACATATGGTGGCCCCAGACGATGAAGCCGAGGCCCGCGATGCCGGCGATCGAGTAAACCATCGGCCGGTAGCCGAACAGCGGCTTGCGGGCGAAGGTCGAAATAATGTCCGACACCATGCCCATCGCCGGCAGGATCATGATGTACACGGCCGGGTGCGAATAGAACCAGAACAGATGTTGCCACAGGAGCGGTTGCCCGCCGCCGGGCGTCGTCATGTAGTTGCCGATCTGCACGCCGCCGCCGCCCGGCAGGGCGTTGGGCAGGAAGAAGTTCGTACCGAGCGTCTTGTCGAGCAGTTGCAGGATCAGCGTGACGGTCAGCACCGGAAGGGCCATCGCCTGGAGGATGGCGGTGATGAACATGGCCCAGATGGTCATCGGCATGCGGAACAGCGTCATGCCGAGGGCGCGCATGTTGATGATGGTCGTGACGTAGTTCACCGACCCCATCATCGACGACACGCCGACGAAGAGCAGGCCGATCAGCCAGAGCATTTGCCCGGTGCCGGAGTTCGGCGAGGTGAACGCGATATTCGCCAGCGTGGGGTAGGAGGTCCACCCCGCCGCCGCGGCGCCGCCGCCGACGAAGAAGCTGGAGAGCATGACGGCCAGGGCGGGCCACATGAACCAGTAGGACATCATGTTCAGCTTCGGGAACGCCATGTCCGGGGCGCCGATCATCAGCGGAATGGTGAAGTTGCCGAAGGCCCCGGTGAGCAGCGGGATGATGACGAAGAAGATCATGACCGAGGCGTGCATGCTGAAGAGCATGTTGTACGTCTCGGGCGGCATCTTGTGGCCTAGGCTGCCGGGCCAGAGCCACTTGCCGATAATCGGGATCTCGGACTGCGGCCAGCCGAGCTGGATGCGCACGCCCAGCGCCAGGATGCCGCCCACGAACAGCATAATGATGCCGGTGAACAGGAACTGGATGCCGATGACTTTGTGATCGTCCGAGAAGACGTATTTCCGCAGGAACCCCAGCTGCGGGTGTTCGTGCGTCGTCGCGGTGTGAGATTTGTCGGCGCTCATGCGTATCCTCGATGGGCGAGGGAATCATCTCTTTGAGCCGCAAGCGGCGTTCACGGCCGCGTCGCGTGCGTCGCCTTCGCGGCCGTGTCGAGCCACTTCAGGTAGGCGTCCTTACTCTCGTGAACGCAGACGCGGCCGCGCATCATCGAGTGGCGGGCGCCGCACAGTTCGGCGCAGGCCAACTCCCAGCGCTTGTCCGCGTCGACCACCACTTTATCCCCGTCCATGTGACAATTCGCCTCCTCGGCGTCGAACCAGACGGAGATACTCTTGCCGGGCATCGCGTCCTGTTTGATGCGCATGTTCGGCAGGAAAAAGCTGTGGATGACGTCGCGCGAATGGAGCATGAAGCGGACCTTGGCGCCCTTCCAGGTGTGGACCTCGTTCGCGAGGTTGATGTCGTCCATGTGCCCGTTGTCGAACCAACTCTTGGCGACGTCGGGGATCTGTCCGCCTTCCTTCCACGCCGCCTTCATCGTCGCGAGTTGGTCGGCGGCGGGGTAGCGAAAGCGCCACTCCCACATGCGCGCCGTCACCTCGAAGACCTGGTCCGGCTTCGGCATGCGCGACTGGTATTTGATGTTACTCCAGGCGTTCACCTGGGCGAACGCGATGAACAGCAGGATCAGCGACGGCACGGCGGTCCAGACCAACTCCAGCTTGTGGCTGCCGTGCGTGTAGGTCGCTTTGCGCCCGGCCTGGTGGCCGAAGCGCCACATGCCGACCACGAGGACGGTAAGGGTGAGGACGTAGAAGAAGCCGGTGAAGCCGCAAATGAGGTAAAAGAGGTGATCGACCTCCGGGCCGAAGCTGCACACGTTCAGCGGCAGCCACCACGGGGCGTAGAAGTAGGAGCCGGCGAACAGGAGGAAGCACGCCAGCAGCACCACGCCGAATACGGAGGCCCAGAACTTCTGCACGGATATCGCTCCTCAGTCAAGCAGTTGCTAGTTGTCAGTTGCTAGTTGCTAGATCATCTAGCAACTAGCAACTGACAACTAGCAACTGCTCTTACTTTTTGCCGTAAACCTGCTCGCGCACGTCGTCGGGCAGCATGTTCGGGTAAGGCAGCGCCTGGATGAAATTGACGACGTCCCACAGATCCTGCGGCGGCAGGTTGTCGAAGGCCGGCATGCCCGAGCCGTTAATGCCGGAGTGCATGCGGTAGAACAGGTCGAGAGGGCGGCGGCCGCCGCGGTACGTCCCCGCCGTCAGGTTCGCCGGCCGGACAATGGTGCCCCAGTCGTCGAAGGAGTAGTCGTTGGCGCGGCCGAAGTCGTTGTGACAGCTCACGCACTTCGCCGAGCCGGTCAGGAAGAGCTTGGTGCCGCGGACGATCGAGTCCTGGTGCTGCTTCTTTTCCGCGTCCGTCAGCGGCTCGCCGACTTTCGCCATGTACTCCGGCGCCTTGGGGGGGTCGATCCGCTTCTTGTCCGTGTCGGCCCAGGCGCGCAGGTTTTGCGCGATCGACTTCTCGACCTCCTCCGGGACGTCCGCCTTGGGGTCGCCGGCCAGTTCTTTCATCACGCTCAGTTCCACGGAGCCGCGCACGCTGAGGTGGATGACGTAACTGGAGAGCGCGTCGACCTCCTTGTCCTCCAGCAGCGCGAAGGCCGGCATCGAGGTGCCGTCGATGCCGGTCGTGATGGTGCGGTGCAGGTCGGCGCGGGCGGCGCGGCGCGAGCCGGTCGGCTGCGACGACGAGGTGAATTTGAACTTGCCGAGGCGGTAGTCGCGCGGGTGCGGGTTGACCCACGGCGCCGTCGGGCCGCGGCCGTCGCCGGTCAGGCCGTGGCAGTGCATGCAGTGACGCCGATAGAGCTTGCTCCCCTCGGCGAGGTCGGCAGCCATCTTGGCGTCGGTCTCCTCGCCGAGCTTCGGCTTCGACGGCGTGCCGAACGCCTTGTCGAGTTCCTTCGCCAACTCGGCCTTCTTCTCGGCGGGCAGGTCGGCCGGCTTGAGCAGGTCGTCCTTCTTGTCGACCGGCAAGGTGTTGATGAAGTGGTCGAGCTGGCCGGGGGCGTCGAGCTTCGTCGGCTTCTCACGCGACGGGCGGGAGAGGACGATGGGGTCGGTGCGGAGCGGATAGGAAAGCTGTTGGTCGTACCCGTCCTCGCAGCCCGGCAGGAAACAGGTGACGAGCAGCGCCAGACAGGAGCCCGCGCCGGCGCGGGACGCGCTTTTAGGGGACAAACCAGCCATCACTCGTGTGGCCTCCAAGGAGGTTCAACCAGCGGACTCGCCTGAGAGCAAACAAGAACGGGCCTGCGGCTCTTTGCGAGAAGACCCACGAAGCCCCTGCCGGCGTGCGCGGTCCCGTGAAACGACGACCCGCCTGAGACGACCGTTTTTGTAGTCGCAACTCCGGAAGCGTCAAGCGGATTCCGGCACGGCCGACGCCGCACGTACCGGGGGTGCGCTGCGCGACCCCCGGCTTTGGGATACAACCCCTTCGGGGTAGGGCGGGGGGCATTTTACCCCGAAGGGGCAGGGCTTCCAACATGTTCAGTAGTTGTACAGTATTCTTCCCTTGGCGGGTGGCTGAAAACGCCCGTGGTTTTCGGCATGTCCCGCCTCGGCCACGGCGAG
>JBBROG010000386.1:0-5615 GCA_038229635.1 Gemmatales bacterium
GAACCCGCGGAGCGGGTGACGGAGTCGTGACCGTCCGCGCTTCCGTCACCCCCTCCGGGGGTTCAAAATCCCGGGACGCCGCCGTGCGTGTCCCCGGGTTGCGTGTTCCCCGGGTTGCGCGAGTACGCTCCACCCGGGGCTACGATCCGTCACCCGCTACGCGGGTTCAAAACAGGACGATGACGATGTCCCCGGTCGCATTCCCCGGGTTGCGCTGCACCCCTCCGGGGTTCCGCTCCACCCGGGGCTACGATCCGCCGCCCGCTACGCGGGCTACCGAGGGTTCGTCAAACAGGGCCTAGGCGCGCCCGACCCGCCGCCATCTCCTTCCGGAAAATCGCGGACAGACCCGAAGGCGCCGGGCAGAGGAATCGGGTAGAATCGTCCTCACCTGCCCGTCTCTCGTCTCCGGCCTCGCACTCGCGGAAGGAGTTGTTAGCGCCATGAGGATCGCGAAGCTCAAGTCCGTGGGAGTTGTCATCCTGGCCTTCGGGCTGGCCACGTCAGGCGCCGCGCAGGAGCGGCCGACCGCTCCCGAAGAGAACTGGCCTCCGGCCGGGGCGATGATGGGCGCCGGCTCGTTTCGCCTGCGCCACGGCAGCGTCGTCACCTCCCTGTCCTTCTCCGCCGACGGCAAGAAGCTGGCCTCCGGGAGCTGGGACGCCACCGCCCGCGTCTGGGACGCGACCAACGGCAAGGAACTGTGCGTGATCGCCGTGCCACCCACGGTCAAGGTCTTCGCCGTCGCCCTGGCGCCGGACGGAAAGACCGTCGCCACCGGAGGGGCGGAGTCGATGCTGCGTCTGCACGACGCCGTCACCGGACGAGAGTCGCGCGCGTTCGGCACGCCGCAGGGGATCGTCAACGCCCTGGCCTTCGCGCCGGACGGCAAGTCGCTCGCGTCGGCGGGAGCCGACGGCAGCGTGCGCCTCTGGGACCCGACGGCCGGCAAGGAGCTGGCGGCGCTGGCCGGGCACGCAGGGCCGGTGCGCGGCCTGGCGTTCGCCGCCGACGGCAAGACGCTGGCCTCCGCCGGCGACGACGGCAGCGTGCGCCTCTGGGACCCGGCGACGGGCCGGCAACTCGGCCAGGCGGGCGCCCACGAAGGCGCGTCGATGGCGGTCGCCTTCTCCCCCGACGGCAAGTGGCTCGCTTCCGGCGGGGCCGACAAGGTCATCCGCCTCTGGGACGTGGCGGCCGGCAAGGAGGAGCGCCGCCTCACGGGACACGAGGGGAACGTGCGCTCGCTCGCCTTCGCCCCCGACGGCAAGTCGCTGGCTTCGGCCACGGGCTTCCCCCCCTCGACCGACCGCACGGCGCGGCTTTGGGACGTGGGCACGGGCAAGGAAATTCGCCGTTTTCGGAGCGAGTTCTTCGGATCGGTCGCGTTCGCCGCCGACGGCAAGACGCTGGCCGTGGCTCCCGGCGACGCCGCTATCCACCTGTACGACCCGGGCACCGGCGCGGAATTGCCACACTCCACGGGGCCGATTGTCCGCTCGCAGGTCGTCGCCTACTCGCCCGACGGCAAGCTGGTCGTGTCGGCCGCGCTGGAGCTGTTGCTGCTCGACGCGGCGACGGGCCGGGTGGCGCGGCGCCTCGACGGCCCCGCCGACGGGACCTACGGCGCCGCCTTCGCGCCGGACGGCAAGACGCTGGCGACCGGCGGCCGCGACATGACGCTCCGGCTGTGGGACGTGGCCTCGGGCAAGGAGGTGCGCCGCCTGGAGGGCCACGCCGGGGAGGCCGTGAACCAGGGGTGGATCACCTTCGTCGCCTGGTCGCCGGACGGCAAGTGGATTGCCGAGTCGACGCGCGGCGGGACGATCCTCGTCTGGGACGCGGCCGCCGGGACCGAAGCGCAGCGCCTCCAGGGGCACCAGGGCGTCGCCTGGTCGGTCGCCTTCGCGCCGGACGGCAAGTCGCTCGTCTCCGGCGGCGAGGACCGAACGGTGCGCGTCTGGGACGTCGCCGCCGGCCGCGAGCTGCGCCAGATGGCCGGGCACGACCGCGAGGTCGAGGGCGTCGCCTGGTCGCCCGACGGCCGCCTGATCGCCTCCGGGGACCGCAACGGCAAGGTGCGCGTCTGGGGCGTCCAGGGCGGCACGCCGGTCCACATGCTGTCGGAGCCGGACGGCTGGGTCACGCGCACCCTGCACCACCGCGACGGTAAGACGCTGGCGTTCTCCCCCGACGGGCGGCTGCTGGCGTGGGGGAGTTGGCGGAGCGCTCACGTCTGGGAGACGGCGACGGGCAAGGAGCGCGTGCGCTTCGTCGGCCACCGCGGCGAGGTCGGCGCACTCGCCTTCGCGCCGGACGCCCGCACGCTGGCCACCGGCGGCTTCGACGGCGCCGCCCTCTTCTGGGACGTGACGGGTCGGCAACAGAAGGGACGTCTCGCCCCGAAGGAGTTGTCGAAGGCCGAACTGGAGTCGGCGTGGCAGGGACTGCGCGGCGAGGACGGCGTCGTGGCGCATCAGGCGATTTGGGCGCTGGCCGCGGCGCCGAAGCAGGCGCTGCCGCTCCTGGCGGATCGCCTGAAGTCGGTGGCGGCGCCGGACGAGAAGCGCGTGACGAAGCTGATCGCCGAAATGGACGACGACGCCTTTGAAGTGCGCGAGAAGGCGACCGAGGAGTTGGCGAAGCTCGGCGCCGGCGTCGAGACGGCGGTGCGCAAGGCGCTGGACGGGGCGTCGTCGAGCGAAATGCGACAGCGGCTGGAGAAGGTGCTTGCCGGGGCAGCCAAGGGCGAAGCGTCCGGCGAGTGGCCCGCGACGGTGCGCGCCCTGGAGGTGTTGGAGGCGGCTGACGCGCCGGAGACACGCGAACTGTTGAGGACGTTGAGCAAAGGGTCGCCGGAGGCGCGCTTGACGCGGGAGGCGAAGGCGGCGCTCGCGCGGCTCGAACGGCGGAAATAAGGGTGTCCGGGGCCGCTCGCGGCTTGGCGAGTGCGAAGCCGCAAGCGGCCCGGCGTTTACCGAAAGGCGTGCTCGGGGCCGGGGAAAGTCCCGTCGCGCACCTCGCGGCAGTAGTCCTCGGCGGCGCGGACGACGTCGCGGCCGAGGTCGGCGTACTGCTTGACGAAGCGCGGCCGGAAGTCGTCGAACAGCCCGAGCATGTCGTGCGTCACCAACACCTGGCCGTCGCAGCCGGCGCCGGCGCCGATGCCGATGGTCGGGATCTTCAAACTCTCCGTGATCTTCCGGGCCGACTCCTCCGGCACGCATTCGATGACGACGGCGAAGGCGCCCGCCTCCTGGGCGGCGAGGGCGTCCTCGATCAGCTTCGCCTCGTCGCGCTGGACGCGGAAGCCGCCGAAACGGCGCACCGACTGCGGCGTCATGCCGACGTGGGCCATGACGGGGATGTCGCAGCGCGCGACCGCCTCGATGGCCGCGGCGCTGCGGACGCCGCCCTCCAACTTGACCGCGTGGGCGCCCCCTTCTTTGACGAGGCGGCCGGCGTTTTCCAGCGCCTGCCGCGGACTGACCTGGAACGTCATGAACGGCAAGTCGGCGACGAGGAGGCTGCGGCGGGCGCCGCGGGCGACGAGGCGCGTGTGGTAAATCACCTCGTCGAGGGTGACGGCGAGCGACGTGTCGTGCCCCTGCACGACCATGCCGAGCGAGTCGCCGACGAGCAGCCCGTCCACGCCGGCCGCGTCGAGGAGGCGGGCCATCGTGTAGTCGTAGGCCGTGAGCATGGTCAGGCGGACGCCGCGGGCGCGGGCGCTGAGGAAGTCCGGCACCGTCACGGGGCGGACCTCGACGGCGGACGTACCATTGATAAGGCTGGCGGGGGTCATGCGAACCTTCCTCCAGGGGTTGTGAGCGGCGTCCTTCTGCCGCCTCATATTATAGGGACGACCCCGGCCGGCGGCGTTCCCTCGCTATCGAGAACTTCAGGGAGAGGCGGTATGGCACACGACCTCGGACGACTCGCCGAGGAGTTCCGGCGCGAGGAAGAGGTCCTCCGCCGGGGCGGCGGCGAGAAGGCCGTCGAAAGGCAGCACGCGAAGGGGCGGCTGACGGCGCGCGAGCGGATCGACCGCCTCCTCGACGTCGGCGAGCCGTTCTTCGAGCTGGGCCTGTGGGCGGCGTGGCGCATGTACCCGGACTGGGGCGGCGCCCCGTCGGCCGGCGTCGTCACCGGCGTCGGCCGCGTCGCCGGGCGGCGCGTCCTGCTGATCGCCAACGACGCCACGGTCAAGGCCGGCGCCTTCTTCCCGATGACGTGCAAGAAGGTGCTGCGGGCGCAGCGCATCGCCCTGGAGAATCGTTTGCCGCTCGTCTATCTCGTCGATAGCGCCGGTGTCTTCCTGCCCCTCCAGGACGAGGTCTTCCCCGACGAGGACGACTTCGGCCGCATCTTCCGCAACAACGCGGTGATCTCGGCGGCGGGCGTGCCCCAGGTCGCGGCGATCATGGGCAACTGCGTCGCCGGCGGCGGCTACCTGCCGGTGCTGTGCGACAAGCTGCTGATGACCGAGGGGAGCGGGCTCTACCTGGCCGGGCCGGCGCTGGTAAAGGCGGCCATCGGCCAGACGGTCAGCCACGAAGACCTCGGCGGCGCCCACATGCACGCGGCGGTCAGCGGCACCATCGACTTCCGCGAGCCGGACGACGCCGCCTGCCTGGCCCGGCTGCGCCGCCTCGTCGAGGCGCTGCCCGCCGACCGCGCGACGGTGTCGGCGGCCGTCGCGCCGGGCCGGCCGCCGGCGGACCTGCCGTCGCTCTTCAAGGCCGGGCCGCGCGAGGAGTACGACGTCCGCGACCTCCTGCCGTGCCTCCTCGACGCCGGGCCGTTCGACGAGTACAAGGCGGAGTATGGCCAGACGCTGGTGTGCGGCTACGCCCGGCTCGGCGGCGCGGCGGTCGGCGTCGTCGCCAGTCAGCGCAAGCGCTGCAAGCCGGCGACCGGCCCGTTGCAGTACGGCGGCGTCCTCTACGTCGACAGCGCCGACAAGGCGGCGCGCTTCGTCATGGACTGCAATCAGAGCCGCGTGCCGATCCTCTTTCTCCAGGACGTGAACGGCTTCATGGTCGGGCGCGACTCGGAGCAGGCGGGGATCATCCGCAGCGGCGCCAAGCTGGTGAACGCCATCGCGAACAGCGTGGTGCCGAAGATCACGCTGATCCTGGGCGGGTCGTTCGGCGCCGGCAACTACGCGCTGTGCGGCAAGGCGTTCGACCCGCGCTTCGTCTTCGCCTGGCCGACGGCGCGCTACGCCGTCATGGGCGGCGAGCAGGCGGCGAGTACCCTGCTGGACATCACCGTCGGGGCGCTGCGCCGCCAGGGCCACGAGCCGGACGCGGCGGAGTTGGAGGAGCTGCGCCGCAAGGTCGAGGCGAGCTATGCGGAACAGACCGACGTGCGCTACGCGGCGGCGCGCCTGTGGGTGGACCGCGTCGTCTATCCCGAGGAGACGCGCGACGCGCTGCTGCTGGCGCTGGAGGTGGCGACGCGGTACGACGACGGGCGGCCCTTCAAGACCGGGGTGTTTCAGGTGTGAGAGGGTCGGACCGGAGGGTGTGCGTCGTCGTACCGGGGGTGCGCTGCGCGACCCCCGGCTGTGGGATACAACCCCTTCGGGGTAAAAGGCCCCCGGACCTACC
>JBBROG010000387.1:0-5613 GCA_038229635.1 Gemmatales bacterium
CAGGCCGTCGCCCGACTCGACCTGCGACCCTTGCGCGCTTGCTACCACGGCACCGGCGATCTCCCTTACCCGCCCGACTTGCGGCTCCGGGCCGCCCTGGACGAGGCGCGCTCGGGACGACCTCGGCCTTCCCCGTGGTACAAGGACGCCCGCGCGTCCGAGCCCCCGCGCTGGCTACTTCGGGGTTGCCTGCCGTCACACTCCTGCTGGTACGCCTTCCGCGGCCGGGTCGGCCCCATCCGCGACGAACTGGCGGGGCAGGTTCTGGCCCAGGCCCTCGCCGAGGGCCTCACCACTGCCGCGCGGGCGGCCCAGGTGGTAGACGACCTCGATTCCCCGTTCGTGCCGGGCTAGGAGGTGTTCGCGCGACAGAACGACGCCGGCGTATCGTGCTGACACGTCGCGCGTCGGACGGGAAGTCACCCCCGCGTACTGCGACGCGCGGCCGTGCGGGCCTCGATGAGGAACTCCGTGTAGTCGCGCAGGTTCTTGCACTTCTCCGACCCGTATTTCTCGAAGTGGAGCAGGAAGCGCTGCAGCGCCGCGTCGTGGCGCAGGGCGTTGAAGTCGCCGCGGGCGAGGCGGTCGCGATTCTTGTCCAGGTCCATCCAGGCCGCGAGCTGCTTGCGCGCCGTGCGGAACGGGTCGGCGTCGTAGTCGCGCGGCGCCGGCAGCTCCTCGGACTGCAGCAGCCGTTGCTCCTCCTGCCAGGCGTCGAACTTCACCCGGTCGACGACGCGGCCCGTCGCCGGGTCGATGCCCATGCGGTCCAGGACGGGGGCACCGACCGGCGGAGCCTCGGGGACGGCGGCCGGCGGGCGCGGCGGCTCGCGCTTGACGTAGAACGGACCGGCTCCGGGGCCGCTGGCTGGCGGACTCGCCGCCGGCGCGGGCGGCGGCGTCACGCGGCTCGCCGGCGGCGGGAGGGGTTTGGGCGCGGGGGCGGCGAGGGGACGCATCTCCGCGAGCCAGTCGGGCAACGCCGACGCGGCGGGCTTTTCTTGTTCGAGCCAGTCGGGCACCGGGCCGACGGCCTCCTCGGGGTCGCGGAAGAGCTGACTCAACTCGTCGCGCCAGCCGAGGAGATTGTCGTCCGCGGCCGGCGCCTCCTTCGCGACGGGGGGCGCCGGCGGGGCGAAGTTCTCGCCGCGGCGGCGGGCCTCCTGGGCGGCGCGGCGCAGGGCCGCGAAGTCGAGCGCCTTGGCCGCCTCGACGCCTCGGGACGGCTCGACGCCCTCCGGCCAGACGACGTCGTCGGGCATCAGGCCGCCGGTCGCCGCCAGCGCCTTGATTTGCCGGGCCGTCACCGGGCCGTGCGACCGCCCGTTATGAGAGTAAAACCATCCGCGAGGCACGACTTCCTCCTCTCCCGCGCGTCACCGCTCTTGCGCCCTGGTATGGTACAGCGCCTCGTCGGGGACCGCCCGCTCGCCGAAGGCGCCGTCCCGCGCCCACAGCAACCGGACCGGCGACGCGGCCCCCTTATGTCGGTAGTCGACGACGAGGTGATACGGCGTGTCGGCGGGCAGCGTCAGCCACACCTCCCGGCGCCCGCCCGCACCCGGCCGCGGCTTCAGAAGGCCGCTGTCGTGCGACACGCTCATGTCGGCTTCCAGGAGGAGGCGGTAAGCGCCTGGCGCGGGTGGAATTAAATAGCCAGTCCAGCGGCACGAGAACGGCCCGTCGGCGACGGGAGGAGGGGGCGTCCCTTGGCCCCAAGCGAAGTCGACTCGCGGGGCGACGTCGCGTTTGACGCGGTCGGAAAAGTCGAGGCCCCGGTAATACTCTGCCGCGAGGCCCGGATGGTACTCTTCTTCGCCGACGCGGAGGGTCAATCTCTCCTTGGCCTGTCGCTTCCTCGCTTCGTCGCGCAGCCCCGGCAGCGCCTCGCGATACCAGAAGCGCGCGCGGGCGCGCAGGTTGCGCTCGCGCAGGTCTTGCTCCGCCTCGGCGAGGTCCCACCAGCGCGCGGCGAGATCCGCCTTGTCCTCCGGGCTTGCCCGCGCCGACTCGAGGTCCCGTGCCGCCAGGTAAGCGAGTTCCAACGGGACGGCGTGGCGGAGGATTCGCAGCCCGTCGGCCCAGTCGCCCTTGCAGAAGCAGAGGAACTGGCCGCGCTTTAGCAGCACCTTGGGGTCGTTCCCCTTCAGCGCCAGGAGCGCCTCCGTCAGCCGCGCGTGCTCTTCGCGCAGTTCGGCCGTCTGTTTCGTCAACGATGCGACGGTCGCGACGGCCGCCTCGTCGCCCACGAGCCGCGCCACCTTGTCCGCCGCCGCGGTGAGCAGGAAGTGGGCGTCGTCGTAGTGGTCCTTGGCGCGCTCGGCCTCGACGAGCGCGAGGCAGTCGGCGAGGACAGTCTGGCGGTCGTCGTTCGACGTCGCGGACTCGGCGGCCGCCAGCAGATCCTTCGCTTTCGTGCCCACCGACACAGGGCTCGCGGGCGGGGGCGCCGGGGGCGGGGAAGTCTCCCCGCGGCTCGTCTCAGCGGGCTCTTCGTGAAGCGTCACTTCGGCGTGCCCCGCTGGTTCCGTCGGACGAGGGCGGCGCGGCACCAACCAGAAGACGAGCGGGAAGAGCACCACCAGCGCCGCGACGACGAGCGCCATCCACATCCAGACGACCGCCGGGATCGTCGGACGGTCGCGAATCTCCTCCCCTCGCCCCTTCGGGGAGAGGGGTTGGGGGTGAAGGGGAGAGGGGGGAAAGTCTGCCGGTGGCACGCCGACGCTGACGGCCTCCGCGCCGAGCAGAGCGACCGCGCGGGCGTGCGCCTCGGACCCGAGGAAGGAAGTCTCGTCGGCGAACGACTCCTCCAGGAGCGGGACGCGGTCGAGCGGCTCCGCGCAGGCGACGGCGAGCCGGCCGACCAGGGCGTGCGCCGCCGCGTCGGGCAGCCGCCACAGTTCCCGGAACAGCGCCGACTTCTCGGGCGCCCGCAAGTCGGTCTGGCGGAAGAGGAGGTTGTCGCCGTTGTCGTGAGGCTCCCACAGGGCGCGGCCGCCGACCGTCAGGCAGCGCAGCGCCGCGGCGACGACCAGCAGCGGGAAGCGGTCGACCTCGGGGCCGTAGGTGCCCTCGGTGAGCCGCTGCGGGTGCTGGTACGACGGGTGGCCGACCTCGCCCGACGCGGTCCCGGCCAGCGCGGGGACGTACATGCCGTCGTAGTCGATCAGCTTCAGGGCTAGCGACGCCGCCCGGCTGCCGGGGACGAGGAGGACGTTGCCGTGCTGCAAGTCGCCGTGGGCGACGCCGGCCTCGCGCAGCCGCGCCGTCATGCGCCGCCACAGCGCGCTCAGCTTGGCGAGCTGCGCCGGCTTGTCGAGGTGGTCGCGGACGAACTCGTTGAGCAGCAGGCCCTCGACCCAGCGCATCTTGAGGACGGGGTGCCAGCGGCCGCGGACACGAATGCCCTCTTCGAGGTAGGAAAAGTCGACGGCGAAGGGGAGGCGGGCGCGGCGGAGGCGGCCGCTGATCTCGGCGTAGCGCTCGCGCAGGCCGGCGACCTCGCGCGTGAAGCACTTGACGGCCCAGCGGCTCTCGCCCCTACGGAACTCGTAGACGTCAGCGAAATTGCCGGAGCGCGGCAGGGGCAGGCCGAGCGCGTTGGCCACCGCCTCCGCCTCGCGCAGCTCGGCGTCGCCGAAGCTGGTGCGCGGGTTCTGGACCGCTTCGTTGTAGTCCTGGGAGACGGGCCACGACACGGTCGGGGGCTCCTTCCTGCGCTTGCGGCTTCGCAGTAATGCGAAGCCGCAAGCGGCTCTCACGCCTCGATCACCACCAGCGTCACGTCGTCGTTGCGCAGCCCGTCGCGCTCGCGGCACTCCTCGACCCAGGCGCCGAAGTCGTCCGCGCCGAGGCCGGCCAGCGCTTCCCACGGCCGCTCCCCGGCTTCGTGGCGGCTCAAGAACCACTGAGCCAGCGCGTCGGTCGCCAACAGGAAGCGGTCGCCGGGCCGCCAGGAGCCGCGCCGCTCGGCGTGGCCGTCGCCCCGCGCGGCTCCGGCGGCGCGCGCGCCGAGCAGGTGCGGCTGGTTGCCGAAGGCGCGCGAGTCGGACACGGGGAACCTCTCGACGAGGCGGTCCCGACTCACCTGGAACAGGCAGCTATCGCCGACCGCCAGCGCCCGCCAGACGGCTTCTCCCTCGGGCGTCCGTCCCAGGACGAGGCCGAGAAAGGTCGCGAAGGCGCCCTGCTCGCGCTTGGCCTCGGCGTACCACGGCAGCGGCCGGCCGTCGACCTGTGCCGCCCAGTCGCGCCGCGCCGCCGCCAGCCAGTTCGGCCCGTCTTGCTTCCTCACGAAGCCGTCGACCAGCAGCCGCGCCCAGGCCCCGGCGAAGGAACTCTCCGACGCGCCGTCGGCGACGGCGAAGCGGCCGGCGCCGGGGTCGGCGGCGAAGGCGTCCTCGTACTCGTCGGCGCCGTGGCCGCGCTTCGCGAGGCACAGGCCGCGCCAGGTCGTCGTCGCGGGGCGTTCGCTCATGGCCGCACGCCCTGCGCCACGCGCGTGCCGATGTCGAGGAAGCGGATCACCGAAACGAGGTCCGCGTTGAAGACGAAACCGCGGGCGCCGAAGATGACGTCGAAGCCGTCGGCGCGGGCGGCGTCGAAGAGCCGCGTCGGCAGCTCGCTCGACATCTTGAACAGGTGGCGGGCGTAGGGGTCGGCCAACTCCTCGGCGCCGGCGGGGAACACGACGGGCGGGCTCGGCGTCGACGACAGGTGGGCGTTGAAGAGGAGGACGTTGCCGTCCGTCGTGCCGAGGTCGCGCAGGGCGGCGGCGGCGGGGCGCGGGTCGGCGTCGCTGGCGCGGCCGTCGGTGATGTTGACGACCAGCGGCGGAAAGCCCTCCGGCGACTGCGTGACGAACTCCTGCGTCACCCGCGTCGCCAGCGTCAGCGCCTGACACATCGGCGTCTGGCCCTGAGCGACCGGCTCGAACCAGACGGGGAACTTGAACGACTGTTCGAGCAGCCCCCCGGCGCCGTCGTCGACCTTGCGCGTGCGCTGCTCGACGCGCAGCGGGTTGTTGGCGACGGCGCTGATGGGGACGAGGTGGCGCCCGGCGAGGGCGCCGCCGAGGGCCGACTGGACGCCGTCGCCGTAGCCGATGACGCCGACGTGAAAGTAGTCGCGGATGCCGTCCGACTTGGCGCACTTCAGGACGAGGTTTTGTAGGAGGCGGTTGATGGAGTCGGCGACGCCCTCCGACTTCTTCTTGCCCGGTTGTCCGCCGAACGGCCCGTCCATCGACGTCGACTGGTCGATGAGGAAAAGAAGGCAGGTGGGGCTGGTGCGGCTGATCTCGGCGGAATACGGCACGGCCGCGTCTCCGTGGGGGTGGCGCGCGAGGAGGATATCCAGCGCGATTCTAACACCCGCGGCGCGGTGGGGCAATTGAGGGATTCCGGGGGTGCGTGTCGTCGTTCCGGGGGTGGGCGTCGTTGATCCGGGGGTGCGCGAGTACGCGACCCCCGGCTGTGGGATACAACCCCTTCGGGGTAGGGCCGGGGGCATTTTACCCCGAAGGGGCAGGGCTTCCAACATGGTTGTAAACCCAAGGTATCAAAGGCTTTGCGGCAACAGATCATGTGAACTAACGTCCACTGTCAGTCG
>JBBROG010000388.1:0-5588 GCA_038229635.1 Gemmatales bacterium
CGCCCGTGGTTTTCGGCATGTCCCGCCTCGGCCACGGCGAGGCCCGACTGACAGTGGACGTTAGTTCACATGATCTGTTGCCGCAAAGCCTTTGATACCTTGGGTTTACAACCATGTTGGAAGCCCTGCCCCGAAGGGGTTTCATATCATAGCCGGGGGTCGCGCAGCGCACCCCCGGAACGACTCGGGCCGGTAAGCCAGGCGACTAAGCAGGAGTTCCATGTCCCGGAAATCTCGAATTATTATTGTCCTTTTTGCCCTCGCCCCCGTCCTCGCTGGCTTGGGCGTGTGGCTCGCGTTTCGTGCGGCGACGCCTCCGGTCGCGAATCCCTCCGAGGACCGCTCGGAGCCGTCGGCCGACCCGCTCGAACACCGCTTCTCCGCCCGAGTGCGGCCGTTCCTTGAGCGCTACTGCTTCGCGTGTCACGGCGCGGAAAAGCAGGAAGGCGGGTTCGACCTCAGCACCGCGACGGCGGTCGCCGACGGCGCCCGCCCGTGGGAAACGGTCCTCGAACGTCTCCGGGCGGAGGAGATGCCCCCCGAAGACGCGCCGCGCCGGCCGGAGCCCGAGGAACGGGCGGAGGTCATCGCCTGGGCCCGGGACCTACGCGACCGCGAGGCGGGGCGAAACGCCGGCGACCCGGGTACGGTCCTGGCCCGCCGCCTGAGCAACGCCGAGTTCGACGCCACGATTCGCGACCTGACGGGCGTTGACATCCGGCCGACGCGCGAGTTCCCGGTCGACCCCGCCAACGAAGCCGGCTTCGACAACTCGGGCGAATCGCTCGCCATGTCCCCCGCGCTGCTGAAGAAATCCCTGGCCGCGGCGCGGCTGGTCGCCGACCACGTCGTCCTGAAGCCGGAAGGCTTCGTCTTCGCGCCGCACCCCGCCGTGACCGACACCGACCGCGACAAGTATTGCGTCCGGCGCATCACCGACTTCTACGACCGCCACAAGGTCGATTTCGCCGATTACTTCCGCGCCGCCTGGAAGTTCCACTACCGCGGCGAACGTGGTCAACCCGACGCGGAGTTGAACGACTTCGCGAGCGAGGCGGGGCTGAGTCCGAAGTACCTGGCGCTGGTTTGGTCGGCCCTGACCGAAACCGGGGCGGAAGCGGGTCCGTTGGCCGCCGTCCGGGCGATGTGGCGCGACCTGCCGATCCCGCTCAACCCGCACGACCGACGGGTACCCCTCGACTGCGAGCGGATGCGCGATCTCGTCGTGCGCCTGCGCGGGCAACTGAAGCCCGACGTCAAGAAGTTGAGCGTCAAAGGGATCTCCGCCGGCAGTCAGCCGCTCGTGCTGTGGAGAAACCGCCAACTGGCGAGCCGGCACAGGAGTTATTCCGGAGAGGTTGTCGCCGATTGGAACAAGTTGGTCGAACGTCTCAAAGGCACGGACGCCGGGCTGGCGAAACTGTTCGCGCTCGAGGAAACCGATGCGGGGAAGGAAAAGGGGCGCAAAGCCCTGGACCGCTTCTGCTCGGTCTTTCCGGACGCCTTTGTCGTCTCCGACCGCGGCCCGTATTTCGACCCCAACGCCGCCGGCCAGGGGCGGCCGCTCACGGCCGGTTTCCACCTCATGCAGGGGTATTTCCGCGACGACGAGCCGCTGTGCGAATTGATCCTCGACGGGCGCGAGCGCCGCGAGCTCGACGCGCTGTGGCAGGAGTTGAATTTCGTCGCCCTGGCGCCGGCGCGGCAGTACAAGGATTTCATTTTCTTCGAGCGGGCCGAGCCGCCCCGCTTCATGCGCGAGGCCGAGTTCGACTTCGCCCGCTCCGAGGACAAAGACGCCGTTTCCGAGGCGAAGATGACCCGGCTCGCCGAGGCGTACCTGGCGAAGGCGCGCGAGCAGGGAGCCAAAGGCGAGGCGGAGGAGGCGATAAGAACATATTTCGCCGGGATCTCGGCGGAGATTCGCGAAGTCGAGCGCGCGCGGCAGGCCGCCGAGCCGAGCCCCCTCGAGGCGCTCGCGCGCTTCGCCGAGCGGGCTTACCGCCGGCCCTTGTCGGCCGCCGAGCGGGACGACCTGCTGGCGTTCTACCACACCCTCCGGCGGCAGGACGACCCTGGGCACGAGGAGGCGCTGCGCGACACCCTCGTCACCGTGCTGCTGTCTCCCCACTTCAGCTATCGCTTTGATCTCGCGGAACCGGGCACGGCCGCGCGGCCCCTGCCCGACTACGCGCTGGCCAGTCGGCTGAGCTACTTCCTCTGGTCGAGCATGCCCGACGCCGAACTGCTCGCTCACGCCGCGGCGGGAGACCTGCGTCGGCCGGACGTGCTGACGGCCCAGGCGCGGCGGATGCTGCGCGACCCGCGGGTGCGCGGGCTGGCGACCGAGTTCGGCGGCAACTGGCTCGATTTCCGCCGCTTCGAGGAACACAACGGCGTCGACCGCGGCCGGTTCCCGAGTTTCACCAACGAGCTGCGGCAGGCGATGTTTGAAGAGCCGGTCCGCTACCTCGTCGACGTCGCGCAGCGGAATCGCTCCGTCCTCGACCTGCTCTACGGCAGCGACACGTTCGTGAACCCGCCCCTGGCCCGGCACTACGGCATGCCCGCGCCGCCGAAGGGGCCGGACGAATGGGTACGCGTCGAGGACGCACGTCCCTTCGGTCGCGGCGGACTGCTGCCGATGGCGGTCTTTCTCACCAAAAACGCGCCGGGGCTGCGCACCAGTCCGGTCAAGCGCGGCTACTGGGTCGTCCGCCGACTGCTCGGCGAAGTGATCCCCCCGCCGCCTCCCGCCGTCCCCGAGTTGCCGAAGGACGAGGCCGGCCCCGGAGAGTTGACGCTGCCCCAGCTACTCGCACGGCACCGCGACAACAAGAGTTGCGCCGGCTGCCACCGCCGCTTCGACGCGGTCGGCCTGGTCTTCGAGGGCTTCGGGCCGGTCGGAGAGCGTCGCGCGAAAGACCTGGGAGGACGCCCGGTCGAAACCGGCGCGACCTTCCCCGACGGCGGAGACCGAGACGGGCTCGACGGGCTGCGCGCGTACCTGCGCGAGAGGCGGCAGGAAGATTTCGTCGATAACCTGTGTAAGAAACTCTTTTCGTATGGCCTGGGGCGCGGCCTCTTGCTTTCGGATGGGAAGGCACTCGACGAGATGCGGACGAGACTGACGGCCGACAATTACGCCTTCGGCAGCCTGGTCGAGGTGATCGTCACGACGCCGCAATTTCTGAATAAGAGGGGGCGCGACGACTCGCGGGGCGAGTAGGCAAGAGATCAACCTGTAGAGCGAAACTGATCGGGTTTGCTGAGGCAGAAGAGACGACGCGGAGATGAGGCGCCAATGGCGGCATTCCTGCTGTGGAACGTCCGACGCAAACCCCTGGACGGCCTCGTACAGAATTTGGTCCGCGAACATCAGATCGACGTCGTTCTTCTGGTCGAATACGCGTTCGGGTCGAGTCAACTTCCCGGCCTCTTGATGAGAGATGGCCTGTTCAAACGACCCTCTTCAAAGAGGTTCGGGGTGTTTCACCGGGCGGGCCATGGACTCGCCCGGCTGCGCTACCGGCTCGGTGATCGCGTCGGCATGTGGAAGTGGACGCCCCCCTCAGGACAGGAAGGCCTGCTCGTCCTCCTCCACGGTCTGGACAGGCGGAACTACGACGACAGCACGCGAAGGGTTTTGTTCCGCCGGGTTTCCGACGCCGACCGGCGCCACGAGGAGGCGCGAAACCACCGGCGCACGATCATCGCCGGAGATTTCAACGCCCAACCCTTCGAGTCGGCGGTCGTGGACGCGGACGGGCTCCATGCCCTCGGGGTGAAGTCGGTGCGGGCCGCCGCCACCCGAAAGGTTCGGGGCGCAGGCGCGGCGACGGATTTTTTCTACAATCCCATGTGGCGCGCCTACGGGCACCGGCTGCACCCCGAGGCGTGCGCCGCAACTCATTACTGGATCGGGGCGTGGGCGCACGAATTCGGCTGGCACATGCTGGACCAAGTCGTGCTGCGGCCGGGCGAGTCGGCCCGCTTTCCGGAAGACCAACTCCGGATAATAACTCAGGTCGGAAGCATCCCGTTGCTCGACGCGGACGGACTGCCGGACGTACAGACGGCTTCGGACCACTTGCCGGTGGTTTTTCACTGGAACCTGTAATTGATAGGGGGGCTCGGGATGTCGAATAGCCTGTGGCCGAATTTCTCCGCCGTGACCCCGCCCCGCGGAATGCGAGAGATGCTTGTCGATGCCGTCGGCGACATCGACACCCAGACCGGCGGCGCAATCGTATTGTATGTGGACACGCTCGGAGTCGGCGCCTCCGGCGTCATCCGCGACGTGCGACATAACTGTTACCTCAAGCTTGTGAAAACCGGCTATGCGCACTTGCTGTTTCGCGTGACTACTCCCGTAGCCGGCCCGTGGCCGGCTCTTGTGACCACACCCGATGGGGAGTCTTTCCCCGACGTTCGGGATGAGAGCCAGTTGCGCGCCGCGATCCGGGAGATCGTGCAGCGGGAGCGAACCAAGGAGATCGTTTTCTACCTTCTCAGCACGGTCCGCTGACAACGCGAACAAGGGCTGTTACCTTACAAGATCGGCCCAGGGGTCGAACTGATGAATCCACAATCGAACAAGGTCAACCGGCGGACGTTCCTGAAAGGCGTCGGCGTGACGATGGCCCTCCCGTGGCTGGAGTCGATCCCCGTCTGGGGGAGCGAAGCGGCCGGCGCCAAACCTCCCAGGCGGTTCGCGGCCCTGTTCATGGGCAACGGCATCAGCCCTAACCACTGGTGGGCCAAGGGCGCGGGCTCCGACATGGAGCTGAGCAAGAGCCTCGAGCCGCTGTCTCCTTTCCGCTCCCGCCTGAACGTCATCTCGGGGTTGTTCAACAAGCACGCGACGGGGGTCGGCATCCACCCCGGTCAGACCGGCAACATCCTGTCGGGAGCCGCGCTCCAGAAAGGGGCCGTGCTGCGCGGCGGCGTCAGCATGGACCAGGTGCTCGCCGCACGCCTCGGGGAAGAGACCGCCCAGCCGAGCCTGGTGCTGGGGTGCGAGCAGCCGATCACCGGCTACCACGAGACGAACTTCTCGATGGCCTACAGCTCGCACATCTCCTGGCAGGACGCCAACTCGCCGGTCCCGATGGAGGTCTACCCGTCGCTGGCGTTCGACAGCCTCTTCGACAACCAGGGCAGTCGGCGGACCCTCGGCATCCTCGACCGCGTCCGGGAGCAGACCGCGGCGCTCAACGGCCGGGTCAGCCATTCCGACCGGGCCAAGCTCGACGAATACCTGACCAGCGTTCGTGACGTGGAGAAGCGCGTCCAGCGCACGCGCGCCGCCAAGGACCAGGCCGACGACAAGGCCCGCGGCCGCGGCCGGCCCGCGGCCTCGATGCCGCGCCCCGACAACGGACTCCCCGAGGACATCCGCGAACACATGCGGCTCATGTGCGACATCGTCGCGCTGGCCTTCCAGACCACGGCAAACGCACTTCAATTGCTTGAAAACCCAAGGAGTTGTGCCAAGTACCGAATGTTCCTCCCCGCCCGCTTCCGTTTGACTTTCAACGACCCTTTGCTTGGATCGCCCCGCAACAAGGACAAGGCCAACCGGTTCA
>JBBROG010000389.1:0-5575 GCA_038229635.1 Gemmatales bacterium
GGATGTAACCCCTTCGGGGTAAAATGCCCCCGGCCCTACCCCGAAGGGGTTACATAACAAAGCCGGGGGTCGCGCAGCGCACCCTCGGAATCCCGCGCACCCCCGGAATCCCTGGCTCTTTGAGCCGGTTCAGCGTTTGTCATTCCACCCCGGACGGGCATAAGTCTCTTCGGCGATCTCCTCAATCCGCCGATGTTCCTCCGTGGTCCACTCACCGGGTGCCACGTCCCATCCCGTCGCACTCTCAAAGGCACGCCGGGCCGCGGCACACGTCTCCTCCACGCCCAGGGCGCGGCCGCTCAACTCGCGAATCCCCGGAAGAGTCGGCGTGAACGGACTGCGCTCCAACAAGATGCCGCCGTGTTGCATCAGGGCGCCGCGGAGCTTGCGCTGCGCGCTGCCGACGACCTTGGCGGCGCCGAGGAGCAGGTCGCCGGCCGTGTGGTGGCGGAAGCAGAGCGGGCCGTCGAAGTGGTCGCCGGCGCGCGGCCGGTGCGGGACGACGACGACGCCCAACGTGGCGAGGGCGGCGGCGAGGACGTGGTGCATACGGCACAGCCACGACTCGCCGTCCTGCCACGGCTTGCCCTGCGGCAGAGCGAGGGCGTAAGTGACCTCGTGGTGATGCACCAGCGTCAGGCCGCCGGAGGGGCGGCGGATGTAGGGCAATACGGCGAGGCGCTCGTCGGCGGCGCGCAGGGCGGCGGGCTGGAAGTAGCCGAGGCTCAGCGTCGGCGGCGACCAGCCGTAGAAGCGCAGCGACGCCCGGCCGGCGACGGCCTCTTCGAGGAGGACTTCGTCGGCGGCCATGTTGCGGGCGCCGTCGGCGACGGCGTAGGGGAGGAGACGACAGGAAGGGGGAGACATGGCAGGCCCTTTTTCCGGGCCGCGCGCGGCGCGGCGGAGTCAACGGCCTATTCTACCGCTGACTCCGCCGCGCGACTCGGTACGGGCTCTAGTAGCTGATGGAGCCGACGCCGGCGCCGCTCGGCTCGGGCTGGCGCGCCGCCGGCGGGTTGACGGGAACCCAGGTCGTCCCGTTGGAGGTGCGCAGCACCGGCTCGGGCAGCGGCGCGGGCATGGTCGGCGATCCGGCGGCGCTCGCCGCGGCCGCCGCGCGGAGGGCGGCGGTCCGCTCCGCTTCCCACACTTCCGGCGGCAGCGCCGCGGCACGCGGGCGGCCGTCGCCCGGCCGGCGAGCGGTGGCGCCGCGGCCCGGCTTGCCCGGCTCGGCGGGCGGGTGCGGCGGCGCCTCGAGCATCGCGAGCATGTCGCGCGCCTTGACGCAAGAGGCGTCCAACTCGCGCGCCGCGCGGCACTCCTGCTTCGCCGACTCCAACTTGCCGCGCGACCAGTAGACGAAGGCGAGGTTGCAGTGCGCCTCGGCCTCGCTCAGGCCCGCCGCCCGGAACTCCTTGAGGGCGTCGCCGGGGCGGTCCTTCTGGCCGAGCACCAGGCCGAGGTTGCCGTGTGCCCGCTCGTGCTTCGCGTTGAGCTGAAGCGCTTTCCGCATTTTCGCCTCGGCTTCGTCCCAGTTATTGCGCAGGTAGAAGGAGTAGCCCCAGTCGCTGAAGAGGTCGGCGTCGTTCGGCCGCGCCTTCGTCATGCGGCGGTACTCGGCCTCGGCCCGCGCCCAGTCGGGGGGCGAGCTCCGGTCGTAGAGGACGGCCAGGCGCCGCGCCGCCTCCAGGTTGCTCGGGTCGAGCTTCTCGACCTTCTCCCACTGCTCCAGCGCGCCCTCGTCGTTGCCGGCCTGGTCCATCGTGCGGGCGACGGTGAGGCAGACGTGCAGGGCTTCGTTCTTGGGCAACTCCTCGCTGCCGCGGACCGGCGGCTCGAGTCCGTCGGCCTTCTTCGCCTGGGCCGCGCCGCCGGGCATCAGGGAGGCGGGGACGAGGTCGCCGCCGGAAACGCAGCCGGTCGCCAAAAGACCCAGCGCGCCCGGCAGCAGCGCGCGACGAAGCCAACGTCCGATCATGTCTCCCTCCCGGAAGTCGCGAGTGACAAGTGCGCTCAACATTTCGTCGCTCGCACTTGTCCCTTGTCGCTTTGTTAACGGAAGCCGCCGAAGCCGCCGAAGCCGCCCAGGCCGCCGACGCCGCCGCCTCCGCCGAAGCCGCCGCTCTGGTAGAACGAGGCGATGCGCGGCGCCTCCTCGGCGCTCAGACCCTCGGCGATCGGGAAGGCGACGATGATCCGCGACGGGTCGCCGAAGCCGCGCCGCTCCAGCAGCGTGATGATGACCTCGCGCCGCGCCTCGTCGAGGCGGTCGTCCTGGCACGTCTCGATGACGACCGGGAACGGCACCTTGGCGAGGCGGCTCGTCATGTGGTCGAGCTGGTAACGGCCCAGCGCCCCAAGCTCGGTGCCGCCGCGGACCCACATGTTGCGGTAGAAGACGAAGTCGTCCATCTCCGCCTTCATGTCGTGGAGGTGCCGCCAGGCGTTGACGTAGGTCCCGATCGGCGCCGGCTGGGCTCGCCGCGGGATGCTGGCACAATTGTCGATGCGGAACAGGCCGTTGCCGCACAGGCAGCTATTGCACTTCTGAGCGCGGGCCTCGCCGCCCCAGGCGAGCGCGGCGCCGACGACGCAGGCCGCGAGAGAGATCCGTTTCATGCTTTTCCTCCTCACCGTACTCAGTACTCGGTACTCAGTACTCAGGGCTTAGCGTCTGTACCGTAAGCCCCTCTCCCCTGAGTACCGGGGAGAGGGGGGAGACTCTTACCGCCCGTCGCTGTGGCCGCTCGGGCCGACGAAGTAGAGCAGTTGGCAGCGGCGGTAGGCCGCCATGCGGTTGATGTCGTTCATGACCGGGCTGCGGTAGTCGTAGGAGCGGCTGCTCTCCTGGCGGCCGAGCAGGTAGAACTCCAGGTCGCCCGGCTCGAAGTAGTCCGAGCCCGGCAGCGGCGGCGTCTCGTTCGGCTCCAGCGGGTGGACCAGCTGCGGCGTCACCAGGAGGACCACTTCCGACTCGCTCGCCGACGTCGAATCGCTGCGGAACAACTGGCCGCCGAAGGGCAAGTCGCCCAGGAGCGGGACTCGCGACGTCGTGCCGCCGAGGTTGGTCTGCATCAGGCCGCCGATGGCGAAGGTCTGACCCTCGCGCATCTCGACCGTCGTCGTGATCGTCCGCGACTGCAGACCGGGCGCGGTGCCGTTGCCGATGCTCGGGTCGCGGGTGCTCACCTGGGCGTTGAGCTGCAAGCGAATGCGGTCCTTGCAGGTGATGACCGGGGTGAACTGGAGCGACACGCCGAACGGCACGAACGACACGCCCTGCAGGCCGGTGGCCGTCGCGCCGGTGACCACGGGGACCGGGAACTGCCCGCCGGCGAAGAACGTCGCCGGGATGCCGTTCAGCGTCGTCAGGTGCTGGTCGGCGAGCGAGCGCGCCTGGTTGACGCCGCGGAGGGCCTGGATCGCCAGGTTGATCCGGCCGTTGTCGAGGACGAACGGCAGGTTGCCGTTGGCGCCGCCGCCGCCGTAGGAGAACACCTGGATGCCGCTGTTGTTGCGGAGGGCGTAGCTGAAGCCGATGCTGCGGGCGGCGCCGCGGCTCATCTCGGCGACCGTCACCTTGAGCATGACCTGCTGCTCGCCGGGGATGCGCAGCAGGTTGATAATATTACTCTCTCCCTGAAGGATGTAGTTCTCCAGGCCGGGCCGCGTCTGCCCCTCGGGGATGCCGGGGATGTTGCCGAGGACGGCGGGGTTGAAGATGTTCAGGTTGGCGTTCGGCCCCGACCCGGCGGCGTTGCCGGCCAGCACCGGGTTGCCGGCGACGCCGGCGGCGGTGCCGCCGCCGCCCGGCCGGATGAGCTGGAGGATGTGGTTCGCTTCGATGGCGTCCTTGGCCTCGCCGCTGATGACCAGCTTGTCGCCGACGAGCGTCAGGCAGATGTACGAGTCGGGGAAGGCCGAGTTGACCTCGTTCTGGAGGGCTCGGTAAACCTCCTCGAGGCGGCGCTTGGCGTCGGGGTCGGGCAGGACGTTGACCTGAAAGCTGAGGATGGTCTGGTTGGCCAGGTCGCCGCGGTCGCCGAACCACATGTTCACGACGGTGCTGCCGATCGTGAGGCCCTGGATCGACAATTCGGCCGGCGAATTGAGCGTCACGTAGTTGACGACGCGGTCGTCGCTGATCTGGATGCGGAACGGGGCCTCCTTGAGGTGGAGGATCCGCGAACGATTCTGAATCAAGTCGAAGCTCAGCCCCGGGTCGACGAAGCCGCGGACGTACTTGTTGAAGCGGTCGAGATCCTCGCGCGTCGGCACCGGGGAGGAGCCGAAGACTTGCGTGGCGGGGGCGCCGAGCAGGCGCGGGCCGATGTTGGCGATGCCGGTGGCGGTGCCGGTGCCGACGCCGCCGATGAGGCGCGGGGCGCCGAGGGTTTCCGCGCCGTTGCCCTGGGGCGCCGCCCCCCCGCCGGGGCGCCCGGCGCCGCCCCCCGCGCCGGCGCCCCCGCCAACCTGAGCCCACGCGGTCGGGACGGCGGCGAGGACGACAAGCAGCGCCGCCACGGCCCGGAAGGCACCCCCCCGTGCCGCCCGGAAGTCCGGGGCCAACCCTTTCTCACTCGAGTCGTGCAAGGCCGTGTTGCCCTGCGAAGTTGCGTGAGCCATGGTCGATCCTTCTCGCGTCTGATGCTTGAGCGAGACGCGCCCCGTCTCGCCTTCCTGGCGCCGCCCGGCCGAACAACGGCAAGGGTAGGCGCTTGCCTCCCCCGGCCGTCCTGCATGATAGTATCGGCCGAGTCGAGGCGCAACTTTGACGGTTTGTCCGATCCTGACGAAGGTTTCGCGAACGTGGAACCTGCCGGGAAGGGAAGGCGGGCAAGAGAGCCAGGGACGTCAGCCCGCGGCGGGAGGCGGGCCGACGGTGTAGCCGGCGCCCTGGAGCGTGTGGGCAAGCGTGTCGCCGGCCTGCGTCGCCTTGGGCGAATCGACGCCGGCTCGCGTCAGGGCGAGATACCAGAAGCGCCCCCGGTCGCGCGGCGGCAAGGTCGCGGGGTCTACGCCGAGTTCGCGGACGCCCTCGCGGTCCCAGCGCGCCCGCTTCAGGTGGGCCGCGGCCTCGCGCCAGGTGAGCCCGGCGGAGATGAGCGTGCCGTCTGGCCGCGCGAGGTGCCGGCCGATGAGGACGTTCAGGAGCCCGAGGAGGTTCCCGTCGGCCAGGCCGCGCTGCTTGACGTCGTCGAGGAAGTGACGCACCCGATCCATCCCGTGCTCCCGCCGCGCCGAGGGTTGCCTACGGCCCGTTCCTCCGCCCATGTTAACAGCGTCCCGCCGAAGACAGGAAGGGCGAAGGGGGGAGGGCGTGAGATAGGGTGCGTCGGGAAGTCCCGGGAAAAAACTTGCGGCGCCGGCCGGCTTTGGTCGCTTCGGCCGAAGAGCTTGACGGAGAAGCGGGGCTCAGTGACTGTCCCGTATGCCCCCCTCGCCCCATTACTCAGGGGGGCGGGGGTGGGGGTGAGGGGTTTTTCCGGGGGGGAAAGACACCCCGCCCCCCAAACCCACTACCCGGAGTACAGGGGCGGGGGGGGTTCGGGGGAGTCTCTCCGGCCGCCTGCAC
>JBBROG010000390.1:0-5547 GCA_038229635.1 Gemmatales bacterium
CCCGGCTGTGGGATGTAACCCCTTCGGGGTAGGGCCGCTGGCATTTTACCCCGAAGGGGTTGTATCCCAAAGCCGGGGGTCGCGCAGCGCACCCCCGGAACGACGACGCCCACCCCCGGACTACCACGCCGGGGCGCCTACCCGCGCACCCCGGACTACGCGGCCGAGCGCCGCGGACGGCCCTCAATTTGAACTTCGCCGACGATAATTGTCTCTTCCAACCCCGCCGCGCCCCGCGTCCGCCCCCGCGCGTCGGTGAGCGACGAACCGCCGGCGTACACCGAGCGGTAGGTGAGGCCGAGCCACGGCACCGGCGTGACGAACGGGCCGGTCATGTTGCAGTAGGCGACGGCGACCTTCAAGCGTTCGGCGAGCGCTTTCGGCCGAAGAAGGGGTTGTCGGTCGAGCCAGCCGCGGGCGCCGTAGAGCGGGAAGTTGCCGCCGCCGACGGCGGGCCAGGCGGAGCAGATCAGCAGCAGGTCGACGCGGCCGGCCATCGCGTCGGACGGGCGCGCGTGGACCATGTCCCAGCAAATCATCACGCCGACGCGCCCGAGGTCGGTGTCGAAGATGCCGACCGACTGCCCCCGGTCGAAGTAAAGCCTCTCGAAGAAGGCCGGGTATTGCTTGCGGTACGAGAAGACTTCTCCCCCCGGCCCGGCCAGCACGAACGTGTCGAAGAGGCCGCCGGCGCGCTCGATGATGCCGGCGCCGATCCAGCACTTCGTCCGTCGGCTTTGTCTTCGGAGCCAGCGCGTCGTCGGCCCGCCGAGCGGCTCGGCGAAGTCGCGCAGGCGGCGGTCGTAGGCGCAGCCGGTCGCCAGGAACTCCGGCAGGAGAATGAGGCGGGCGCCCTGACGAGCGGCCTCGCGGACGAAGTGGTCGGCCTTGGCGAGGTTCGACGCGGGGTCGAAGGGGGTGCAAGCGAGCTGCGCGCACGCGATCGGAAGGATCATCGTTCCCGTCCGTGGGTGACCGAGAGGGCGGTCATTCGCGCGGGAACCTACCACGCCGCGGCGTTGCGGGCAAGACGGAGTGGCGACTCAGGCGATCACCGGCCGCACGACATTCCCCGCCACGTCGGTGAGGCGGAAGTCGCGGCCGTTGTGGCGGAACGTCAGTCGCTTGTGGTCGAGCCCGAGCAGGTGCAGGACGGTCGCGTGCAGGTCGTTGACGCTGACGCGGTCGACCTCGGCCTTGAAGCCCATCTCGTCCGTCTCCCCGTAGGACGTTCCGCCCTTGGCGCCGCCGCCGGCGAGCCAGTAGGTGAAGGCGTGCGGGTTGTGGTCGCGGCCCGGCTTTTGCCCCTTTTGCGAAATGGGAAGTCGCCCGAACTCGCCGCCCCAGATGACCAGCGTCGAGTCGAGCAGGCCGCGCGCCTCCAGGTCGGTCAGCAGGCCGGCGATGGGCGCGTCGGTCTCTTGCGCGAAGCCGCCGTGGTTGCCGGCGAGGTCCGCGTGGCCGTCCCAACTGAGCTGATTGTCCATGCCGCCGGAGTAGATCTGCACGAAGCGGACGCCGCGCTCCACCAGGCGCCGGGCGGTGAGGCACTGCCTGGCGAAGTGCGTGCATTTCGGGTTGTCGAGGCCGTAAAGCCGCTGCGTCGCTTGCGTTTCGCGGCCGAGGTCGATGGCCTCCGGCGCCGCCATCTGCATACGGTAAGCCAGTTCGAACGACTCGACGCGGGCCGTCAGGTCGGGCTCGGCCGGCCCTTGCTGCGGGCGTTGGCGGTTGAGCCGCTTGAGGAGGTCGAGTTGCGCGCGTTGCTGGCCCGCGTTCATGTCGGGGTGGCGGGCGAGGTCGTCGATGGGCAGTCCTTGCGGCCTGAGGGCGGTGCCCTGGTAGACGCCGGGGAGGAAGCCGGCGCCCCAGTTCTGCGCGTGCCCCTTGGGGATGCCGCGGCCGAGGGTGTCGTACATGACGACGAAGGAGGGCAGATTGCGGCTGACGCTGCCGAGGCCGTAAGTGACCCAGGCGCCGACGCACGGGCTGCCCATGCGCGCGAAGCCGGTGTTGACCTTGAACAGCGCCGGCGAGTGGTTGTTCGAGTCGGTCCAGCACGAGCGGAGGAAAGCCATCTTGTCGACGTGCCGGGCCATGTTCGGGAACAATTCCGACACCCAGGCTCCGCTGTGGCCGTGGCGGGCGAAGCGGAACGGCGACTTCATGAGCGGGCCGACGGCGTCGCTGAAGAAGCCGGTGAACTTGTCGAAGCCGGGCAGCTCCTTGCCGTCGTGCCTGGCGAGGGCCGGCTTGTAATCCCAGGTGTCGACGTGACTCGGCCCGCCGTTCATGAACAGCCAGATGACCGACTTGGCCCGCGCCGGGAAGTGCGCCGGCTTCGGCGCCAGCGGGTCGTGCTCGGCGGCCGAGAGTTGTTCCTGTTGGAGGAGCGAGGCGAGTGCGAGCAGGCCAGCGCCGCCGCCGGCGCGGGCGAGGAAGTCGCGCCGCGAGACGGCGGAGTGCGGCGCGGCGAAGAGCTTCGGGACGTTCATGAGGGACCTCGTCAGGGGCTAAGGCGCTTCGCGGGGCGGATCCAGAACCCGTCGGCATCGCCGCCGTACTCGATCAGTCGAAGAGCCGGCAGTCCCATCAGACCACCGAAGTCAGAATGACTCTCCCGCGCGCCGGCGAAGACGTTATCGCAGCCGTAACCATGAATCTCGCAATTGAGGGAAACTTCGGGGATGACAAGGCGGAACCAGCCGCCCGCCATGAATCCGAAGTTCGCGTCGACGTCCGCGCTTTCCTTGAAGGAAACGGCCATCAAGAGCGCCTCGGAGACGACGAGAGGAAACGGGCTCCCGGTGTCCACGATCAGCTCCACCTCACGGAATGTCCCATCGGCCGCGAGGAGACGGACTCGAACCCAAGGCCGGGGCGGACGGCCCTTATAGGGATTGTGCTGTCCAACAAAGGGAGGCGTCATCGGGGAAACATCGGCGAGAGCAGGTTGACGGACTTCGGGTAATAGCCGCCGGCCTGAACGACGAGGACTTCGGGCGAGTCCTGTCCCGCGGCCGCTAAAACCTTCGTCAACTCCTCGAAGGTCGCCGCGTCCGCGATGATCTGGCCCCCGTCGAGCGCGACGAATCGGCCCGCCGGGTAAGTTGTATCGATCGTCGTTTGCAAGCGGCGGAACGCCGTCTGGTTCTCGACGCTGCGCTGGCTCCGGGTCATACCCTCACCCTCCCTCGTCAGTCCGACGCCTCTCTCATCAGTCAACATACACGAACTCGTTCAGGCACAGCAACGTTTGGCAGAAGTCCGTCAGCGCCAGTTCGTGGGCCTCCTTCTTGCCGCCCGCCGCGTAGGACGCGCTCTGCCCCCGGACGAACGCCGCCGCCTCGGCCGACTCCTCGGCGGTCGGGGGACGCCCCAGCGCCGCCTGGTACGCCGCCCTCACCGCGTCGTCGGTCGGCGTCCCGGCGTCCGGCGCCACGCGCCGCGCGAGGCCGCGCGCGTAGCCGCGGACGTGCGGGTTGTTCATCAGGTACAGCGCCTGCGGGGCGACGGTCGTCGTCGGCCGCTCGCCGAGGCTCGACAGGGCGTCGGGGCCGTCGAAGACCTGGAGCATCGGGATGAGCTTACTGCGCTTCACCGTGAAATAGACGCTCCGACGCTTGCTCCCGTCGTCGAGCGTGCCGGGGCCGTACATCCGCGCGTCGAGGGCACCGCCGGCCGCCAGCAGCGAATCGCGGATCGCCTCGCCCTCCAGCCGGCGGCTCGGCCGGCGCCAGCACAGGCGGTTGTCGCGGTCGGCGGCCGCCTTCGCCTCGTCGAGGCGCGAGTCCTGCGAGTAGGCGGCGCTCGTCATGAGAAGTTTGTGGATCGGTTTCAGCCGCCAGCCGTTGGCGATCAACTCTGTTGCGAGCCAGTCGAGCAATTCCGGGTGCGTCGGCCGGTCGCCGCGGTTGCCGAAGTCGCTGACGGTCGCCACCAGGCCGCGGCCCATGTGGTGCTGCCACAGCCGGTTGACGATCACCCGCGCCAGCAGCCGGCCGGCGCCCCCGTCGACGTCGGTCAGCCACTCGGCCAGCGCCCGCCGCCGGTACGACGTGCGCCAACCCGCCGGCGGCGCCGCCCGCCAGTGCGCCTCCCCGTCGGGCGCCGACGTCAGCACTTGCAGGAATCCCGGCGCGGCGACGCCTTCCTTCTGGTTCGGGTCGCCGCGGCGGAGGAAGTGCGTCTCCTTCAGGAAGTCGTCGCCCAGCGTGTGCAGCCGCAGGGCGGGCAGGCCCTCGCTACAGACGAGCGCTTTCGCCTTCGCCTTGCCGTCCCCGAGGTCCAGCGGCACCTCGGTCCGGACGGTCGTGGTGAACGCGGACAGCAAACGGTAGTAATCGGCCTGTGGGACCGGGTCGAACTTGTGGTCGTGGCAGCGGGCGCAGCCGACCGTCAGGCCGAGGAGCGAGGTGCCGGCCGTGGCGAGCTGGTCGTCCAGTTCGTCGTAGCGGTGTTTTTCGACCTCGTTCTTGGTGATTTGCGTGCTGTGCGGGCCGGCGGCGAGGTAGCCGGTGGCGCTCAGCGCGAGGGGGTTGTCCGGCTCGTACTCGTCGCCGGCGATTTGCCACTTGACGAAGCGGTCGTAGGGCATACCCGCGTTGAACGCCTTGATGACGAAGTCGCGGTACGGGTACGCCGTGGGGCGGTCGGTGTCGTGCTCGAAGCCGTGACTCTCGGCGAAGCGAGCCAGGTCGAGCCAGTGCCGCGCCCAGCGCTCGCCGTAGCGCGGGCTGGCGAGGAGGCGGTCGATCAGCTTCGGGTAGGCGTCGGGGTCGGGGTCGCTGACGAACGACTCGACCTCGTGCGGCATCGGCGGCAGGCCGGTCAGGTCGAAGGAGGCGCGGCGGGCAAGGCGGCGGCGGTCGACCGACTCGTTCGGCCTGATTCCGACCGCCTCAAGCTTTTCCAGGAGGAAGCGGTCGACCGGCGTAAGGCATCGCGACTCGTCCCGGATTTTCGGCAACGCGGGTCGCCTGAGGGGTTGAAAGGACCACCACTGCCGCGCCTCGGCGGGGACGGCCTTCTTCGTCCAGTCGTCCTTCGTGACGGGGGCGCGGGCGATCAGCGGGGCGTCGAAGGGGGCGCCGTCGTCGATCCAGGCGGCGAGGCGGGCGAGGACGTCGTCGGGGAGCTTGCGCCCCTGGTGCGGCATGTGCGGCTCTTTGAGGTGGGCCGTCACCTTGTAGAGGAGACTGTCCTTGCCCTTGCCGGCGAGGACGGCGGGGCCGGACTCGCCGCCCTTGAGGAGGCGGTCGCGGTCGCTCAGGTCGAGCCCGCCCTCCGTCGCCTTGCCGCCGTGGCACTTGACGCACTTCTCGACGAGGACGGGACGGACGTGCTTGGTGAAGACGTCGAGGCCGCGCATCCTTTTCGCGGCGTGGTCCTTGTCGACCTCCTGCGCGGGGGACGACGAGCCGAAGAGACCGGCGACGATCGTGAGCGCGAGCAGACGACGGCGGGGCGGCGGATGGCGGTGAACGTTCAGCGTAAGACCCTGGGGGGGCGGGAGTTTGGGGGGGGTAAGGTCGGGCGGCGCGCTAC
>JBBROG010000391.1:0-5532 GCA_038229635.1 Gemmatales bacterium
ATCGTGTCGTGCATCATGCCCTGGTCAACGTACTGGAACCGATCTACGAGGGCTGTTTCATCCACGACAGTTACGCCTGCCGCAAGGGGAAGGGGACGCACGCCGCCTCACGCCGGCTGCAACACCTGATGCGCCGTCACCGCTACACGCTCCAAGGCGACATCCGCAAGTTCTTCCCGTCGATCGATCACCGGATCTTGAAAGAGACGTTTCGGCGGTTGCTCAAAGACCGGCTCCTGCTGGCGCTGCTGGACCGGATCGTGGACGGCTCGAACGCGCAGGAGGAGGCGGGGGCGTGGTTCCCCGGCGACGACCTGTTCGGCCCGTCGGAGCGCCGTCGCGGCCTGCCCATCGGCAACCTGACAAGCCAGTGGTTCGCAAACTGGTATCTGACGGCGTTCGACCACCGAGCGACGAGCGTGTGGCGAATCGGCGGCTACGTCCGCTACTGCGACGACTTCCTGCTGCTCGACGACGACCGAAAACGCCTCCTCGCCCTGCTGCCAGAGCTGCCGGGTGAATTCGCCCGGCTGCGGCTGCGGTTGCACGCGGAGCGGTTGCACCTTCAGCCGTCGTCCGCCGGCCGAACATTCGTCGGCTTTCGGACCGTGCCCGCGCGGCGACGGCTGACGAACGCCAGCGTCCGCGGCTTCCTCCGCCGGCTGACGGGGCTGCGCAAGGCGTTCGGGCGAAGATTGCTCGGCGGGGCGGACGTGCGGCAACGACTGATGAGCTGGCTGGGGCACGCAACCCAGGGAGACTGTCTCGGTTTGATCGGGCGCCTGGCGGCGAACTGGCGATTTCGCGCGGGGCAGTTCCACGGCTTCCGGCACGAATCGTCTCACTCCGGGCGTCCCTCGTCTCATGCGGGGGGTGATGAACCCGTGAGACGAATCCACGACCTCTGACCTCCGCCTCGCACAAGAGTCGTTCCGGGGGTCGCGTACTCGCGCACCCCCCGGAACGAAGGTGCGGCCGAGGAATTTCCCGATTGGGCCTATCTTTCGCGCGCGGCCGTCGCTATAATTCCCGTGTACGAGTAACTGGGCCTCTTGAACGCTCTTCTCAGCCTTCTCCAGTCCCACATTCGTTAGCGATTTCCGGCGTGGCGCGACCCGCGAGGGTCGTGGCGCGCCAGCTCTCTTTTCTCGGAGGCCCTCGTGGGCAAGAAGTTGTACGTAGGAAACCTGGCGTACACGGTGACCGACAGCGCGCTCGAACAGATGTTCGCGGCGCACGGCACCGTGCAGTCGGCCCAGGTCATCATGGACCGCGATACCAACCGCTCGAAGGGGTTCGGCTTCGTGGAGATGGGCAGCGACGCGGAGGCCCAGACGGCCATCAAGGCGCTGAACCTCAAGGACTTTGAAGGTCGCAGCCTGACCGTCAACGAGGCGCGGCCCAAGACCGAAGGCGGCTCCCGCAGCGGCGGCGGCGGCGGCGGCGGCGGCTACGGTGGCGGCAGCGGCGGCGCTGGCGGCGGCGGCGGCCGGCGCTGGTAGTCGACGCGGACCGACAGACGCCCTAACCGGCCTTCTCCCGCCCGCCGCCCGCGGGCGGGAGAAGGCCGGTCGCCCTTTCCTGCCCTCACTTCTCCCGAATCTCACGCCCGGCGCATCCCTCCGCCTCCCCGTTTTTCCGGCATTGCCCCGGAACGCGACGTCCGTCTATACTGCGGCCGCGCCGCTCGGGCGCCTCGACCGCTGGTGGGATGGATCCCCATGCACTCGACGCCTCCCCACGCGCCTGCCGACCCCGCGTCCGCCGCGCCGGCCCCCGTCCCGCGCGCGGAGCCGCCGCGCGCGCGGGCCGTCGACCTGTCGGTGGTCATCGTCAATTACTTCCACTGGCGCGACACGGCGGCGCTGGTCAGTCAACTCCGCGCCAGCCCGGCTTTGCGCCGCGGCGGCGCCGAGGTACTCGTCGTCGACAACCACTCGCCGCCGCACCCCGTCGCCCGGCGCCTGCGCGCCCTGGCCGGCGTGTCGCTGCGCCGCTGGGGGCGCAACCGCGGTTTCGCCCGCGCCGTCAACGAGGGCTGTCGCCTCAGCCGCGGCCGCTGGCTGCTTCTCCTCAATCCCGACGTCACCGTGCCCGACGGCTTCGTCGAAGCGGCCCTCGCCCGCGCCGAGGCGCTCGCCGAAGTTGACCCGCGCGCCGGCATCGTCGGCTTCGGCCTGTGCAACGCCGACGGCAGCCGCCAGTTCTCGTGCGGGCCGTTCCCGACTTTCTCCGGAACCCTGTCGCGCGTCCTCCTGCCGCGGGCGCGGCGCAAGTACCACGTCCTGCCGCCCGGCGAGCGCCACCGCGTCGCCTGGGTGACGGGCTGCTGCCTGCTCGTCCGCCGCGACTGTCTGCACGAACTCGGCGGGCTCGACGAGGACTTTTTCCTCTACTACGAGGACGTCGACCTGTGTCGCCGCGCCGCCGCCGCCGGCTGGTCGGTCTGGTACGACCCGGCGGTGAGCGTCACGCACCATCACCCGCTGCACACGCGCACGGTGCCGCCGCACCTGCGCCTGTTCACGCGCCACGCCCTGCTCACCTACGCCCGCAAGCACTGGCCGCGCTGGCAGTTCCTGGCTCTCGCCGGAATCGTCGGCTTCTCGGCGGGGCTGCGCAGGCGCCTCGCCGAATGGCGCGGCCACGACGACGCGGCGGCGGCCTTCGCCACGTTGCAGACCCTCGCCGCCGACCTGGCGCGCGGCCGGACGCGCGACGCCCGCCGTCGCCTCGACCGCCTCGTGCGGCAAAGGGAGGCCGCCCTTGTCCCCTGAGTTGTCGGTCGTCGTCCCCTGCCACAACCGCCCCGACCTCCTGCGCGTCTGCCTCACCAGCGTCGTCCGCCACGCTCCCGCCGCCACGGAAATCCTCGTCGTCGACGACGGCTCCCCGGACGCCGCCGCCTCGCACGTCGCCGCCGACTTCGGCGCACGCTGCCTGCGCTTTCCCTCCCCCCAAGGATTTTGCGTCGCCGTCAACGCCGGTATTCGGGAAGCGCGGGCGGCGGTGGTCGAATTGCTCAACGACGACGCCGAGGCGACCGCCGGCTGGGCGACGGCGGCGCTGCGTCACTTCGGGAATAACGACATCGCCGCCGTGGCGCCGCTGGTGCTGTGCCGGCCCGACGACGGCGCCGAGCCGAGCCGCGTCGACAGCGCCGGCGACCGCTACACCCTGGGCGGCGTCGCCGGCAAGCGCGGCCACCGGCAACTCCTGGGCGCGGCCGACTTGCGGCCGTGCCGCGTCTTCGGCGCCAGCGCGTCGAGCGCCTTCTACCGCCGCGACCTGCTGCTGCGCGTGGGCGCCTTCCCGGAGCGCTTCGGGGCGTATTTCGAGGACGTCGACCTGTCGTTCCGCCTGCGCCGCGCCGGCGGCGAGGTGCTGTTCGAGCCGGCGTCGCGCGTGCTGCACCGCGTGTCGGCGTCCTACGGCAAACCGCGCCGCCGCCTTCTCGCTCAGCAGTCGCGCAACGAGGAATTGGTCTTCTGGCGCAACCTGCCGGCCCGCGCCCTGGCGCGGGCGCTGCCGCTGCACCTGGCCGTCCTCGCGGGCAAGGCGTGGCGGCGCTGGGAGGAAGGGCAGTTGCTGCCGTTCGCGCTCGGCCGCCTGGCGGCGCTCGCCGAACTGCCGGCCGTCGTCCGCCACCGCCGCTGGCTGCGCACCCTCGGACCCGACGTCGACGTGGCCCGCTGGGGCGTCGAGACGCGGCTGAGCGCGATTGACGCACGCCGTCTCGCCCTTGTTCCTCAGTCAGGAAAACGCGGCCTGAAGGCGCCGCCCTTGACTCCGCCCGGATAATACAGGAGGAACGGAACGGTCCTCTTCTCATCTCCCCCACGTCGAGAAGCGGCCTTCTCTCCTTGCGGAGCCTCGGACGACCCGTCGACTCTTCCCCCCACGTTGGCGGGTCGCCCGACTCCGCAATGTTTCGTCGCGCCCCTCGGGCGCGATTCCATAAAATGCGGTCATGAAAGTCCTCGTCATCAGTGCCCGCGGGCTGCACCTCGGCCACCTCGGCTGCTACGGCAACGAGTGGGTCGAAACGCCCGCCTTCGACCGCCTGGCCGCCGAAGGCGTCGTCTTCGACGGGCACCTCGCCGACCGGCCCGACGCCGACGGGGCCTACGCCTCCTGGCGCGGCGGTCGCTATTGCCTGCCCGCGCCCGACGGCGACGCCGCGCCGCCCAACCCCGCCGCCGACCTCTTGCACCTCCTCCGCCAACAGGGCGTCCGGACGGCGCTCGTCCGCGACGTCAGCCGTCCCACCGCGCCCGCCTTCGCCGAGGGGTGGGACGCCTCCCTCGTCAGCGACACCGGCGACGAGGGGACGCCGATGGAGTACGCCCTCGACGCCTGGCAGGAAGCGCTCGACGGCGTCGCCGACTCTGAGAACTGGCTCCTCTGGCTCGAACTGGCGACGCCGCTGCCTCCGTGGGACGTCCCGGAAGGCTATCTGGTGCGCTACCTGCTCGACCGCGACGACGACGAAGAAGAAGAAGAAGAGGAAGAAGACGAGGAATGGGTCGAGGATGAGGGTGAGGATGAAGAACAGGACGAGGACGAAGACGAGGAACCGGAGGAAGAAATCGACGTCCCCGAGCCGATCGTCGATCCGGCGATCGGGCCGCTCGACCCGGACGACGACCGGACGTTCCTTCGCTTACAGCGCACCTGCGCGGGAGCGGTGACGTACCTCGACGCCGGGCTCGGTCTGATGCTGGAGGAGCTGCAGCGGCGCGGCCTGCTCGACGAGGTCCTACTGATCGTCACCGGCGACCACGGCTTCCCCCTGGGCGAGCACGGCGTCGTCGGCCCCTGCCGTCCCTGGCTGCACGACGAGTTAGTTCACGTGCCGCTCTTGCTGCGCTGGCCGGGGAGGCTGCCGGCCGGCCGTCGCGTCGCCGGGCTGACGCAGCCGGTCGACCTGATGCCGACGCTGCTCGACGCCTTCGGCGTACCGCCGCCCGTCGTCCACGGCCACAACCTGCTGCCGCTGGCGCGGGGCGAGGTCGACCGGGTGCGTGACTATGCCTGTAGCGGACTGCGAATGGGCGAATCCCTGGAGTGGGCGCTGCGCTCGCCGGAGTGGGCCTACCTGTTGCCGCTCCGGGGCGACCCGGCGCGCGCGCCGCGGCTGTACGTCAAGCCGGACGACCGCTGGGAGGTGAACGACGTGGCCCAGCACCACCTGGAACTGTGCGAGCGCCTGGCCGAGGTATTGCGCGTCTTCGTGGAGGCGACGCGCCGCCCCGGCCCCCTCCGGCCGCCCGAGTTGGCCTAACCCGCCCGGCGGGTGAGTATTCCCCACCAGGACGTCGGCGCGAAGCGGCGCGTCGGGCGGCGGGGGTTCGCTGAGGCGCGTTTACGAAAAAGACGGCCGGGGCGCGTCCTCTTCGGGCACTAGAAGAGGGGACAGCGCCGAATGGCACTTCCCTCCTGAAGTTCCATGCTGACAACCACTTATGCTACTGAGTTTTTCACCCGTTGGCCACGCGGCTACCGGCCTCCCCGCGCGCCCCGCTTCCCCCA
>JBBROG010000392.1:0-5523 GCA_038229635.1 Gemmatales bacterium
CCATCCCAAGTCTCCAGGAGAACACTGGGCAGGGAATAGGGTAGGAAACGAGGCTCGATTGGCTGAGGGACAAGCTCGCTAGGGGACGAAAGAGGCATAGCCCAGATCGCCCTGATTGCCCATTGTGGTGCGTAAGCCCTGTTGCCTTCAGGTAGTTGTGAACCTGCGCTCTGTGCTCGTCGGCGAGTTCCGAAACCACTTTGATTTCGAGAATGATCTTCTCGAAACAACTGAAATCGGGCTGATAGGTCTTCTTCAGAACCCTCCCTTTGTACGTGAGTCGGAGTTCGGCTTGCGGAAGGAATGGCAATCCGCGCAAACCGAACTCGATTTCGAGGCACTCCTGATAGACGGCTTCGAGAAATCCACAACCCTTGTCGTTGTAAACCTCGAAGCAGGCCCCCATGATGGCATACGCTTCGTCTTTGTAAACGATTTCCGCCATGCTTCCCTCTTACTTGATTCGTTTTATTCGTGTTATTCGTGGTTAACCGGCTAGGGGAGCGGCGCGGGGACCCAGGCCAGCCCGAACGCCGTCACCTGCACGTCGACCTTGCGCGGCGTCAGTAACAAGTCCGTGTGCTCGTCGCCGACCTGGCGCCACTTCTCGTAGATCGACGCGACCTTGCCCTTCCACTCGGCCTCCAACTCGACCTGCTTCTTCGGCGGCGCCGGCGACGACGTCACCGCCTTGACCGCCGACGCCCCGAGCTTGAGCGGACCCATCAGCCAGCCCATCAGCGACCCGCTCTTGTCGTCGCCGCCGCGGTCGGGCGTGTACGACGGCATCGGCAGGTTCAGAGCGTTGAAGCGCGGCAGGTACTTCATCTTCTCGGCGTCGTAAGCCTTGCCCGCCTCACGCCGGGCCGCTTCCTGACAGCGCTTCAGAAACGCCTGCGCGTCCTCCTGCGGCTCGCTCACCAGGCCGAGCTTCTTGTTCTCGAACAGCCGCAGGCGGGCGCCGCCGTAAAGATACTCGCCGAAGGCCTTCTCCAGCGCCTTCAGCTTGCGCGCCGTGTTCGCCGACTCGGGCACGACGCCCCAGCCGGCCGCCGGCAGCGGGGCGTCGAGCGGCAGCACGTCGACGGCCTCGGCGGTCATCCAGCTGAGCCCCTGCCCCGGAGCCGGCGCCTCGGCGGCCAGGCGGTACGGCCTCCGGTGGTCGAGCCCCTTGCGACGGTCCACGAAGGCGACCTCGGCGACGGCGAGGACGCGCGGCTGGTAGACGACCCGGGCGCCCGGCAGCAGCGCCCCCTTGAGCGGGAGGAAGAACTGACGCACGTCGTCCGGCAACTCGGGGCGGCCGCGCGTCACGCCGGCGGGCGGGAGCGGAGCCGCCTGCTGCTGGAGTTTCTGCTTGAACTCCTGATCTTGCGCCCGCGGCGCCGGCGCGGCGACGGCGCGAGGCTCGCCGCACTTCGGGCACGGGTAGGTGCCCGGCGGCAGGTCGGCGTGACAGGCGCGGCACAGCGGGATCGCCACCGCCGGCCCCGCGACCGGCTTCGCCGCCGGCTTGCCGCTCAGGCGCTCCTTCAGCGGCTTCATCAGCGTCGTCACCTGGTCGCGCGTCATCGGCCCGCGCAGGAACGACAGCGCCCAGCGGCTCTGGAAGACGAGCGGCTTGCCCTGGTGGACGTTGTGCAGCAAGAACACGCGATTCTTGAGGGCGGAAATGACCGATTCGAGGTGGCCGCGGTCGGTGAGCGTGCCGCGCTCGGCGGCGACGCCCTCCAGCCCCTCGACGAGGCGTGCCTTGTCGCGCTCGGTCTGGAGCTTGCCGATGAACCACGTCCCCGCGTTCGACAGCGCCTTGTAGTCGAGGTCGACCGGGTTCTGCGTCGCCAGCAGCACGCCGACGCCGAAGGCCCGCGCCTGCTTCAACAGCGTCATCAGCGGCAGCTTCGACGGCGGGTTGGCGGGGTGCGGCGGCAGGTAGCCGTAGACCTCGTCCATGTAGACCAGCGCCCGCAGGTCCGTCGTCCCCGGCTGCTTGCGCGTCCAGTTCAGCACCTCCTCCAGCAGCAGCGTCACGAAGAACATGCGCTGCGTGTCGTCGAGGTGGGCGATGTAGAAGATCAACTGACGCGGTTTGTCGCCGTCGTACATCATCCGCGACAGGTCGAGCGGCTCGCCGGTGATCCAGGTCGAGAAGCTCGGCGCGGCGAGGATGTTGTTCAGGGCGACGGCCAACTTGAGGCGATCCTTCTCCGGGTAGAACGTCTCGACGTCGAAGGCGCCGACCTGGTCGAACGGCGGCGCCTGCACCTGCTGGATGAGAGAGCGCAGGTCGAGGTCCTTGCCGCGCGCCCAGGCGTGCAACAGGATCTGCGCGACGAGAATGTGCTCGCGCGACTGCACCGGGTCGGCGGCCAGGCCGGTCAGGCCGAGGACGGCGCTGGTCGTGGCGTCGACGCGCTGGTTCATCGCCTCGCGGGGCGTGTCGCCCTGCGGCGCCTTGAAGCTGCCGAGGATGCTGACGGGCAAGCCCGCCTCGCTGCCGGGCGTGTAGATGCGCCACTCCGACGAGTCGCGGCACAGGCCGACGCGCTTCGGCTCCTGGTACGAGTCGGCGAGGCCCTGCTTCCAGCGCTCTGACAGGTCGGCGGCGAAGGCTTCCTTGCTCAGCTTCTTGCGGGCGGCGTCGTCGGCGCTGACCCAGGGGAGGAAGTCGTTCGGGGCGAGGTCGGGAAACTGCAAGAGAAGGTTTGTGAGGTCGCCCTTGGGGTCGATGATGATACAGGGGACGCCGTCGATGGCGGCCTCTTCGAGGAGGCTGATGCACAGGCCGGTCTTGCCGCTGCCGGTCATGCCGACGACGACGCCGTGGGTGCAGAGGTCGCGGGCGTCGTACATGACGTATTTGTCGGGCCGCACCTGGCTGGTAGCGAGGTCGTACTCGCGGCCGAGGTAGAAGCAGGCGGGCTTCTCGATGTCGAAGGCGGGCGCCTCCGCCGCTGGCGGCGTCGCGGCCGCGGCGTCGGCCGGGGGCGAGGGGTTGCTGGCGGGCTCGGTCACGGACGTGGCCTCCGCGAGTGCGGGTGAGGGTCGTGTGCGGTATTATGGGGATCGGGTCGCGAAGTCGCAAGCGGAGCCGCGTTGCCTCCCGGCGCCGTCCGCATAGATTACCTACCCGGCGCCTTCGTCGCCGTCCGCCGGTTCCGCGGAACCCTCGTGTCCAGTCATTCGGGAGGATGTCCCCATGCCTTTCACGCTGCCGAACCTGCCCTACGCGCCCGACGCGCTCGAAGTCGCCATCGACAAGATGACGATGGAGATCCACCACGGCCGCCATCACAAGACCTACGTCGACAACCTCAACAAGGCCCTCGACGGCCAGGCGGCGCTGCAAAATCAGACGATCGAACAACTCCTGCGCGGCATCAACAATGTGCCGGCGAACATCAAGACGGCGGTCACCAACAACGGCGGCGGCCACGCCAACCACTCCCTGTTCTGGGAGATCATGGGCCCCGGCGCCGGCGGCCAGCCGTCCGGCCCCCTCGCCGACGCCCTCAACGCCTCCTTCGGCGACTTCGCCGCCTTCCAGGGCAAGATGAAGGAAGCCGCCCTCGGCCGCTTCGGCAGCGGTTGGGCCTGGCTCATCTTCGCCGACGGCAAACTGCAAATCGTCCACAACGCCAACCAGGACAGTCCCTACATGCAGGGTCAGGCGCCGGTCATGGGCATCGACGTCTGGGAACACGCCTACTACCTGCGCTACCAGAACAAGCGCGCCGACTACGTCGACGCCTGGTGGAAGGTCGCCAACTGGAAGGCCATCGGCGACCGCTTCGGCAAGGCGAAGGCCGGGACGCTGTAACATCCTCCCGCCGCTCGCGGCTTCGCACTCCCCTCGCCAAGCCGCGAGCGGCGGCGCGCGTCGTCAGCCGGCGCCGGTCAGCCCCTTGAAGCGCCGCACCTGCTCGGTGATCGCGACCTCTGTCGGCAGCCGCTCGATGCTCGACGCGCCGAAGAAGCCGGCGACGCCCGTCGTGTGCGTCAGGACGTAGTCGGCGTCGTCCGGCTCGGCGATCGGCCCGCCGTGGCACAGGACGAGGACGTCGGGGTTGACCGCCTTCGCCGCGTCGTGAAGGGCCTGGACGCGCCGGGCCGCCTCTTCGAGCGTCAGAGCCGACCTGGCGCCGATGCTCCCCTTCGTTGTCAGCCCCATGTGCGGAATCAGCACGTCGGCGCCGGCCCGCGCCATCGCCCGCGCCTCGTCCTCGGTGAAGACGTAGGGACACGTCAGCAGGCCGAGCTCGCGGGCGAGACGGATCATTTCGACCTCTTTGTCGTAGCCCATGTCCGTCTCTTCGAGCCCCCGGCGGAAGGCGCCGTCGAGGAGGCCGACGGTCGGGAAGTTCTGCACGCCGCTGAAGCCGGCCGCCTGCACCTCGCGGAGGAACAGCCGCATGACGCGGAACGGGTCGGTGCCGCAGACGCCGGCGAGGACGGGGGTGTGCTTGACCACGGGGAGGACTTCGCGGGCCATCTCCATGACGACGGCGTTGGCGTCGCCGTAGGGCATCATGCCGGCGAGGCTGCCGCGCCCCGCCATGCGATAACGGCCGGAATTGTAGATGATAATCAGGTCGATGCCGCCGGCCTCGGCGCACTTGGCGGTGAGGCCGGTGCCGGCGCCGCCGCCGACGATGGGCTTGCCGGCCGCGACCTGCGCCCGCAGACGTTCCAAGCACTGTTCGCGGGTGAAGAAGGACATGCTCGACTTTCTCGCTCAGGGGCATAAGGGATCGGTCACGGCAGCGGGGTCGCGCCCGACGTCGGCTCGGCCCCCGGGCGATCGTCCGCTCGTCTCAGCTGTTCCTCGATTTCCGCCCGCGACACGTGCCGCAGGAGTTGCTCCGCCGACAACCCGTCCAGGCGTTCCTCGGGGGTCAGCTCCTTGACGACCTCCTTCCGCTCCTCGGGGGTCAACTCCTTGAAGAAGTTCCTCCGGAAGTCCTTGCGAAAGTCTTCCATCGTGTACGGCATCGGAAAGCCCTCCCGTCGGTAGCCGGACTATCTGGACGGGCTCAAACTCGGTCTGACAGGTCCGAAGAAGGCGCGGCGCGCGAAGGGAACCCGGCGGGCGCCTCCCGGGGCTCGTGCGATCAAACCGTCCGGTCAATAAGGTACTTCGACAGGACGTCCCCTCGCGAGGGCATTCGCGCGCGGACCCGCCTTTCAGTCTTCCCGGTTCAACTCCTCCAGGGATCCGGCTTTCAGGGCCTTCGACAGGAGTTGCCGCAGTTCGTCGGGCGAAAGCCCTTCCGCCCGCTGTTTGAGGGCGGGCGGCAGCGGGCCGAACTTCTCCTCCAGCACGAGCAGCGCCATGTTCCGCTCGCCCTGGAGGATGCCCTGACTGACGCCCTGGCTGACGCCCTGGAGGACGCCCTGGGCCAGGCCGCGTTCGTAGGTGGTCGTCATGAGAGGCCTCACCTCTTGATATTGCTCGGTCGTCAGCAGGGCCTGGAGGCGCGCCTTCTCCGCCTCGTCCAACTCCGCATACGCCTCCAGGCACTC
>JBBROG010000393.1:0-5515 GCA_038229635.1 Gemmatales bacterium
CGGCGCCGGGGGCGTGGCGCCCAGCTGTGCCCCTCTAGGGCGTCGTCCCGCACGCCCCGGCGCCCCCGAGAGCGCGCGGGTGGGGGGGGGGTGGCGGCGGGGCGCCCCCCCCCCCCCCCCCCCCCCAACCCGCTGGAGGCTCAACCCCTCACCCCAACCCCTCTCCCCAAAGGGGAGAGGGGCTTACACTCAGATCAATTCTTCAATGGGCCGGCCGTGCGGCAGGACCGGCGTCGGCCGTCCGGCGAAGTCGGCGAAGTGCGCGTCGAGCGGCACGCCCAGGTATTTGTACCAGGTTGCCAGCAGGTCGTTCGGCGACAGCGGCCGCTCTTTCGGCTCCTCGCCCTTGTGGTTGGTCGAGCCGACCGCCTGCCCCATGCGCAGGCCGCCGCCCGACAGCAGCACCGACATCGACCGCGCCCAGTGCTCGCGCCCCGGCTGGCCGTTGTGGTAGCTCAGCCGCGGCGTGTGCGACATCTCGCCCATGACGACGAACAGCACGTCGTCGCTCAACCCGCGCGAATACAGATCCTCGATGAGCGCTGAAGCGACCTGGTCCAGCATTGGCAGGCGGATCTTCATCTGCTCGAAGATGTTCCACACGCTGGCGTGGTCGTCCCACGAAAACGCTTTCTGCCCCGGCACGCAGGGGAAATCGACGGTGACGACCCGCGTCCCCGCCTCGACGAGGCGGCGCGCGAGCAGCAAGCGCTGCCCCGTCGCGTGGCGGCCGTAGCGGTCGCGGTCGGGCTCCTTGCCGATGTCGAAGGCCCGGCGGGCCGCGTCGCCGGTGAGGATCGACGCCGCCTTTTGCTGAAATTCGTCCATCGCCGGCATCGCCCCCGAGGCGTCGAGGTCGCGGCGCAGCCGGTCGAACCGCCCGAGCAGGTCGAGCCGTTCGGCGAAGCGCGGCCGCAGGGCGCCGTCGAGCGCCACGCCCGGCACGGCGAACGAGGGAGAACCGGGATCGCTGCTGATGACGAGCGGGTCGAGGGCCGAGCCGAGGTAGGCGGCGCCGTTGTAGCGCGTGTGCGGCATCGCCACGTAGGACGGCACGCCCGCCGCGCGGCCGCCGAGGACCTTGCCGGCGACCGCCCAGGCGTCGGGGTATTTCGGCTTGAACGGCGGCACTTCGACCGCCTCGCCGGGGTAGCCGGTCAGGACGGTGTGCGTGCTGTTGACGTGGCCGGGGCTGTCGTGGTGCAGCGAGCGGACCAGGGCGATTTTGTCGCCGAGGCGGGCGAGGCGCGGCAGATGCTCGCTGAGGAGCAGGCCGGGGACGTTGCTGGCGATGGGCTTGAACTCGCCGCGATATTCGGTCGGGGCGTCGGGCTTGAGGTCGAATGTCTCCATGTGACTCGGACCGCCCCACAGCCAGAGGACGATCACCGACTTGGAACGGGCCGAGCGCGGGGCGTCGGCCCGAGCCTCCAGGCGGAGCAGGTCGGCGAGGCCGAGGGAGCCGAGGCCGACGAGGCCGGAACGCAGGAACGCACGACGGCTGACGGTGCCGGGGCAGCGCGGCGACGAGGCGGGAGCGTGAGGCATGACGGGCACCTTGCGGCGGGGCGAGGGGAGAATCGAGGTAGGATTCTTCAGTACTACTCCCCCGCGAGTTGGCCTGTCAAGTCCGTCTCCGCGCCGGTGCGGAAGGGCGGACGGGACGGCTCGCCCCGCGCATCTCTTCCGGTAAACGCTTTCTCCGGGGCACAAGCCCGGCAAGATAAAATCCGCCGAAATCCTTGACAGGCCGGCCTCGGCACTGGATAACGAGGACGGCACGGCCCTCCCCGCCGAACAAATCGCTGTCGCAGACCGGGCCGGCCGAAGTAGCGAGGCATGCGCACGATGGACCCGAGCGTCGCGACCCCTGACGTCCCCTCAAAAGACCCGCATTTGCCGCCGATGCTCCGGGTCGGCGACCTCATCGCACCTCACGCGCCGCAAGATATCGCCGGAGCCCGGCTGGAAGAAGGAGCCCTGACCGACCTGGCCCTGAAGCTCGTGTACACCGCGAATCGGTTCACCACCGGCTGGATGAGCAAGCGGCTCCACCTGTCTTTGGCGCTCGTGGCGGAGGTCGTCGAGCAGCTGTCCCGCGAAGGGCTGGTGGAAGAAACCATGGCGAGCAGCCAGGCCAGCCGGACTCAGTACCGGATCTCGGAGCGGGGCCGCGAACAGGCCGCGCGTTCGCTGGAGGTCTGTGGGTATCTCGGGCCGGCGCCGGTCAGCCTGGAGGCTTATGCGGCGATGCTGCGCTGGCAATTCGCGAGCACGCCGCCGGTGCGGCCCGAACACGTGGCGACGGCCCTCTCCGGTCTCGTGCTGTCGCCGAAAGCCATCCAACTGGCCGGCCTGGCCGTCTCCTCCGGGCGGAGCCTGTTCGTCTACGGGCCGTCGGGCAACGGGAAAAGCAGCCTCGGCCGGCAAATTCACGCGGCGCTGCTGGGCGATTACTGGATCCCTTACTGCATCAGCGTGCGCAACAGCGTGATCCGCCTGTTCGACGAGCAAGTCCACGAGCGCGTCGACGTCGTCGGCGAGAAGCCCGGCACCATCGACCGGCGCTGGGTCCGGATCCGCCGCCCGCTGGTCGTCGTCGGCGGCGAATTAACGCTCGAGTTTCTCGACTTAATTTACAGCCCGTCGGTGCGCTATTACGAGGCGCCGCCGCACCTCAAGTCCAACGGCGGCGTGTTCCTGGTCGATGACTTCGGGCGCGAGCGCGTGTCGGCCGAGCAGCTGCTCAACCGTTTCATCACCCCGATGGAGCACCAGATTGACTATTTCACGCTGAGTACGGGCCAAAAGATCCGGGTGCCGCTGCGCCACGTGCTCATCATCGCCACCAATCTCGACCCGGAACGGGTCACGGACCCGGCCTTCCTACGACGCATGGGCTATCGGCTCTGTCTGGAAGCGCCCACCCCGGAACAGTACGCCCGGATTTTCCAGGCCTACGCCCAGTGCCACGGGGCCGCCGTCGCTCCCGAGCTGATCGACCAGTTGCTGGGGCGTTACCACGCGCAGAGCCGGGAGTTGCGCGCGTGCGAGCCGCGCGACCTGATCGAGCGCGCCCGCGACATCTGCCGCTTTCAAGGCAGGCCTTTGGAATTGACCCCCCAGGTGCTCGACCTGGCCTGGGTCGGCTATTTCGGCAGTGAGGCGCGGGGCAGGCAGAAAAGCGAAGAAATGCCGCGCGCATGAAAAATCGGCAGACAGATCAAAATCTATCTGCCGATAAAGCGGAGAGGGAGAGATTCTTGTATCATGTCTGCAAGGATTTTCTCAAAACGCTGACGGCAAAGAGCTTGCGTCACCTTATCCACTCGCCGAAAACACGCCGAAAAGCGGCGATGACCGAGAACGGCTCCCCGCTGCCTCGCTTCTCGACCGACGAGGCCCGGACGTACTTCCTCGTGGAGTTGCCGGTCCACCCGCAGATGCCGGGCGTGCAGGCGCATGAAAAGGCGCATGAGGGGGCGCATGGCGAGGCGCATCAGGAACTCATGGAAACGGAGGCCAGCATCGTGTCGTTCGTTTCGAGCCAACCGAGGAGCCGTCCTGCGATTGCCGAACACCTGGGCCTCAAGAGTCGTAGCGGGCATCTTTACAAGTCCATCGACCACCTGCGGAACATGGGGTTCATCGAACTGACGATCCCCGACAAGACGCAAAGCCGGAATCAGAAAATGCGGATCACCGAGAAAGGGCAGGTGTGGCTTGCCGGCCGGCCCAGGTGAACCAAACATGCTGCCGCTCTACCACGACCCGCACTTCACCTTCCGCTTTGCCGACGACCGGATCATCCCCCGGTTCCACCTGGAAGGCATCCCGGTTGGTCGGCGGGTTTCGGTCTTCCAGATCGACCCTGGCCCTGGCGAGCGGTTGGGTCTGCTGGCGACGGCGATTGTTGGAGAAGGCGGTTGGGTGGACTTGGCCGAACCGATCATCGTCCGGGCCGGAGCAGCGTTCATCGCCGTGCCGGAGCCGGGACCGACTGCGGAGCGATAATCAGCAGCTCATTCCCCTCCAAGGTGCAGCCGGAAATGCAGGTCGATATACTTCAGCAACGCCAGCAGCATGACCACCGGCGTCTTCGCCTTGATCGAGTGTTTGAGGCCCGCTGGTCACGGCCCTCCTTCACGGGTGGGCGGCGCAGCCTGCAAGACAGAGGCCCGGTATTTTAGCCGGATGCCGAAAAAGAACCGCCAGCCGAAGGCCCGACCGTCCGGGGACGAGTGGTTCGTGTACATCGTGCGGTGCGCCGATGGCTCGCTCTACACCGGGATCACCAAGGACGTGGCCCGGCGCTGCCAGCAGCATGGGGCCGGGACCGCTTCGAGGTACACCCGCAGCCGCCGCCCCGTCGAACTGGTCTACCACGAGGTCCACCCCGGCCAAAGCTCGGCGCTGAAGCGGGAAGCGGCGATCAAGGCGATGGACCGGCGAGGGAAGCTGACGATGGTGCAACGGAGAAAAAACCCAGCGAAGGGCGTCCGCCAGATCGCCCGCCTGGAAGACATCCCGAACGTCGGCCCCGCCGTCGCCGCCGACCTTCGCCGGTTGGGGATCACCACGCCCGCCGAGTTGCCCGGACGTGACCCGTATGCGATGTACGACGACCTGTGCCGCATCACCGGCCAGCGGCACGACCCCTGCCTGCTCGACACCTTCATCGCCGCCGTCCGGTTCCTGGAGGGAGCGCCGAAGACGCCGTGGTGGAAGTACACGGCGGAGCGCAAGCGAGAGATGGCGGCACGAAACGCCGGGGGTCTATGAAGCTACACGCCCCGCTTCGCCGCCTCCAGGGAGTACGTCGGGTCGGCCTCGTCCCACACGCCGTTCGTCAGCCCTTCACAGCGCCGAGGGCCGCAAAGCAGACATTCTTGTGCAGGACTTCGACCTGGGCAAACCCGACCTGACGCAGAAGGTCCAGTTGGAACAGCAGCGGTCGGGGCGTGTCTTCCTTCTCGACATAGGCGAACACATGGTCCCGGTAGGCTTCGTCCTTGAGCCGGGTCAGGTACTCGCCGTACTGCTGGCGCATGAGTTCCTGGACCGCGGGGATCGAACTTTCGACCAGATCGAACACCCACACCGAGCCTCCGGGTCGTAAAGCCCGATGAAACGCTGCGAAGACATTCCGCCATTCGGTGTCGGTGCGCAAATGATGCAGCACCGCAGCGGCCAGCACGATGTCGAACTGCCCACCCGGAAGCTCGATCTGCCGGATGTCACCCTGGATGGTCGTGATGTCGCCCGTGGTCGCCCGCCTCACCCGCTCCGTGGCTCGTTCCAGCATCGGCTGGCTCAGGTCGATCAGCGTGACATCGAGATTCGGGAGATGCTCCAGCAACTTGAGAAGCAGTCTGGAAACGATTTTCCGGGATTTCCTGGGTTTTCCGTGTGGCGATCAGGCGGCCTCTCCTGTCGTCTGTTGATTCGATGAGGGACTATTCAAATGCAGCTTCCGCTGCAAGATCACATGAATCATTGCCACTTTCCATGTTGC
>JBBROG010000394.1:0-5437 GCA_038229635.1 Gemmatales bacterium
CGGCGCGACGACGGGCGGCGGGGGCGCCGGGCGCGGCGGCGGTGGCGGCGGCGCGTAGACGGGCGCCGGGCGCGACGGCGGCGGCGCGACGACGGGTGCCGGGCGCGGCGGCGGAGGCGCAACGACGGGTGCCGGGCGCGGCGGCGGAGGCGCAACGACGGGCGCTGGGTGCGGCGGCGGCGCGACTGCCGCCATCGGCTTCGCGGGCGGAGCCGGCGGCTTGGCTGGCGGCGGGGGCGTCGGCGGCTTCGCAGGCGGCGCCGGAGCCACGGGCGGCTTGGCCGGTGGCGGCGGTGGGGGCGTCGGCGGCTTCGCTGGGGGGAGCGGCACGGGGGTCGGCGGCTTCGGGGGCGGAGCCGGAGCCACGGGCGGCTTCGTGGGAACCCCAGGGGGCGGAGGCGGTGACACCGGACGGGCGGGCGGCGCCTTTTCGCCGCCAATATGAGCGGGAGCCGGGACGGTCGGAAGGGGCGGCTTCTTCTCCCCGCCGATGTGGCCGGGCGTCGGGCCGGGGGGGACGACCGCCGGTTGAGGTCGCACCGGCGGCGGCACGAACGGACGGCCGCCCTCCGTCGGCTTCTCCACCTGGATGCGCTGCTTCGTCGTCTCGCGGAAGCGCTCGGCGACGGCCACGTGTTCGGCCCGCTGGGCGGGACTCACCGCCGTCAGACGCAGACTGCCGCCGCGGTATTCCTTGAGCGGCCGGACGACCTGCACCGCCGCCGCCTGGGCCGGCGTGGCGCGGCTGAGGAACGTCGTCTGCTCGACCAGCGTGCGCGGGGGGCGGGCCAGCCTCCCCTCGCTCCGCGCCACATAGACGTCACGCACCTCGTGGTACCACGTCGGGTTGCTCCGGTTGTGCCAGCGGTAGTAGCTGTAGAACGGGTCGTAGGCGCGCGGGCCGTAGGTCACCCAGGGCTGGTAGCCGAGGCGGACGTAGGCCGTGTCGTAGTAGTCGCCGAAGTAGTACTGCCCGTAGGTCGGCCGGACGAAGAACGCCGAGAAGAACGGCGTGCTGATGCCGATCGCGTAGGACGGCCGGTAGAACCAGCCCGGCCGTGTCCACAACGGTTGCGTGAAGACCACGGGGGCGAACAGCACGCCGCGGTCTTCCAGGGCGCGGTCCCAGTAGCCGTCCACGAAGACGTAGCCGGCCGGCGTCCAGCAGTAGCGCGCCGGCGTCCACACCCAGCCCGGACGGTAGGGGCGCCAGAAGGCGGGGCGCCAGACGTAGCGGGCGGAACGATGCACCCAGACGCCGGGGACGAAGACGCTGTTCTCGTCCGGCGCCGGCACGCTCGGCGCGGCCTCCAGTGGGGCCGGCGGCGGTTCGAGCAACTGCGGCCGTTCTTGGGCTTGCCCTTGCACGGCCCAGTAGCCGGAAACCCACTGCCAGCCGGACGCGGCCGCCGTCCAGTAGCCCGGCGTCCAGGCGCGGTCCGGCGGCTGGACGCGCCAGAAGCCGCTGACCCAGACGAAGTCGGTGCGGTCGGCGTCCCAACTCCAGTAGCCGGGCAGCCAGCGGACGTTGGCGCCGTCGGGCCTCTGGTCGGGCGGCTCCTCCGGGACGGGTTCGGGCGGTTGCCGCGGGGCGACGGGACCGGCCTGCGGCGTGGCGTCGTAAGGCTGGGCGTAGGCTTCGTGGACGGGGCCGCGCGTCTGCACGGCGATGGCGTCGTCGGCCTCGCCCGCGTTCGCGGACGGTCCGGCGGCGAGCAGGGCCAGCAGGCCGGCGGCAAGCAGAGGGAGCGTTTTACGGAACATGGCGACGGTTCTCTCAAGGGGTTGAGGTTCCGGGGGCGTAAGTATTGTACCCCCGAGTTGTCACCAGGATAACGCGCGCGGCCCTTTTCCTTGCGCCGCGCCGCCCCCGGCATCGCCCCCGCCGACCGCGTCACGGCTGCCGTCGCGTTTTACTTCCGCCAACAAATCCGCGCCGTCGCGTGTTTTGCTCTTTGCAACCCCCTCCCGGCTCCGGTTATCATGGAGGGGACCGTTTCCGGGGCCCTTGGCGCGCTTGTGACCGCATCCCACGGCGGAGACTCATGTATGGCGACGACGACGACCTTCAAGCAGCCGTGTCCTAGCTGCGAGCACCCGGTGCTGATCCGGGATCCGAAACTCGTCGGGCGAAAGATCGACTGCCCGAAGTGCAAATTCCGCTTCGTGGTCGAAGACCCCGGCGCGCCTGAGGAGGACGACAGCGCCAAGAAAAAGAAGGACACCGCGGTGAAGGCCGCGAACGGCAAGGCGGCGCCCGCCGCCAAGAAGCCGGTCCGCCGCCGCGACGCCGACGACGAAGACGACGAAGACGACGACAAGCCGAAGAAGAAGGCCAAGGGCGGCAGTTCGACCGTCCTCATCGCCGGCGTCGGCCTCGGCCTCGTCGCGATCATCGGCCTCGTCGTCGCCGGCATCTACATCTTCGGCAGTGACGACTCGTCCGCCTCCACCCCGACCAAGTCGAGCGGCGGGCCGCCGGCGGGGGCGATGGGCGGGGGCGCTCCGGCCCCCGGCGCGAACGACCCGAACAACCCCGCGGGGGGGGACAAAGCGCCCGCGCCGCCGCCTGCCGCCGAGTTGGCGTACCTGACGAATCTTCTGCCGAACGACACGGAGATGGTCGTCGACGCCCGCCTCGACAAGGTCATCAACAGCGCCCTCGGCCGCGACCTCGTCGGCTCGTTCAGCACCGAGCTGTTCGGCCAGAAGTTCGGCTTCCCGGTCGAGAGCGTCAAGCGCATCATCCAGGCCAGCTCGGGCACCAAGGACTGGATTTTCACCGTGCTGAACACGGACCGCGACGTCGACTGGGCGAAGCTCCAGGCGAACCTGGCGACGGAGAAGGGGCCGCGCAGCCCGATCCAGGGGAAGGAATACTTCGTCGTCAAGGCCGACCTCGACCCGTTCAGCAACATCTTCATCAAGAATAACCGCACCAAGCCGCTCGGCATCCACCGCTACGACGACCACACCTTCGTCCTCGCCGAGCTGGAGCCGCTGGAGAAGTTCCTGGAGGCCCAGGCCCGGCCGAAGTATCTGTCCGAGCCGCCGACGGCTCGTTCGGGCGACGAAGGCGAAGCGCCGGCCGAGGGCGGGCCGGGCGGCGCCGGCCCCGGCGCCATGTACGGCCAGGGCATGGGCGGCCCGGGCGGCATGCGTCCCGGCGGCATGGGCGGCATGGGCATGGGGGGTCCCGGCGGTAAGGGCGGTCCCCCGACGCCGGGCGGCGACGGCGGCCCCGGCGACGGTCAGCCCGGCGCGGCGGCGCCTGCCGCGCCGGCCCTCACCCACTCGTGGATGACGGTCAAGCCGAATCTGAAGGCGCTTCTCGACCGCACCGACGGCGCCAAGCCCGGCTCGTTCCTGAGCGTGGTCATGGACGGCGACCTCGCCGCCAAGGCCGCTTCGCTCGCCTCGCTCGGCCAGCTCGAAGGCGTCGACCTGGCCTCGGCCCAGAAGAACGTCAAGAATCAGGAGCTGCGCGGCATCGGCGTCGGCCTCCAGGCCGTCAAGGTCGACCGCCTCACCGGCATCGTGGTCCTGCAGTTCAAGGACGTCAACCTCGCGAAGCAATTGGACGCGAGTCTCCGGCTCCTCTTCCCCCTGGTCGCCGCCGCCTTCGAGAAGGACCTCGACATGAAGGTGACGCTGGCCAACCCCCAGCAGCAGCAGGGCGGCCCCGGCGGCATGATGGGCGGCTTCGGCGGCGGCATGATGGGTCCGGGCGGCATGATGGGTCCGTCCGGTCCTAGCGGCGGCGCGGGTCCGGGCAGCGGCGGCGTCCCCCCTGCGGGCCGCATCGGCCCCGGCGGCGGCAATATGTACGGCGGCGGCGGCATGAGCCCCGGCGGCGGCGGCGGCATGAGTCCGGGCGGCATGATGGGACCCGGCGGCGGCGACGGACAGCCGGGCGGTTTCGGCGGCGACGGCGAGCCGGGCAGCGCCCCGCAGCAGAACCCGAACCTGTCGACGGTCGGCGTCAACGCCTTCAACGACCTGATGACGCTCAATATGGACCTCGCCCTCAACCAGAAGGCGTACGACCTGTTCCACGGCACGTTCCTCCAGGGCATCGTGCGCCTGAAGGGCCGGGCGGAAATGATCAGCGGCCGGATGCGCATCCACGAGCTGGCGACGGCGCTGAGCGTCCACGTCAAGCGGCGCGGCACCTTCCCGCGCGGCACCTTCGACCGCCCCTCGACCGCCGAGCGCCACGGCCGTCCGTTCCCGCCGGACCAGCGCGTCAGCTGGCTGGCCGAAGTCGTCCGCTTCCTGCCCGCCTACGAGCCGACTTACGGCAACCTGCCCACCTACCCGATGGCCATCGACCCGACGAAGTCGTGGCGCGATAAGGATAACCTCCTCGCCGCCCAGACGCTCATGGGTCCGTTCCTCGACTCGAAGACCGGTGAGGAACACTGGTGGGTGAGCTACCCCGGCGTGACGCCGCCGGTCGCGGCGACGCACTTCGTCGGCGTCGCCGGCCTCGGCCTCGACGCTGCCGACACGGTCGACCCGAAGCTGGCCGGCGTCTTCGGCTACGACCGCGTCACGACGCCGTCGCAGGTGGCCGACGGCCTGGAGAACACGATCGCGATCCTCCAGGCGCCCCCGCAGTACAAGACGCCGTGGCTGGCCGGCGGCGGCGCCACGGTGCGCGGCATCCCGGAGAAGGACTGCGTCAAGCCGTTCGTCTGCGCGGACTACAAGGGCAAGCGCGGCACCTTCGCCATCATGGCCAACGGCGACGTCCGCTTCATCCCCGAGGACATCAAGGACGCCGACTTCAAGGCGCTGTGCACGATCGCCGGCGGCGAAAGGGTCAACGTCGACGACCTGACGCAGCTGGTGCCGGTGCCGAAGGACGTGCCGAAGCCGGCCGTCGTCGGCCTGCCGCCGCCGCCGGCGCCGGTTGTGGCGGCTCCTCCGCCCGCCGCGCCGTCCGCCCCGGAGGCTCCGGCGGGGATGGACGCCAAAGTCCTGACCGCGATGAGCAACAACTGCGCCATGTGCCACACGGGGGCGCGCGCCAAGGGCAAGACCATGATCTTCAGCCAGCCGGGCGTCCTCAACCCGGCCGCTCCGAAGAAGGAGATGGCTGAGGCCGTGGCCACCGGCAAGATGCCGCCGAAGGGCCGGCCGCGGCCCAGCAACGACGACCTGGCCGCGCTCCAGGGCTGGCTCAGTGCCGGCAATTAGCGGACGGCGCCGGAGGTTTTGACGGATCGGGGCATTCGATCCGGCTTGGTGAATTGAACCCGCGTAGCGGGTGACGGATCGTAGCCCCGGGTGGAGCGTACTCGCGAAACCCGGGGAACACGCAACCCGGGGAATCCATCCGGGGACGTGTGAATTTTTTGGAACCCGCGTAGCGGGTGACGGATCGTAGCCCCGGGTGGAGCGTACTCGCGAAACCCGGGGAACACGCAACCCG
>JBBROG010000395.1:0-5403 GCA_038229635.1 Gemmatales bacterium
CCCCGCCGGCCCCCTTGTCCCCCTTGTGTTCGGCCCCCGGGGGGGCCGCCCTTTTAAACCGGGGATGTGCCCCCTCCCATCGCGCCGGGGGGGGGGGGGGGGCCCCGGGGGTTGGGGGGCCCCCCCCCCCCCCCGCCGCGGGACAATCAGGGTGACGCCATGAAGGGCCTGATGGGGAAAATGCTTCTCGTGTCCGGGCTCGCCGTCGGCCAGGCGGCCGCCCAGGAGGTGCAGTGGCGGCCGGTGGTCCGCGACGCGGGCGCCGGCGTCAGCCTCGGGAGCCCGGTGCCGCTGTCCGGCGGCCGCGTGCGCCCCGCCGTGTGGCAGCCCGCGGCGCCGGCGCCGGCGATCCGGCTGCTCCGCGGCGACGACCCGAAGGCCGGCGACGCCAAAAAGGATGACAAGGACGCCAAAAAGTCGAAAGACGCCAAGGGCGCCTTCGACGCGCCGCCGCCCACCCCCTACACGCCCGCGCCGCGCCCGCTGCCGGCCGACGGCGGCCCGGACGTCTGGGGTTCCTACGCGGCCGACCCCTACGCCAACCCCCTCCCCTGCGAAGGGCTCCCCGACGTCGAGCACGTCGGCTCCGAGCCGGTGGACGGCGGGCTCAAGGTCGCGCACGTCGTCGGGCTGAAATCGTGCTCTTTCTCCTTCGGCGCCGAATACCTGCTGTGGGGGATCAAGAACGACCGTGTTCCCGTCCTGGCGACGACGGGTCCCGCCTCGTCGGCGGGTATCCTCGGCCAGCCGGGCACGACGGTGCTGTTCGGCGGCGGCACCCTCGACCGCGACGTCCAGTCCGGGGGGCGCTTCACCGCCGCCGCGTGGTGCGACGAGGAGCGGACCTTCGGCGTCGAGGGGAGTGCCTTCTTCCTCGGCGAGCGCTCGGTCAATTTCCTGGCGAGTTCGCCGCCGCTGGGGGTGCTGGCGCGGCCGTTCTTCAACCTGAATCTGGGGCAGGAATTCACCGAGGTGGTCGGCGCCCCCGGCCTCGCCGCGGGCACGCTCAAGGTCGAGGCGCCGAGCCGTCTCTGGGGCGCGGAGGCCAACCTGCGCGGGAACCTCTGTTGCGGCTGTTCCGGGCGCCTCGACCTGCTCGCCGGCTTCCGCTATCTCGAATTGAAAGAAGGACTCCACATCACGGAGTTCATTACGGCGACCAACGCGACGTCCGTGCCGCCGGGGACGCGGATTACCGTCTCGGATCGCTTCGACACGCGCAACGAGTTCTGGGGCGGTCAACTCGGCCTCGACTACGAACTGCGCCGCGGGCCGTGGTCGATCGACATGCGCGGCAAGCTGGGGCTGGGCAGCACGCACCAGACCGTCAGCATCGGCGGCAATCAGCTGTTGCAGTTCCCCAACGGGACGATATCCGTGGCCAACGGCGGCGCCCTCGCCCTGTCCACGAACAGCGGTCGGTTCACGCGCGACCGCTTCTCCGTCGTCCCGGAATTCGGCGCCACGCTCGGCTACGACGTCACCGACTGGTGGCGCCTGACGGTCGGCTACAACTTCCTGTACCTCAGCAGCGTCGTGCGGCCCGGCGACCAGATCGACCGCGTCGTCGACGTGACGAACATCCCCAACTTCCAGAGCGGGGTGCGGCCGACCGGCCTGGCGCGGCCGGCGCCGACGCTGCGCGACACCGACTTCTGGGCGCAGGGAGTGAGTTTTGGGATGGAATTTCGGTGGTGAGAGAGCCGGGGGTGCGCGAGTACGCGACCCCCGGCTGGGCTATGTAACCCCTTCGGGGTAGGGAGTGGGGCATTTTACCCCGAAGGGGTTGTATCCCACAGCCGGGGGTCGCGTACTCGCGCACCCCCGGAACACTTTCAGGCCATCACCTGACGCGCCAGGTTCTTTATCTCGGCCGTCCACGGGTGGTGCGGGTTGAGCAGGCAGAAGACGCCGCCGCTGGCGAGCTGCATGACGTCCTCGCTCAGGAGAAACACCGCCGCCACCGGCGCCTTGTACGCCGTCTCCACCTCGTAGCGCAAGCGGGGCAGGTCCATCGAGCGCAGCGCCTTGTTGACCACCAGCAGCATCCGCTGCACGTTCAGCTTGCGCGCCACCTCCACCGTCACCGCCGTCCCCTGAAAGTCCTGGCGGTCGGGGCGCAGGATCAAAACGAAGACGTCGGAGATCGCCAGAGACAGCAGCGTCTCCTCGTTGAGACCGGGGTGGGTGTCGATGAGCAGGTAGTCGAGGTTGAGGTGGGAAATGAGGTCCTGGAAGCCGTCGCTGAGCATGCCGACGTCGTAGCCCTCGCGGAGGACGCGAGCGATCTCGCCGGCCTTGATGCTCGACGGGATGAGGAAGATCCGCCCTCGGGCCGCGGCGACGGCGGGCGGCGTCACGTCGTAGGCGGTGTCGCTGATCTCGCACTGGCCCCAGAGGTAGTCGTTGAGGGCGCGGTTGATTTTGCCCTCGTCGAGGCCGAAGAGGACGTGGATGCCTGGCGACTGGATGTCGGTGTCGACCACGCCGACGCGCTGGCCCTGCGAGGCGATCGTCGCCGCCAGGTTGGCGGTCATGTTCGACTTGCCGGTCCCCCCGCGGAAGGAGTGGATTGACACGATCTTCGGCATCCGGTTTACGACCTCGACAGTCTCCTCCCCTCTCCCCTTCGGGGAGAGGGGAGACAAGGCGACCTACGCCGGCGTCTCGCGCTTGTCGCGGCGCTCGCGGAGCGTCTGGGCCTTCTGGCGCAGCTGCTGGAAGTAATCGGTCTGCGTGATCTCGTCCACCTGCCGCGCCTTGCGCGCCTCGTCGATCTCGACGCGCAACGCCTGCACTTCCTTTTTGAGCTTGTCCTCGCGGGCCTGGACCTCGCGAGCCATGCGCTCGAAGACGCGCGCCAGCGTCCCCAGTTCGTCACCGCGCGCCGTCACCTCCGTCAGACTCTCCGGCGCGAACGCCGCCGCCTCCAGCGCGGCGGCGGCGGCGGTCAACGTCGCCACCTGGCGCAGGTACTCCAGTTCGCGGTCGCGCAGCCGCTTCTTCTCCAGCGACGCCCCGACCCGCGCCTTGAGCAGGATCGGGTTGAACGGCTTGGGGAGGTAGTCGACGGCTCCCATCTCGATGCAGCGGACCACGCCGTCCATCTCGTCGAGCGCCGAGATCATGATGACCGGCAGCTCGCGCAGCTCCGGGTCGGCCTTGAGCCGCGCCAGCACCTCGATGCCGCTCAGGCCCGGCATCATGACGTCGAGCAGCACGAGGTCGAACGCCTTCGACTTTAGCATCTCCAGCGCTTGCGTGCCGGAGGCCGCGAGCCCGAAGTGGTGTCCCTGGCGAAACAGCCCGCGCGCCAGCAGGTCGCGGTTGAAGCGGTCGTCGTCGACGACGAGGACGTGGCCGCTCGCCGCCGGCGTCGCGGGGGCTTCGGGCAAGAACTCGGCCTCCCCCGGCTCGACGTCGAAGACGCGCGGGGCGCCTTCCCCCCCCGGCGACAGGCGGAGACTGCCGAGGAGGGCGAGCAGGTTTTGCCCCGCCGTGCGGATGCGGTCGACGTCGTCGGCGACGGCGTCGGCCTCCCCGCCGGCGCGCAACTCCTCGCAGCAGGCCAGCACGTCGAGGACCGGCGGGCGCAGCGCCGCGCGGACGTCGTCGGCGACCTCCTCCAGGCGGGCCGCGTCCGCGCCCTCGGACCGGGCGGGGGCGAGTTGTTCGTTGATCGCGCCGAGCAGGCGCTTGCCGAGGCCGCGGATCCGTTCGAGCGGCGCGCGTAGGGCGGGACTCTCCGCGGCGTCCTCGAGGAGCATCTCGCTGTAGCCGATGACGGCGTTGACCGGCGTGCGCAGCTCGTGGCGGAAGTAGGCGAAGACCTCCCGCGCCGGCGGCGAGCGCGGCGGGGTGTCGGGGGATTCGTCGCTCATGAGGACGCCCGCTTTCCGAGGAGGGTTTCGATCTTCTCCAGCAGCCGCGGCAGTTCGATGGGCTTGGTGTCGTAGTCGTCGCAGCCGGCCTCGAGGCAGCGGGCGCGGTCGCCGTCCATCGCGTGGGCCGTGAGGGCGATGATCGGCAGCCGCTCCGTCGCCGCGTCGGCCTTGAGGCGGCGCGTCGCCTCCAGGCCGTCGAACACGGGCAAGCTGAGGTCCATGAGGATCAGGTCGGGCGCCTCGGTCCCCGCCTTGGCGACGCCCTCCGGGCCGTCGACGGCAAGGACGATCTCGTATCCCTTCTTCTGGAGGCGGCGCGACAGCATGTCGCGGTTCATCTCGTTGTCTTCGACGAGCAGGATGCGGGGCATGGCAAGGGGGTCTCCTTACGGGCGCGGCGAACGCGAGGCCGCGAGCGGCTCACCACCTCCCTCGATTGTACACCGCGTCACGTCCCGCGGGCGACGTCGGCGGCGACGCGGAAGCCGGTGTACGGGTCGCGGTTGTTCGGCACCAGGGCGTTGCGGTAGGCGGCGCGGCAGGTCGCCGCTTGGTTGCGCCAGCAGCCGCCGCGCGCCACGCGGAATTGGCCCTCCGCCGGCCCGGTCGGGTCGCGCGGCGGGCTTTGGGCGTAAGAGCGCTCGCCGTACCAGTCGGCGCACCACTCCCAGACGTTGCCGTGCGCGTCCGACAGGCCGAAGTTGTTGGCCGCGTAGGAGCCGACCTTGCTCGTCTTGCCGAGCGCCCGGTCCTTCGGCGCGCCGCCGTAAGGATAATTGCCGTCGAAATTGGCCTGCATCGACGCCAGGGCGGCGCCGTAAGCGAAGGCCGTCGCCGTGCCGGCGCGGCAGGCGTACTCCCACTCGGCCTCGGTCGGCAGGCGGTAGACGCGGCCCGCCGCGCGCTCCGCCGGCAGCTCCGATAGGCGGCGGCAGAAGAGGACGGCGTCGTCCCAGGAGACGCGCTCGACGGGGAACTCCGGCCCGCCGCCGCCGGCCTCGTTGAAGCGCGACGGGTTCGTGCCCATCACCTGCTTGTACTGCTGCTGCGTCACCGGGGCGGCGCCGAGGTAGAACGGCCGCGTCAGGTCGACGAGGCGGGGCGGGCCTTCGTTCGCGCGGCGGCCCGGCTCGTCGGGCGGCGAGCCCATCGTGAACGCGCCCGCCGGGATCAGCACGAGCCGCAGGCCGAGGGCGTTGACGAGGATCTTGGCCTGCTCGGGCTCGCGCCGCTCCAGCGCCTCGAAGAGGCGCGACACTTCCTCGCGGCGCGGCCGCATGCGGGGGCGAGGCTCGCCGCCGTCGGGGGTGGTCATGGGAGTGCCCTCATCAAACACGCTCCCCTCTCCCCTTTGGGGAGAGGGGTTGGGGGTGAGGGGGTAAGCCTCAAGCGGGTTGGGGGGGGGGGGGGGGGGGGGCGGGCCCCGCCCGCGCCCGCCGCCGCGCGCGCGGGGGGAGGGGGGGGCGGGGGGTGACGAGGCGCAGGGACACACGAGACGCAAGACGAGAGACGCCGCGGC
>JBBROG010000396.1:0-5397 GCA_038229635.1 Gemmatales bacterium
AACCTCATCGGGTGGTGCGCCGGGGCCGCGGGGGAGGAATCGTCCGAAGGAAGGAGCCCCGACAACTCCCCACGATAGCAAGGAGAACCGGCGTCAGCCACGCAATTTGCCGGAATTGCCCACGCGGCCGGCGTCGCGGGACCGGCATAGACGGACTCGTTGCAAGCGGTCGGGTGTTGTGTCGGGCTCAGTCCTTCTCCGGCGAGAGTCAATCTAAGACGAACAGACCTGCGAAGTCGGACTCCGCATCAGACTCCTGCCGACGGATCACGCCCTTCTCGATAAGGGCGAACACGACGCGGCCAACGTCTTCGCTACGCTGCAGGCCGAGTTCTCGGAGGACGGCCAGGGTGTCGTCGCCGCGACAGCGGAGGAGGTACTCACAATACTCACTCGCCGTCATGGACCCTGCATTGTCTCCTCGCTCCCGCTGGCGCTTCTTACGGGCGTCCGACAACACGCCGAGGACGAACAGGACCGTTCCGGTCGGGCAGCCCATCTCTTGAGCGACCTCATAAATAGGCTGAAGATTCGCACCCGGCCCGATGCGGACGAACGGAAAGGCTCCGACGAACCGCAGGGGACCGGCCGAGTCGAGCCGCGACGGGTTGAGCCGGTAATCGAAGTCAAACAGGAGGGCGATCCCCTGAGCCTCATGGATCCCGAGTCGGGTCGTCGCCTCAAGAGCTTGATCGAGGAACGAGGCGGAAAATGTGGCATCGCGGAGCAGTTCACGGAGCGGACGAGGCGAAACCTGTTCAAAGTTCACTTCCAAAGTCTCGGGCGGAAAGTGACCCAGGCCGAAGTCGCGGGCGAACGCCTCGGGAGGCAAGTAGACGCCAACCTCATCGGGGATTCCGAAGTATGCCTCCGCTTCCTCGACCGACGCGAACGTGCCCGCCCAGAATGAGACAAAGCCGATTCTTTTAAACTCCACTTGATCGCCACTCATGATCGCGCCCGAGCGGCTCACCGGGTAAATCGGATCTGGTTGCCCCAGCATGGGAGTAACCCTCGAAGAGGACGTCCTGGATGGCTCCGACGAATTCACTCTACCCGAAGACCGCCCGCGCGGCGACGGGACGTTGGTAGGGCACTCTTTCGCCGGCCGCGCGGGCGGAGTGCCGATCCCAACCCCGAGCGCACCGCCGCCCGCCGACTCCAAGAGAATCGGTGCGACGGGCATCGCGTAGGGCGAAGGTCCTTGGTATGCTCGGGAGAGATGTGAGTCGTCGGCCCGAAAGGCACCGCCCGTTCGACGGAGGGATCGGCCATGTCCGCGATACCCGCAGCGCCGGCGCCGGTCATGGAGCCGGCCGAAACTCTCGAACAACGCTTCCAGCGCCTGGCCGGCCATTGGCTCCAGGAAACGGCCTATGTGTCTTCCAGCAGTGACTTGACGAATCACCCCGCCTTCCGGGAAATCGTCGAAATGGGACCTGCCGTCATCCCGCTCCTGTTGCGGGGGTTAGAGAAGCGCACGGGCCATTGGCACCGAGCCTTGCGGCGGATTACGGGAGTCGATCCGGTGCCTCCTCAGGATCGAGGGGACATTGCCAAGGCGGCCGAAGCCTGGTTGCGCTGGGGCAAGGAGCAGGGCTACGAATGGTAGAGCCGAGTCTGGAGGAGGTCTTTCCGGCGCTGCGGGGCCAAACCCATGCGATCACCAGCCCGAGGGATGACAGGTACAACTGCATCGCGTGGGCCGCCGGGGACGACCGCAACTGGTGGTGGCCCGACCCGGACCAAGAGGACGCCTGGCCCGCCGGCGTTGCCCGCGAGGAGACCGTGGCGGCATTCCGCGACGCCTTCGCCACCCTCGGCTACCAGGTCTGCGACGACGAACGGCTCGAAGAGGGGTGCGAGAAGATCGCTCTTTTCGCACTGGCCGACGTCCCGAAACATGCGTCTCGCCAACTGCCGAACGGGCGCTGGACCAGCAAGTTGGGGCCGCGGGAAGACATCGAACACTCTCTCCATGATCTCACGGGGATAGTTTACGGCTCGGTCGTTCTGGTCATGAGGCGGCCGCGCAAAGTCGGGCATCTCACCGGGTAGCGACGAAACACGCCCGTCATGCACCTACTCTCCGAGATCGCCCCAGTCCAGCAGGCGGCATTTCCGCCCTGTTGTGGCACGCTCACCCCAGCCCGTAGAGCAGGTACGGCGCCCAGAAGTATTCGTGGTCGTAGCGCCTGTCGTCGGCCGCGCGGAAGGCGGCGATGGCGTCGCGGTGGGCCAGGGCGAAGGCGTGCGGGCTGCGCGGGCCGGGACGGAAGACGTGGTCGCACAGCGCCTTCAGCTTGTGCCTGGCGAACTCCGCCGCCGCCACGTCCGACAGTTCCCAGGACGCGCTCGACACGCGGCGGCAGCCGAGCAAGGTCAGCGCCGCGATGTACCCTTCGACCTGGTGCGTCCGCTCCCGCTCCTCGATGCGGCCCAGCAGACAACAGGAGTTGTGCCACTCCAGCACCGGCTTGAGGTCGTACCCTTCGGCGACCATCCGCGTCGTGCTGACCGGGCCGTCGCGCAGCAGCAGCGACGGGTTGACGACCACCGTAGGGCCGTCGTCGCCGTCAATGGTGTCGGTGGTCGTCCCGCCGTGGCAGACCGACCAGAGCAGGTTGGGCGTCGGGTGGTGGCGGCGCAGGTTGGCGCGCACGGCCAACAAGTCCGCCGCGCCGCGCTCGCCGAAGAGGCGCCAACTCTCTGGCGGGCTGCCGTTGACCAGGTGAGCAACCTCGTCCACGGCCGAGTGCAGGCGGTCGTAGTCGCCGCCGGCGGGGTTGACGAAGGCGACGCCGCGCAACGTCCGCTCGCCCTCTTCCCGCGCCTTCCGGCTGCGTTCGATGCCCTCCTGGATCGCCAGCGTGCGCAGCGACAGGCCGTAGCGGAGGCTGCCGACGCAATCGACCAGCGGCCGGCCCTCGACGCGGGCGGCGTGCAGCGGCAGTTGAAACAGTGGGCCGTCGGGCAGCAGGACCAGGTGCAAGTTCCGCCGCCGCGCCGGGTCCGGCTCGATCGCTTCGAGCAACGCGGACCAGGCCATTATCGCGCCGAGTTCCTCGAAGATCGCCGCCGTGTCGTGCCCGCCCCGTACGGTTTCCTGACGCAAGTTCTTCCGCAACTCCGCGGCGTCCAGTCGATACCAGCCGATGTCGGGGTCGATCACCACGGCCAGCACGTTGCGCAGATCCTTGACGAGTTGTTCGAGCCGGGGACGCACTCCCGTCAGGAAGAGGAACCCGTCCGCTCCGTGAATCAAGCGCGGCTTCCTGTCCTCGCCTCGACGAATCGGCAGGCCGTACAGGTCGTCGTCGACGAAGTGGAACAGCACGAGGACGGTGTCGTCGTCGGGGAGAAGCCGGTCGAGTTCTTCGCGCGCGATGGGCGGGCAGAAGGCGTCCTTGTCGGGGTCGGCGACGCCGGAGCGCTCGCGGATGGTGTAGTCGGCCGGGCGGATCTCCTCCAGCCGGCGCAGGCCGCGCAGGGCGCCGACGGCCGGCCCGGCCGCGGCCCCCTCGTGGAACAGCTCGCGAAAACGCTCCGGCCCCGGCCGCCACGGGGCGGCCGCGGCGGACGCGGACGGCCGCGCGGCGTGCTGGCGCAACCCTTCGCGAATGAGGACGCAGCGGATGCCGTCGGCAAACCCCAGGCCGTGCCAGAGGGCCAATTCGTCTTGAGTCTCCTCGTAAACACGATCGGCCGTCCACAGGCCCATGTGAAACACATCGGCGTACATGCTGACGATGGCACCGACACCCTGGGGCCAGCGGTTGTCGCGAAGGGTCTGGTGCAGGGCGCGCTGACTCTTGACGAAGTGGGGCAGGGCCTCCTTGAAGTTCTTCTGTCGATAGGACGAGTGAGCCAGCGAGCGCGCGGCGTTGCAGCGTGTCAGCGCGTCGTCGAGCGTCTCCGCCGCCTCCGCGGCCCGGCGCAGGTACTCCGCCGCCTCCGGGTATCGGCCCGTGTTCGACAGCAGGTTGCCGTAGGAGCGGAAGGCGTTGCAGCGTGTCAGCGCGGAGTCGAGCGTCTCCGCCGCCTCCGCGGCACGGCCCAGGTAGTCCAGCGCCTCCTGGAGAAATCCCAGCAGTCTCAGGCGGTCGCCGATGACCGTCAGCACATAACTCTTCTCCTCCGCCACCTTGATCGCGGGTAGGATCTGCTCGAAGATCCCGGGCAACGTCCGCACCAGTTCCTGGCGTTGTTCGGGCGTTACCGGGAAGCGGAGAAAAGCCAGCAGGGTCCGGTCGGCGTATCGCCCCAGGTTACCCGTCTGCGGAAACTCGGCCCCGGCGGCCTCCAGTTCGCGGAGTAGGTGGTTCATGGCTTCACCTCCTGTCATGGAATGAGTTTCTCGATCTTGTGGCGGACGTCCTCGGGCAGGTCCAGGGCGCGGGCCATGTCGAGCAGAGCCTGGGAGCGCAGCGCCGGCGGGTACGCCTCGGTCAGGGTGCGGAACACCGGCAGCAGCACGGCGCCGGGCGCGTGGGCGGCGACGTAGGCGGTGTGCGGCGAGCGCGTGGCGTGGAGCATGGCTCGGCCGCCGCGCGACACCTCGACCGGCGTGCCGCCGATCAGCCGCATCTCGGTCAACAGCCCGCGCGCGACGGCGGCACGCAGCGTCGAACTGACGCTGGTCAGCGCCGGCGCCGGTTCGCCGTAGTGGGCGCGGCGTTCGCTCAGGCGGCGGTGGACCTCGCTCAACTTGAGAGCCTCGCCCTCCTTCACGTCCCACAGGACAGACAGCACCTCCAACTCCGGTCCGGTCGGCGTCGGGGCGCCGCGTCCTGAGCATCGTCCACGACCATCTGGCGGTCGCCGACTGGTGCCTGCGTCAGGCTGAGAAGACGCCGCGCCACGGCGCCCTCCTCACGGCTCAGGCGCAGGAACTCATCGACGAGGCGGGGGCCGTCGTGGAGTTGGCCGCCGAATCGTTCGCGTCCAGCCCGACGTCCGCGTCGTCGGCGTAAAGCGACGCAGCGGCCCGGCGTCCCGGGCGCGGGTGTCATGGGGTGTCACGGCGACACAGCGGTTCGTGACACCCCCGCGACCGACCCTCTCGCCTTGCGTTTTCGCCAGGCCGCTGCTCTCGTGGGGGGAAAATGTCGTCCGGCCGCGAGCCAAACCCACGCGACTACCGGCCCGAGGGATGACGGGGACAACGGCCGTCCTGCCTTCTTAGAGATCGCGAAAGAATACCTTCTCCAAGATGTCGTCCGCCCGAAGCGCCAGCGAGGGCGGATGATTCACCAGCAGGCTCACGGTGCAACCTCATCGGGTGGTGCGCCGGGGCCGCGGGGGAGGAATCGTCCGAAGGAAGGAGCCCCGACAACTCCCCACGATAGCAAGGAGAACCGGCGTCAGCCACGCAATTTGCCGGAATTGCCCACGCGG
>JBBROG010000397.1:0-5351 GCA_038229635.1 Gemmatales bacterium
AGCGCACCCCCGGATCAACCACGCCGCGAGTCGCGTACTCGTGCCCCCCCGGACATGGACTCTCAGCGCCGCTTCTTCTTCCCCTTGCCGGAGCCGCCCTTGGGCGGCGGCGGCGGCGGCGGCGGGTCGAGGCGGATCGTCTTGCCGGACTCGAACAGCTTGACGTGCCCCTTGATCGCCTCCATCAATTCCTTCGGCGCCTTGGGGACGGCCTCGCGCGCGCGCTCCGCGGCCTCGGCGAAGCGGCCGCACTCGGCCAGCGCCGCCGCCAAGGTGTCGATCTGGTTGCCGTCCTTCCAGCCGTCCAGCTCGCACGCCTTGGTCGCGTACTCGACCGCCCTCGGCCCGTTACGGAACTCGTCCTTGGGGCACGTCGCCAGCAGCCAGGCGCACTGGTTGTAGAAGCGCGCCTGGTCGGGGCCGAGCTGGACCGTCTTCTCGTAGTCGGCCACGGCGGCGCGGTACGAGCCGGTGTCCTGGTACAGCTTGCCGCGGCTGTAGTAGGGGTTGGCGTCGTCGGGCGCCAGGCGGATCGCCTCCTTGAAGTCGGCCAGCGCCTTGGCGTGTTCCTTCTTCATCTGGTAGCTGATGCCGCGGCCGCAGAACGTCGGCGCGTGCTCCGGATTGAGACGAATCGAACTCGTCAAGTCGGCGATGGCCTGATCGTGGCTGTCCTTCTCGCCGCGGATCATGCCGCGGATGAAGAAGGCCATCGCGTCCGGCGGGGACAGGCGGATGCGCGAGTTGAGGTCGCCCAGCGCCCGCGGGTAGTCGTTCTTGTGGTGGAAGACCATCGCCCGCAGCATGTAGGCGTCGGCGAGGAACGGGTCGTAGCGCAGCGCCGCCGACAGGTCCTGCTCGGCGCGCTCCATCTCCCGCAGCTGCACGAGGAGTTTGCCGCGCTGGTAGTAGCACTCGGGCGAGCGCGGGCTGAGGCGGACCGCCTCGTCGAAGTCGGCGAGCGCCTTGGCGAGGTCCTCCCGGGCGACGTGCAGGTTGCCGCGCTGGATCCAGCCCGCGAACGCCTCTGGGTACTTCTCGACCAGGCGGTCGTAGTCGGCCAACGACCTGTCCAGGTCGCCCTTCGTGTGGTGGGCGATGGCGCGCGACAGCAGCGCTTGCGGGTAATCCGCCTCGACGTCCAGGGCCTTGTCGTAGTCGGCAAGGGCCTTGTCCATGTCGTCGCGCGACTTGTACATGTTGCCGCGGTTGACGTAGCTCATCGGGGCCGCGGGGTCCGCGCGCACCGCCGCCTCGATGTCGGCCTCGGCGCGCTTCTCGTCCCCGAGCTGCATGAAGGCGGCCGCCCGGTTGTTGAGGCAGCCGGCGTTGTTCGGCTCGCGCTCGAGCGCCCGGTCGTAGTCGACCATCGCCTCGTCGAACTTCTCGCGCTTGGCGTGGCTGACGCCGCGGAAGTGGTAGCCGAGCGCGAGGTCGGGCTTGAGCCGAATGTACTCGGTAAAGTCGGCGATGGCGCGCTCGTGCTCCGCCTTGCGGTCGTGGCAGCGGCCGCGGTAGAGGAAAGCGTCGGCCATCTCGGGGTCGAGTCGCAGAGCCTCGGTCAGGCAGACGATGCCCTGGTCGTACTCGCCGGCCGTGACGTGGGCGGCGCCGCGGTCGAAGTGTTCCTTGGCCGTCGCGGGCGTGCTCGGTTCCATACGGTGGCCCTCCGGGTTCGTTCTCGTAGCGTAACGGTTGTCCGGCGTGACGGCAACGGGGAGGGGGCGAGCGCGGTTGATCCGGGGGTGCGCTGCGCGACCCCCGGCTTTGTGATGTAACCGCTTCGCGGTAAAGAACCGCCGGCCCTACCCCGCAGGGGTTGCATCCCACAGCCGGGGGTCGCGCAGCGCACCCCCGGAACGCGCCACCCACTCGCCGGTCCCGCGTGCAATCGACGCGATTCCGTGCTATCATCGGGGTTTCCACGGTCTTGGGGCGAGTGAGGCGTCAGGATGTTGCGGACGGGGCTCCTGGTCGGCGCGGTCGTGCTCCTTGCGGGAGGGGTGTTTGCTCTCTCTTTGGCGCTGCGGGCCGACGCCGCCTTTCCCGTCGACTCGTTCGCCGTCGGCGGCGCGTTGCTGGCGGGCGTGGCGGCGGCCGCGGTCGGGCTGACGCGGCGCCACGACCGGCGCCTCCTCGACGACCTGCGCCGCCGCGCCGCCGCCTTCCGCGACATCTCGTCCCCGCGGGTGCCGGGCCGGCCGGCCGACGCGGAGGGCGGAGGGACGCCCTTGGCGGGAGAGATCGAGGCCCTCGGCCTTTCCTACCGCCACGCCCTCGACACCGTCGTCAAGTCGCAGGAGGCGCTGGCGCGGCTGCGCGGCCTGGACGCGCGGCAGGACGGCGAGAAGGGCCACAGCCATTCGTTCATCCACCCCGGCGGCTTCCTGCGCTCCGGCCGCCTGATCGCCCGCCTGACCCCCTCCCTGCACTGGCTGAGCGCCACCACGTCGCTCCAGCGCCTCCTCGGCCGCGGCCTGGCCGAGCTGAACGGCCGCTCCTTCCTCGAATCGATTCCGGCCGCCGACGTGCCCGGCGTCGTCGGCGCGGCGCAGGAGGCCCTGCGCGAGGGCGAGGGGCACGACATCACCTTCCGCGTCACCCTCCCCGGCGGCGAGGAGCGACACCTGCAGATGGACTTGCACGCCCGCTACACCGAGCAGGCCGCCCCGCTGCACCTGCGCTGCCACTTCACCGACGTCACCGACCGCGTCCGCGCCGAGCGCGAGGTGCGCCTGCAAAGCGCCAAACTCGCCCGCGCCAACGCCCTGCTCGTCCAGAGCAACGCCGGCCTGCAGCGCCTCAAGGAGAGCTACCGCGACCTCTATCACAAGGCGCCGGTCCTCTACTTCAGCGTCGACCCGCGCGGCCACTTCTCCGCCTGCAACGACACCATGCTCGGCTTCCTCGGCTACGGCCGCGAGGAGCTGCACGGCCGGCCCTACACGCTCCTGCTGACGCCCGAGGGCCTCCCGCGCCACGGCCAGGACCCCGGCGTCTTCCAGCGCGCCGGCGAGGTCGAGACGCGCTGGGTCAAGAAGGACGGCAGCGTCATCGACGTGTGGGTCCGCACGACGCCCCTCCTCGACGAGGCGGGGCGCTTCGTCCGCTCCCGCAGCGCCGCCCAGGACGTCACCGAGCGCAACCGGCTGGCGGACGCCCTGCGCGCGCAGGCCCGCGAGGTGCAGGCGGCCAACGAGCGGCTGCGCCGCATCAACCAGGAGTTGGAAGAGTTCACTTATGTCGTCTCGCACGACCTCAAGGAGCCGCTGCGCACCCTCGAAGCCTTCAGCGCGTTCCTCCGGCAAGACTGCGGCGAGGCGTTGGGCGCGGACGGGCGCGGGCACATCAACCACCTCGTCGAGGCGAGCCGCCGCCTCGGCTGCCTCATCGACGACCTGCTGGCGCTGAGCCGCGCCGGCAAGATCATCAACACGCCGCGCACCTTCGACCTGGGCGAGGCCGTCGACACCGTCCTCGCCGACCTGAGCGACCTCGTCCGGCGGCGCGGCGCCAGCGTCCGCGTCGAGGGGCCGCTGCCGCGCGTCTTCGGCGACCGGGAGCGCCTCGTGCAACTGCTGACGAACCTGGTCGTCAACGGACTGAAATACAACCAGAGCGAGCGGCCCGAGGTGGTCGTCGGCGCCGCGGCCGACGCCGGCGGCGCGCGCGGGGACGTGACGGTCTTCGTGCGCGACAACGGCATCGGTATCGAGCCGCGCTACCACGGGCAGATTTTCCGGCTGTTCCGGCGCCTGCACCGGCGCGAGGAGTACGAGGGCAACGGCGCCGGCCTGGCCATCTGCAAGAAGATCGTCGAGGCGCACGGCGGCCGCATCTGGGTCGAGTCGGAACCGGGGCGCGGCGCCACGTTCCGCCTGACGCTGCCGCGCTCGGCCGCCGCGGCGCGGCGCGCCCCCGCCTTCGCGCCGGAGCCCGCGGCGGAGAACGGCACGAACCCTCCGGGCGCCCAGGTCACGTCGGAGGGGGGAATCTCATGACGTGTCTGCTGCTGGTGGAGGACTCGCCGGACATCACCTGGATCGTCCAGCGGCTCGGGCGGCGGGAAGGCCAGGAGGTGCTGTGCCGCGCCGACGTCGCCGGCGCCTGGAACCTCCTCCGGGAGCGGCGCCCCGACCTGGTCCTCCTCGACCTCAACCTGCCCGGCGCGCGCGGCGAGGAACTGTGCCGCCGGGTGCGGGCGACGCCGGACCTCGCCGGGCTGCGAGTGGCCCTGTTCACGCACTGGGACCGCCCCGAGGACGTCCTCGCCGGCCTGGAGGCGGGGGCGGACTACGTCGTCTCCAAGGAATTGCTGACGTCGCCGGACGCCTGGCTCAGCCGGCTGCGCGACTGCCTGGGGGCGGATGGCCGTGTCAGCCCGTTGTCACTAGGATGGACGGGGGCAGGACATTCCCTCCCGCCGTCGCCTGCCCTGGTGGCGTCCGTGAACCGCGTTTTGCGCCATCCCCTCGCGCGTCAGCTCGGGCCGGAAGTGCTGCGCTTCGTCGTCGGCCGCGCCAGGCGGGACGCCGAAGCGCCGGACGCCTGGCTGCTGCCCGACGGGCTGACGCTGGACGGCGACGCGATCCTTCGTTCGGCCCGGCCGGGAGAGCTGGCGACGTTCGCCCGCGCCCTGACGGACCGACTCTGGTGCCTGCTCGGGAGCGAGGCCGGCGCGCCCCTTTGGGAAGCGCTGGCCGCCGCCCGGCCCCCGACGCAGCCTAACCCCCGGTGCCATGAATAGCCTTCGTGCGATCCTTCTTGTAGAAGACAGCCCGGCCGACATCCAAATTACGCGCCGCGCCTTGCGCGAGAGCGCCGTCCCGGTCGACCTGATCGTGGTGCGCGACGGCCAGGAAGCCGTCGACTACCTGCGCCGCCAGGGGCCTTACGCCGCGGACGCCGCCTGGCGCGTCCCCGACCTGATCCTCCTCGACCTCAACCTGCCGCGCCTCACCGGCCACGAGGTGCTGCGGCACATCCGCGCCACGCCTCACCTCGGCGCGGTCCCCGTCGTCGTCCTGACCACGTCGAGCAACCCGGAGGACGTCCGCGACGTGTACGCCGCCGGGGCCAACACCTATATTGAAAAGCCGCAGGATTTCGCCCGCTTCGTCGAGGTGCTGCGGACCATCCAGCGCTACTGGCTGGACACGGCGCTGTTGCCGCCGGGCGACGAGGCGCGGCCCGATTAGAGGCGGTCCCGGAAGCCCCTCGCCCCTGTACTCATACACAAACCCGGTAAGACTGTCCGATTTGCCCGGTCATAACCCTCAGCCCGACTTCAGCTTCGAGCGGCCACGAACCGGACAGTCTTACCGGGTTTGTGTATCAGGGGAGAGGGGTTG
>JBBROG010000398.1:0-5332 GCA_038229635.1 Gemmatales bacterium
AACCGGTTGGCCTTGTCCTTGTTGCGGGGCGATCCAAGCAAAGGGTCGTTGAAAGTCAAACGGAAGCGGGCGGGGAGGAACATTCGGTACTTGGCACAACTCCTTGGGTTTTCAAGCAATTGAAGTGCGTTTGCCGTGCCTGTTCGCTCGCCGGCTTCGTTGTTGCATCGCTGCTCCTCCACGCATCCCAAGCGGCCTTCGGCGCGTCGTCAGCCCGAGTTCGCCCAACCCTGCTAGGGAAGCAACACGTGGCCGGAATGACAAGCCGCAATCGCCTTCCTATCGCAGTGTCCTCCGCTTCGCCGAACGACACAGCTCAGCGGCCGGCTCACGCGGGGGGAGACGTCTACTCCAGGAAGCCGCCATTCGCGTGGCCGGTCTGCTGCAGCGCCTTGTTCGGCCCACTTGCCCCGATCCAGCTCTCGAACCATCTTCCCCGCTGATCAAAGCTCACTTCCGTGAATCCCTTCGTCCTCCCTGCCGCCCCCTTCTGCCGACCTCTTACGAAGCCGGACGTTCTCCTCCCGGAGCCGCTTTAGTTCATCGGCGAGTGGTACCGAGCGCTCCGATTCGATCTCAGGTCGCTTGGCGAATGGGAAACCCGAGATCCGATTATGTATCATCGACCCTAATGCGAAGATGATGCTGAGCCCCAGCAGCACTTTCCCGGTGATGCCAGAGAGCTGCAAGATCACCATCTGCATCTCACCGGGACCCCTGCTGCCGATCATGGTCAGCAAGATGAGTGCGTTGATGCTGCCCGGCACGATGAAGTAAAGCGCGAACAAGATGTAGGACCGCCGGAAAGAGGACGGATCGGCAATCTGCTGCGGGCGGAACGCAAGCACCAGGAACATGCCCGCTAAGTAGGCGACCGCGACCCAAGTCTCGGCCCCCACGAGCAGGTTCGTGAATCCCGTGCGTAGGACGAATTCTTCCGGCATGTCGATGTCTCCAAGAGGGTCGGGTAAGGAGGTGGCGTTGCCGTCACCCCCTCCCCTAGAAACTGCACGGGCGCCTTTCAACGCATGCAGCTTGAGCCTTGCAAACGCCCCGCGCGGGACGCGGTGTGTCCGCACCAAGCCGGCACACCTCCACGATACTCCTCCGGAGCCGCTTCTGGTTGCCCAGGGAGGCCGCACCCGCAGGCGTTGCCGCTGCTGTCATCTGCTTGGCCTCCGCCAGCGGTTGGCCGAACTTTCTCGTGCCGCAAGACCCGAGGGAAGTCTGCTCCCTTGCGGGTGGGGTGCGGTTGCACCTCTATCCGCACCATTACAGAGCGGCTTTCGCTTCCTCCCTCCTCCTTTACCCGCTGTCGCATCGGCATCCCTTGCGGAATACCTACCGGAAGGACGGCAACGGGCTTACCACGTTCCGCAGGTGTACCGGGGTGGGTTAGGTCCCGCCTCTCCGCCGGTGGCTCGACCTCTGCGTACGGCAAGTTCGGAGTGCCGTAACCTGGCCACGTACCTTTTGGTCCCAGCCTATCAGCACCTTGGGCTGGTCATAACTAACGGCGTTTAACAGCGGTTCACCTGGGTTGACCCTACCACCCGATCCTGGTTCCCAACCACCTTGGTGCTAGCAGTCGCGGTGTCGGCTCACGCTTTCACCGCCCTCCCGAAGGAGGAGGCTACGTTGTGCTGGGGGCTTCGCACCCCGCCGTTACCAGCGACGCACGCCCCGGTAGGATACTGCTGGCAGAACAGCAGGTGATGTCAGTGCATGGACCGCATCACAGCTACACCTACAGCTTCGTGTCGCACCCGAACTTGTTATTAGCCTCCGCCGGGCGCACACATAACAGACAAACCTTGCGCCCGGCACCAGCTAACACACTCACGTCTTTCGCCGCAAACCCTCGCGGCCGCACCGCTCCGGCTGCCGGTCGGCCTGCTTCTTCGCCGCGTTACCTTGCGCCGGCGCTCCCGTGTCCCGTCGCCGGCGCGCAGGCGGCCAGCGCGAGGAGGCTCCCGAAGGCGCCGCGGACGACCCGGGTGAGTTGATGATCGTGCAGGGGAGGGTCTTACGAACCCGCCGCGGGGGCCGTGCCGCCGAGGCGGCGTTGCATGAGGCGGTGCCAGTCCTCCGGGCCGAGGGGGTTCGGCTCGCCGCGCTCGAGGGCGCGGAGGGCGGCGTTGAAGCGCGCCTCGAACGCGGTCCCGTCCGCCGCCCGGAGGGCGTCGGTGAGGAGCGACGTCACGAAATCGCCGGCGCCGCCGAGTCCTCGGGCCGCCGCCTCGGACTCCGCGAAGAGGAACATCTGTTCGGACAAGGTGAGTGTCAGCGTGACCATGGGGCCATCTCCTCCCGTCAGGGCGTGCCCGAGCCGACGCTGGCCGAGCCCGCGAGCCCGATGATACACGCCAAGGGCGCCAAACGCGAGGAATTATTGCGCGGGGAAAACCGCGCCGACCCGCGCGCCGGCAACTTCGCCGTTGACAGGCGGGCGTCGCCGCCGTATATCCTCGCACCTTCGTGCGACTTATTCAGGACGACTTCGCGGGGCGACGCCTTGCCGGGGGGCAGGGCGGGGGCGCCGCGTCGTCCGCCGCATTCTCGGGACGCGACGGTCCTCCGAGGGCCGGCGGACCAGGCTAACGGGGAGGGGGCGGGGGATGGCCTCGGGAACTTTCGTACTGGCGTGCCTGCTGCTGACCGCGGGCGCCGGACCGGCCGACGCGGTCCACCTCAATCAACGCTCGTTCCAGATCCCCATCAAGATCGACCCGGAGCGCCGGCCCCTGATCGCCCAGGTGCAGCTGTTCCGGGCGAGCAAGGACGGCGCCGTCTGGGACCAGGTCGGCGCCGTGCCGCCCGAACGCGACGCCTTCACCTTCTACGCCACCGAGGACGGATCGTACCAGTTCAAGGTGGGCGTCGAGGGCAAGGACAAGCGCAAGGACCCGCCCGACATCTACCAGGCGCCCGTCGGCTTGCGCGTGATCGTCGACACGAAGGCGCCGCAGCTGCGCGTCGTCCAGGCGGAGCGCCAGGGCGACGACGTGCTGGTGCGCTGGGACGTCGTCGAGGAACACCCCGACCTGGCGTCGCTGAAGCTGGAATACCGCACCAGCGACGGGCTGGGCGGACTCTGGCGCGAGGCGAAAGTCGCCGACCCGGCGTCGAACTCGGCCCGCGTGCGCGTGACCGAAGGGACGCCGGTCGCGGTGCGCGTCAAGATGGAAGACCTCGCGACGAACAGCAGCGGTTGGGTCGAGGCGCCGGTGGCGGGCGCCGCCGCCGCGGCTCCCGCGCCTTCGCCAGGCGCGACTGCGGCAGGGGTGCCGGCGCTGCCACCCATCGGCGGCACGCCGACGCCGGCCGCGCCGTCAGGAGGTCCGTCGCCGATCGGCGACAACACCGCCTGGACGCCGGGCGGCCCGGCCGGAACGATGCCGCCGCCGATGCCGCTGCGTCAGGTGTCGACCGACGCGGCGGCGATGACGGCCGCGCAGGCCAAGGAGCCGCTGCTCAACGGCGTCGGCGCGCGGACGACGGTCCTGGCGTCGGGTACGTCGGGCGCCGACGCGACCGCCCGGCCAGGTCAAAAGCCGCTGCCCGAGCTGGCCTGGGCGAGGACCAGGCAGATCACGCTCGACTACGAGGTCGCCAAGTTCGGCGCGTCGGGCATCGGCAGCGTCCAGCTCTTCGTGACGCGCGACGACGGCCGCACCTGGACGCCGTCGGGCGGCGAGGAGAACGTAAGCGTGTCCGCCGCGCCCGGCGCCAAGGGACTGCCGACGACCCTGACGCGCTCGCTGTCGGTCACGGTCCCCGAAGACGGCTCCTACGGCTTCTACATGGTGGTGCGCAGCGGGGCGGGCCTGGGCAACGCGCCGCCGGTCGCGGGCACGTCGCCGCAGATGCGCATCGAGGTCGACACCAAGGCGCCCGAGGCCAAGCTGTACGCCCCGGAGCCCGACCTGGCCAAGCGCGACTCCCTGGTGTTGCGCTGGACGGCCCTCGACAAGAACCTGGGGCCGACGCCGATTAGCTTGGAGTGGTCCGAGGACCGCAACGACTGGAAGGAGATCGGCAAGAACCTGCCCCACACGGCTCCTCTCGGCGAGCACGTCTGGCGCGTGCCGCCGACCGTTCCGCCCCGCGTCTATCTTCGTCTGACCGTCCGCGACCGGGCGGGCAACGAGTCCGTCGCCATCACCGACGAGCCCCAAATCGTTGACCTCAACGAGCCCGAGGTGAAGTCGCTCAAGCTCGGGGGGTCGAAGTAGCGACCTGGCGGCGCCGCTTGCGGCCTCGCGATTGCGAAGCCGCAAGCGGCGAATTTGACTCCGGCCCCGTTTATGTCCTACACTCCCTGCGGACCCCTTGAATTGCGCACGCGGGAGGTGGGCATGGAGAAAGCGAGCGAGACCTGGGTGACGGTCCCGGCCAGGCTGCCGGCCGCCTCCGGGCGGGCGGCGTGCCTGGTTCACATTTACCCCACCGGCCCCGGCATGGGCATGCGTTACCCGCTCGGCGACGCCACGCTCATCATCGGCCGCGGCAACGACGCCGACATCCGCATCAACGACAACTCCGTCTCGCGCCGCCACGCCCGCGTCCAGCCCGGCGCCGACGGCTACTACTGCATCGACCTGCAGAGCACCAACGGCACCTTCGTCAACGACGTGCCCGCCTCCATGTACAAGCTCAAGGACGGCGACTATTTGCGCGTCGGCAACTGCATCTACCGCTTCCTCGCCGGCGGCAACATCGAGGCCGAGTACCACGAGGAAATTTATCGCCTGACGATCATCGACGCCCTCACCGACACGCACAACAAGCGCTACCTGCTCGAATTCCTCGACCGTGAGCTGGCGCGGTCGGAGCGCTACCAGCGGCCGCTGGCACTGCTGCTGTTCGACATCGACCACTTCAAGGCGGTCAACGACAAGATGGGCCACCTGGGCGGCGACTTCGCGCTGCGCGAGTTGGCCACGCGCGTCCGTGCCGGCATCCGCAAGGAGGAGCTGTTCGCCCGCTACGGCGGCGAGGAGTTCGGCGTCGTCCTGCCCGAGACGACGCGCGAGGGCGCCATCGCCATCGCCGAGCGCATCCGTTCGCTCGTCGAGAAGGAGCCGTTCCGCTACGAGAACCGCACGTTCGAGGTCACGATCAGCCTCGGCGTCGCCACGACGACCGGCGAGGAAGGTCTCAGTCCGACGGAGTTGGTCCGCCGCGCCGACGAGCGCCTGTTCCAGGCCAAGCGCGAGGGGCGCAACCGCGTCGCCGCGTGACCCCGCCATGCCGCCCGCGGCTCAGAGTCGGTCCCGTATGCTCCCCTCGCCCCCGTACTCGGGGGAGAGGGGCCGGGGGTGAGGGGGAG
>JBBROG010000399.1:0-5296 GCA_038229635.1 Gemmatales bacterium
AAGGAGCATCTGGAGCAGCGTCTGGCGCTGGACATGCACCGCGAACAGCAGGCCCCCAGACGCCGGCATACCTTGACGACGCTGCATCAGGCGCGCTCCAAGCCTGAGTCACTGCACTAACTTTGCTAAAGTCTCAGAAAAGGAGGCCAGTTTGGCCTGGCGCTTCGAGGTCGGGCGCGGCGGGGGCGCGTCTCCCGATTCCGTCACCGTCCCTCTGGTCAAGCTCGGTTCGCGGGCCGAAAAGGCGGGATTGGTTTCGTGGCGCGACTACTTGAGTACGCTCCCCCTCAAGTCCGCCCAGGGCACGCGCGAGCCCCTTCCCGGCGGGACCACCCCTTTCCCGCTGTTGATCCTCAATCATCCGCCCGTTTCAGGGGGCCGCCTTCCGATTCGGCGGGATCGGATATGGTTCGATGACGGCAGAGGCTACTTGCCGTTGCGCCTCGAATCTCAAATGCTCGAGGACGGACTGTCCAAGGATTCGCGTTATGTGACAGACTCTATCGTGGAGTGGGGCGACCCTGTTCTGTTGCGTGACGGAACCTCCTTCGCCGGGACGGCCCTATTCCGGCACTTCACGCCGACCTCAACTGTTCAGGAGGGGGCAAGCCTCAAGGATTGGCCGCTCCGCTATTACGAAGTCAATTCGAGCAAATTGCGCTTCAGCAACATGCGTCTCAACGAGCCTCTCGACTCGTCTCTTTTCACGATCAACCCGCCTCCGGGCACGCATGTTCTCGATGAGGTCAACCACGAAATGTACATCACCGGGTCGGCGGGCGAGCAGTTGCACAAAATGGCTCTTCAACTCAGGAACGATCTGCCCCCGCCGGAACGGTCGCGCGGGCCGTGGCTCTGGTTCGTCGCCGCAATCGCCGTGGTCGTCCTCGGTGCCGGCGTCTGGTTCTACTGTCGCAGGTCGCGTCTTCTGAGGAGGCCGGCCCAATGACTGCTCTCGCGCCTCTGCTGGCCTGTTTGCTGCTCCAGGCGGAGCCCGAGGCCCCGCCGCCTTACGAGCTTTTAAGGCCGGAGACCGCGTGGTGCGGCCCGCGCGTCCTCTATTTCTTCGCCTGTTATCTGGGCCGCGACTGCACCCTGGACGAAGTCGTCTCCCTGTGCGGCACCGGGGAAGACGGTTACACGTCTCTCCGCGATCTCGTTCAGGCGTGTCGGACCCTGGAGTTGGACCCCACTCCCGTCGCCTGTAGCGCGGACAAGTTGCTCGCGCTGGGCGGGCCGGCGATTATCGCTGTCGGTCGTTCTGACGCGTCGGATAAGAGCGTGAAGCGACTCCACTTTATCGGCCTCATCGGCCGACAAGGGGACGACTTCCTTGTGATCGATCCCGCGCTGCGGGCCGAACCCATCGCCGTATCCCGCGACAAGATCGCGCGGTCGTTCACCGGCCACGCCGTCCTTCTCACCGGCTGCCCGCGCCCGTTGATCCTACCCTCCGCGGTTCGCGTTGTCGTCCCTTGCGCCGCGCTAGTCGCGGGACTCGCGGGTCTGGTTCTGTTTCGTGCGCGGCGGAAGGCAAGTAAGCGATCACTCGCGACCACGGAGATCGAGCCATGAAGGCGACGCGGAAAACTATTTTCCTGCTGGCCGCGGCGCTCGTCGGCCTCGGCGCTGCCGCCTGGATTCTGCTGGCGTGGGCCGGCGTGCCTCCGCACGGCGCGGCGGGCGCTGGCGCCGGGGGCGAGCCCGGCCTGTTGTTTCCCACCCGGCTCCACGATTTCGGGTCCGTGCAGACGGGCACGAGTATGACGTACAGCTTCGCCGTCGAGAACACCGGGCAGAGTCCCGTGCGCCTCTGGATGGAGCGGCTGGGGTGCAACTGCCTCTCCGTCGATTGTCCCGACTCGGTCGGACCGGGGTCCGTCGTCCATGTAACAGTGACCGTCGAGACGCGCAACCGCGAGGGTGCGTTCGCGACCCTCCTGTCGGTAGGCACGTCCGACCCCGCCTTGCCGTCCGTGGATCTGGAGGTCCGCTTCTATGTCCACCCCACCATCGACGTCGATCCCCCGCACCTGAGCTTCGCCGACGCGGCGCGCGGCTCGGTGCTGGAGCGCGACGTCGCGGTGCGGCTGCGGCTGCGCGACGAGGAGGCCGAGGCGCCGCCCCTCGCCCTGGAGCCCTCCTTCCCCGCGCTCACTTGCCGGCTCGCCGAGTCGCGCGTCACCGTGGACCCGACGACGAGATTGAGACGAGCCGTGTATCGATTTCACGCCCGCCTCGACACCGCCGCCCTGCCCGCGGACGTCGAGGGGCCGTATCGGGGCGAGCTTCGCGTCCGTCCGCCCGGCACCTCGGAGACTCCCGCCAAGGAGGTTCCCGTCGAGGTGTCGTTCCGGCACCACCCCGGTTTGAGCGGCCAGACGTCGGTCGCCGTGCAGCGGAAGACGGGGGCGAAAGTCCGGGTCCGCCTCTGGTCGATCCAGAGGACTCCCTTCGACATCGAGAAAATCACGGTCGCGGCGCCCGGCGTCTCCGCCCGCGCGGAGACGTCCGGGCAGGCCGTGGCACACCTCGTCGCCGTCTCCGCGGCGCCGGGCGGCGGCGCGGACGAGGTCGAGAAGGGCGTTCTCGAAATCCATTCGCCGCAGTACCCGTCCCAGCCGTATCGCCTTCAAGTCGTGGTGCTCCCTTGACCTCTCGCCCCGGAGAGGCTCATGCATCGGGACAGACGCGGACACGCAGGGTTCACCCTGATCGAATTGTTGGTCGTGATCGCCATCGTGGGTGTTCTCGTCGGCCTGACCCTTGCGGCCGTCCAGCGCGTGCGGGCGGCGGCGGCGCGGGTCGCGTGCGCCAACAACCTGAAACAGATCGGCCTCGCGTTCCACCAGCACCACGACCTCCACGGGGTGCTGCCGAGCAACGGCGGCTGGGACGATCGGCAGAAGATCCGGGCCGTGGACGGGACATGGATTACCGTCACCGTCCAGGACGCGACCCTCTCGTTCGCCTGGGTTCTGGGGGTCGGCGAGCCGAATCGAACTCCTCGCGATCAGACGGGGAGTTGGGCCTACGCGCTGCTGCCGTTTCTCGAACAACAGGCGATGTACGATAGGCGGGCGTGGACGGAGCCGTTCAAGATCTACCACTGCCCGAGCCGGAGGGCGCCTCGCGCTCAGTTGCCCCAAAACGACGTGTACGGCGATTACAACGGCGGCGGCTGGGCGTGGGGCAAGACCGACTACGCGGCCAACACTTATGCCGTCCCCAACCGCCCGAACTGCCTCTCGTTCGCCCGGTTTACCGACGGGACGTCCCACACGCTTCTGTGCGGCGAAAAGGCGATGAGCCCGGCCAATTACGAGACGGGCACCTGGTACTGGGACGAGCCGTTCTTCGTCGGCGGGGCCGGCGGCACCCACCGGGGAAAAGGCTTTCTGGCCGGGGAAGGGTCGGCCGTAGTGCGTGACGACCCTGGCATGGGCTTCTCTTACCGGTACAACTGGGGGTCGGCGCACCCCGGCGGCGCTCAGTTCGTTCTGGCCGACGGGGCCGTGCAGTCGATCGCCTACGGGACGGATGCGGCCGTGGTGTCCGCCCTTCTCACTCCCGCCGGAGGGGAGGTCGTGGCGGAGCCCTGGTGAAGTCGCGGAGCGAATCCTGAAACGAGGCGACGCATGGCCCGGCTGACTGTCATCGTCCCCGTGTACAACGAGGAACGGACCATTGCCCGGGTCCTTCAGCGCGTCGTCGACGGTCCTTATCCCGACAAGGAAATCATCGTGGTGGACGACGGCAGCACGGACGCGACCGCCGCCGTGCTGCGCGATTGGGTCCATGTGCCCGGCCTGGTCCTCCTGCGCCACGAGGTCAACCGGGGCAAAGGGGCGGCGGTGCGCACGGCCCTGGCTCAGGCCCGCGGGACCGTCACCGTCATCCAGGACGCCGACCTGGAATACGACCCCGCCGACTATCCCCGACTGGTCGAACCTATCCTCAAGGGGACGTGCCAGGTCGTGTACGGCTCGCGTTACCTGGACCCGAGTTCCCCGCTGCCCTGGACCCGGTTCCGCATCGCCGTCTGTGGCCTGAACACACTCGTCCTCCTCCTCTACGGCCAACGCCTCACGGACGAGGCGACCTGTTACAAGGCCCTGCCCACGGCCCTGCTGCGCCGCCTGAATCTCCAGGCCCGCCATTTCGAGTTGTGCGCGGAAGTGACCGCCAAGGTTTGCCGGCTGGGCTTGCGAATCGTTGAAGTGCCCATCGGATACCGGCCGCGCGGCGTGGCCGAAGGCAAGAAGATCGGCTGGCGTGACGCCTGGGAGGCCGCGTGGACTCTATTCAAGTGGCGGCTCTCGTCCCTCCGGCTTCGGGCGCTTCCGCTTCGCCGGAAGATGTGGTCGCGGGCTTGCTGAAAGCGCCGGCGGGGTCGCGCGCCCTTCGGTCCGGTCGGCCTTATTCCCGGCGAACCAGCGGATCTGCCGGGCCAGCCCGTGCAGCAGCTTCACCTCCCTCATGGTCGGCTCCGCCCGGCCGAGCAACTGCTTCAGCGCGTGCATGAGCGCGTCGGCCTTCGGGCCGTACAGGAAGTGAATTTGCTCCAACGAAGAGCGCAGTTGATCGAACATCCGCTCTCGGGCGGCGAACGGCGCCGGCGGCTCGACGGCCTTCGCCGCGCCGCGCCTCAGCCAGGCGCTCCTCAGCGCGTAAAGACAGACGGCGGCCGACTGCGCCAGGTTCAGGGCCGGGTAGTCGGGGTCGGCGGGGATGTGGATCAGGTGCTGACAGCGCGCCACTTCCTCGTTCGTCAGCCCGCTCGGCTCGGGGCCGAAGACGAGCGCCGCCGGCCCCGACGGCAACAGGCTCACGAGGCGCGGCACGACGTCCTCGGGGGCGCCGGCCGTCTGGTGCCGGAAGAGTCCGCCGGCGAGCGCCGCCGTCGCCGCCGTCGTGAGGCAGTCGCCGAGCGCCTCGCCGAGGTCGCCGACGACCCGCGCCGAGCGCAGAATCTCCTCGGCGTGGTGCGTCGCCAGCAGGGCGGCGCGCGGGTCGGACAGGTCGGCTTCGGGGGAGACCAGGACGAGGTCGCGCAGGCCCATGTTGCGCATGGCGCGCGCGACGGCGCCGACGTTCGACGCCGTCTTCGTCCGCACCAGGACCACGCGACAATTGCTCAAGGACATGGGATTCACGGGGCGGCGGGCGCCGGTTTCGGGGGTGCGCGGGGAGGCGCCCTGTCGTGGGATTCCGGGGTGCGCATCGTCGTTCCGGGGGTGCGCATCGTCGTTCCGGGGGTGCGCATCGTCGTTCCGGGGGTGCGCATCGTCGTTCC
>JBBROG010000400.1:0-5285 GCA_038229635.1 Gemmatales bacterium
CCGGCGCGTACCCGCGCTCCCCCGGATCACAACGCCGGCCGGCGCGTACCCGCGCACCCCCGGATCACAACGCCGGCCGGCGCGTACTCGCGCACCCCCGGAACGGCGACGCGCATCCCCGGATTTGCCAAAATCGGGAGGAGTACCCCTGAACTCCCACCGTCTGAGCCCGCGGTCTACGGCCTTGCCTCCTTCTCGCCCTCGCCCAGCCGCCAGTAGCGGTCGCGCTTTATGCTCTCCCACGTCTGCTTTTCGCCCGTCGGCCACGTCACCGTCACGCGGTCGATCTTGTCCGTTTTGCCGAAGCCGAAGACGTGGCGCGTATCGCTCGCCGACAGGTAGCCGCCGCCGCCTTTGGCGAAGCGCGTTTGCGTCCGCCCGCCCGCCTCGACCTGGACGCGCGCCCCGACGACGTCGCGGTTGTCCTTGCGCTTGAGCGAGAAGCCGACCCAATGATGGCCCGACCCGGCGACGTTGCGCAGCACGGCGGCCGGCTCGTTGAGGTTGGCGAAGACGAGGTCGACGCGGCCGTCGTTGTCGAGGTCGCCGAGCGCGACGCCGCGGCCGAGGTGATCGGTCTGGAAGTAGGACCCCGCCCGTGCCGTCACGTCCTCGAAGCGCCGCTCGACGGGCGCGCCCGGTTCGTTCCGCAGCAACAACGCCCGCTCGGCCCGCCTCGCCGAGCCCGTCGGATAGCGAATCGCGTGCCCGTGGGCGACGACCAGATCCTCCCAGCCGTCGAGGTCGAAGTCGAAGAAGCCCGTCCCCCAGCCGACCCGCGCTTGCCCGAGGGCGCCGATGCCCGCCCGATTGGAGTCATAGCGGTAAGTGACCGCGCCTCCGCGGCCCTCGTGAGTGTAGAGCGCGTGCAGCTCGTTCTCGTAATTCGTCACCCACAGAGCCGGCCGGCCGGTGCCGAAGGGGTCGCCGGCGTCGACGCCCATGCTGCCGTTCGCCATGCCGCGTTCGTCGCGCGCGACGCCCGCCGCCAATCCGACCTCGGCGAGGACGATCTTCCCCTTCGTGCTCTTATTGAGGTACAGGAAGTTGTCGGTGGTGTCGTTGGCGACGTAGATGTCGGGCTTGCCGTCGCCGTCCACGTCGACGATCACGACGCCGAGGCCCTTGCCGTCGGCGCGGAGCCCGGCCGTCTTGCTCACGTCGGCGAACGTGCCGTCGCCGTTGTTGCGATAGACGGAGTGCGGTAAGGGCTGGAACTGCTTCGGCGGGCAGACGTCGGCCGTCTTGCCGTCGTAAGTGCAGCTCGGGTGCGTGTCCTTACCGCCGAAGCGCCAGTCGACGTAGCGGGAGACGTAGAGGTCGGGGTAGCCGTCGCCGTCGAGGTCGGCGAAGGCGGCGCCAACGGCCCACGCGGGGTCGGCCAGGCCGGATTTCGCCGTCACGTCGACGAAGCGGCGGCCGCCCTTGCCGTCGGGTTCATTGTGCAAGAGCGCCACGCCGCCCCAGCCGGTGACGAGCAGGTCGGGGTGGCCGTCGCAGTCGTAGTCGGCGACGGCGACGCCGTGCGTGTAGAAGCGGATGCCGTCCAGGCCGGTTTCCTTCGTCACGTCCCGGAACTTGAAGCCGCCGAGGTTCTTGTACAGCTTGCAAGGGCGGCCCGTGATGTCCTTCTTGTCCGCGCCGGCGAAGGAGCCGCCGCCGGGGAAAAAGATGTCGAGGAGGCCGTCGCCGTCGTAATCGAGGAGGGCGGCGCCGCCGCCGAGCGATTCGAGAATGGCGAGGTGGCCGGCCTCCTCGCCGTTGTGGTAGGTGTGGACGACGCCGCTCGCCGCCGTCACGTCCTGGAAATAGCCCTGGATCGGGTCGGCCTCGCGCGGAGGAGGCGAGTCGCGCCGCGGCTCCGGATCTCCGGAAGCGGCCCCGAGGAGGACGGCGACGCCGAAGACGCAAGCGGTCAGCGTCAGGGCCGCCGCCGCTTTCAGTTTGCCGAAGAACATGGCGTTGAGGACTCCGTCAGAGAGGAAGGCGATTCGTGATAGACTCGTCGCGCTTTCGCCGAGTACGGTTTGGAGCGTGGCCGCCGTCAGCAGCGCCGGCGGCGCGGCCTGTGCCCCGGCGGGCAGAAGGGCGAGGGAGGCGAGGCCGGCGGACAGGGCGAGGCCGCGCCGGCGCAGGCGCTCGCGGAGCAGGTCGCGGCCGCGCTCCAGCCGGCCCTTCAGGGCGCCGAACGACCAGCCGAGGCGCCGCGCCGCCTCGTCGCGCGACAACCCCTCCAGGCAGCAGAGCAGCACGGGCGCCCGATACTTTTCCGGCAGACGATTCAGTTCCTCGTCGAGGGCGGCGCACAGTTCGCGGGCACTCACCTCGGCGAGCGGGTCGGGTGCCGGGCGCGGCGGCATTCCCATCTGCCTCGCGGCCCGACGTCGGGCCTCAGCGCGGACTTTGAGCGCCAGGCGATACGTGACGGTGTGCAGCCAGCCGGCGACCGACTCGTCCCAGCCGCGCGCGCCGGCGCGGCGGGCGAGCGTGAGGAACGCGGCCTGAAAGACGTCCTCGGCGTCGTGGGCGTCGGACAGCACGCGGCGGCCGGTCGACAGCACCATCGGGCCGTGGCGGCGCACCAAGGCGGCGAAGGCGAGTTCGTCGCCCAGCGCCGCGAAGCGGTGCAGCAACTCGCGGTCCGACAGGCCGCCGCCGTCGCCCGCCGTCAGCCGCCTCAGCGCCCGCATGATGTCGTTCGCCGACGGACCGGACATGGTGAACCTCCGCGGGGGGTTCCGTGACTTCTTCTAATCTAAAGGGGGCGAGCCGACCAGGCGGCACGACCGGAGCGGAGAATTCCCTGGCCGCGCGGCTCCGCCCCGAGGAGGACGCCGATGTCAGCGACGCCGATTCTCACCGTGGACGCCTTCACCGACGCCCCGTTCCGGGGCAACCCCGCCGCCGTCTGTCTCCTCGACGGCCCGCGCGACGACGCCTGGCTGCGGGCCGTCGCCGCCGAGATGAACCTGTCGGAGACGGCGTTCGTCCGCCCCGAGGCCGACAGCTTCCGCTTGCGCTGGTTCACGCCGGCGGTGGAAATCGACCTGTGTGGCCACGCCACCCTCGCCTCCGCGCACATCCTTTGGGAGACGGGCCGCGTCAAAGAGGGCGAGGCGATTCGCTTTCCTACCCGCAGTGGCGTACTGACGACGAAGCGGAACGGCGCGTGGATCGAGATGGACTTTCCCGCGAAGCCCGCCGAGACGGCCGCGGCGGCGCCGGGGCTCCTGGAGGCGCTCGGGGTGACGGCGAAATACGTCGGCCGCACGCAGTTCGATTACCTCATCGAGGTGGACGCGGAGGCGACGCTGCGCGCCGTGCGGCCGGACTTCCGGGCGCTGCGCGAGGTGGCGGCGCGCGGCGTCATCGTGACGGCGCGCTCCGACGAGGCCGCTTTCGATTTCGTTTCGCGATTTTTCGCCCCCGCGTCCGGCATAGACGAAGACCCCGTCACCGGGTCGGCGCACTGCAGCCTCGCGCCGTACTGGGCGAGCCGGCTCGGCAAGAAGGCGCTGATCGGACACCAGGTGTCGGCCCGCGGCGGCGTGGTGCGCGTGGAGGCCGGGGACGGCCGTGTCCTCCTGGGCGGGCAAGCGGTGACGGTGTGGCGCGGCGAATTGGCGGTCTGAATTATCTTCACTGGTGGGAGAACGGCGTCAGACTTCCCCCCGTTCTCTGGCTCTGTTTTGGGAACGTGAAGGGGAACTATTCGCGTACCCGACCGCCCGCCGGCCAGACGACGCGCCCGGCCGTCGTCGTGCGGACGCTGTACAGCGTCCCGCCGCCGGTGACGTAGAGCGTCTTCAGGTCGTCGCCGCCGAAGGCACAGTTGGTCACCTCGTCGGTCGGCACCGGCAGGAACGTCAGCAATTTCCCCTCCGGATCGAGGACGTAGACGCCGCCCTTCTTGTCCTCCGCCGGCTCGAACGGCGGGCTCGGCTTGTTCAGCCCGGCGGCGACGTAGAGGCGGCCCGCGCGGTCCTGCTTCAGCCCGTCCGGCCCCCGGCCGGTGCCCCAGTCGTACAGGAGCCTCTTGCTCGCGAGGTCGACGCCGCCGTCCTTGCGCAAGTCGAAGCGATACAGCTTGCGGGCGCCGCCGCGGGTGTTGTTGTTATTGTCGGCGACGTACAGGAAGCGGTCGTCGGCCGAGACGAGGACGCCGTTGGGCCGCTCCAACTCGCGGCCGAGGACGCGCGTCACCTTGCCGTCGGGGTCGACGCGGTAAACGCCCTCGACCGTGCGCCCCCGTTCGTCAAGCATCTCCATCCCCGTCCGCTCGCCGTATTGCGGGTCCGAGAAGTAGATGCGTCCTTTCGAGTCGACCGTGAGGTCGTTCGGCTGGTTGTAGCGCTTGCCGCCGTAGCGCTCCGTGAGGACGGTGATCTTGCCGTCGGCGTCGGCGCGCGTGATCCGACGCAGCTTCGGCTCGCAGGCGAGGAGGCGGCCGTTGGCGTCGAAGAGGAGGCCGTTGGTGCCGGCGTCCTTGCGGTACACGCTCGACCGGCCGGTGCGGTCGAGGCGCATGACGTGGCCGTTGCCGCTCGACAGGACGCCGAGTTCCGGGTGCCACGCCGGCCCCTCGCCGCCGGCGCCGGCGCCCGCCTCGACCTTCAAGGAGGCGCCGGGGGCGAAGACCGGCTCGGCGGCGGAGGACGGCACGGCGGCGGCGAGGACACAGCAAACGACGGCGAGGCGGGAGCGCATCGGTAAGGTCTCCTGGGGAGGTACGCGGGCTCGTCTCCCCGACAGTAAGGCTCGCGGCGCCGCTGTCAAGGGGCTCGGCCATTGTCGCCGGGAGTGCGGCGCGTACCTTGGGAGGGAGAAGACGCCGTCACCCTCAAGGACCATGCGCCATGATTCATGTGATCGCGACCGTCGAAGTAGCCGAAGGCAAGCGCGAGGCGCTGCTGGCCGAGTTCCACCGCCTCGTGCCGCTCGTCCGCGCCGAGGCGGGCTGCCTGGAGTACGGCCCCGCCGTCGATGTCGATAGCGGCATGGCCCTCCAGGGGGCGGTGCGGCCGAATGTCGTGACCGTGGTCGAGAAGTGGGAGAGCCTGGACGCCTTGCGGGCACACAGCGCGGCGCCGCACATGCAGGAGTATCGCGGACGGGTGAAGGATCTGGTCGCGAGCGTAAGGCTCCAGGTGCTGGAGCCGGCGCGGTAGCCGCTTGCGGCTTCGCGTTCGGTGCGAAGCCGCTCGCGATTTCGCGCCGAACGCTAAGAGTCTGTCCCGTATGCTCCCCTCGCCCCCGTACTCGGGGGAGAGGGGCCGGGGGTGAGG
>JBBROG010000401.1:0-5250 GCA_038229635.1 Gemmatales bacterium
CCGGCCCAGTAGGCGAGCCCGGCGGGGTCGCCGGCGCGGTGCAGCACCTGCTGGTAGGCGCCGCTCACCAGGGTGCGCAGGTGGTCGGCGCCGTTGAACAGGGCGTCGAGGAAGCCCGAGGCGCCGGGGTGCGCTTGGGCGTACTCGGGGGAGGAGGCGACGGCGGCCTCGACCTGTTGCACGGATTGACCGTTGTCGAGGGCGCTGGCGAAGAAGGCCCTGCCGCCGTCGTCGGCGGCGCGGCCGAGGAGGCGCTGGTAGACGCCGTCCACCTCGCCCCGGTGGTACTCGGGGGAGTGCGTGAGGGCGCCGGCGACGGCCACCGTGCCGGCGCCCTGGTCGAGTTGGCCGGCCCAGTAGGCGAGTCCGCCGGCGTCGGGCAGGCGGTGCAGCAGATCCTGATAGAGTTGGGTGACTGTCGCGGAGGCGGCGGTCAGGACGACGCGGTCCTCCATCGACTCCACGAGCGGGCGCCAGCCCCGCAGGCGCGGGCGGCGGCCGGACGGGAGCGAAGCCTGGTTCTTGTGGCGGCGGGGGGAAGAGAACGCCATGAGTGAGACCCTCAAAGGTATGTGGCCGCGCCGCGCCGGGCGCGACGCGCGCACGGGGGACGGGGCCTGTCGCAGATGATAACCGGGATGATGACGAAGAAGCGCTACCCCGCTCCGGGGGCGCGAGTCCGGGCCGGCGTGCGGTCGTGCCTCCTGCTTTCGACGGAGGAAGAAGTCGCCTCACTTCCTTTATCGCGAAGGGAAGCGACGTGTGACCGAGAATCGGCGCCGGGAAAGAAAAAGGGATTCGCGCCCCCGGCGTCATCCCGAACATGCCCCGCCTGTCGCTTCCTGACACCATCCGGGATCTTTTCCGACCCGGTGCGGGCGGATAGAATGGGAAGCGGGCGGCGACGTCGGGGGAGGCCTGTCGCAAATTGAGAATGAGGAATTGAGAATTGAGAAGGTACAAGGGAGATCGGGCGACGACGTCGGGGGAGGACCGCGCGCCCCGCGCGGACAGGTTCGGGGGCGGGAAAGGGAAGCATATGTCGGGAACGACTCACAGGCGCTCACGACTCACACCCCCACGAAAAGCCCGGAAAATACAGGGAAAAGAGGACGCGGGGGGTGTGAGTCGGGGTGTGAGTCGGCGTGAGTCGCCCCCGGCTCACTGGGAATGAAAAGGGGATACCGTAGAATACTAGTAACTCATCCGGAGGGAGAGGCGCAACGATTTTTCCGTCGTTTCCGCCCGACTTTCCCTGACAGCATGAGCCACGCCCCTTGTTCCCCTCACCTCGCGTCGAGGTAAACGGGAATGGAGGCCGGCCCGACCTGGTCCGAATCGGCGTGGACGACGAGGGCGGCCGAGCCGGAGGCGGGGCGGAGCTTGTCCGGGTTGGCGCGGACGATCAGCTCCCAGGTCTGTCGCGGCCGGTCGTTCACCACAGTCTCGTCGACGGGCCGGCACTCGACGTCCAGCCACTCCGGGGCCTCGACGCGCGTGATCGCGACGCGGCGGTCGCCGTAGTTCCGCAGCGTGACGACCCGGCTCGGCCGGGCGCCGGGGGCGGGAGGGCCGAACCGGAGGCTCGGCGGGTCGGCCGCGAGCGGGCCGCGCACCTCCGCCTCGACCGTCAGCTGAAACAGAGGACTCTCCGGCTCGGCGAACTCGACCATGACGTGCCCGGACGCCTTGCCGCCGTGGAGCGGCGCCCGGAAGGCGACCTCCACGCGAACAGTCTCCCCCGGCCCGACCGTCTTCACGGGGAGTCGGCCCGCGGCGCAGGAGCAGGTGGACGTGACGTGCTTGACCGTCCAGGGCGTCGCCCCGGCGTTGCGGATCTCGAAGCTCCGGCTCGCCTCGCCGCCGGGCGGCAGGACGCCGAAGTCCCACGTGAGCGCGCGCAGCCGCATGGGGGCCGCCGCGAGCGGGTACGCCGCGGCCGTCTCCGGCGCCGGGTCGGCGGGAGGGCGCGGGAACTGACGAAGGCCGAGCGCGAGGCCGGCGCAAAGAGCCAGGGCCGCCGCGCCGACGAGAATCCTCCGGTGCATGGCTATGTATCCTGTCCGTCCGGACGGCCGGCCGAAGTCCCCGCTGATCCCGTCACGGCCGCGGCACCAGCAGCACGAACGGCCACACGTAGGCTTGCAGTAAGGTCATCAGCCCGACCACCGTCGCCAGCGCGATGCTGTGCCACACCACCGCCTTGAAGATGTCCGCCTCCTTGCCCAGCTGGTGTGTCGCCGCCGTCGCCACGCAGATGCTTTGGGCGTCGATCATTTTGCCCATCACGCCGCCCGTGCTGTTCGCCGTGCAGATCAGCACCTGCAACTGTCCCAGACTCAAATACTGGAAGATGCCGCTCTTGAAGATCTGCGTCGCCGTGATCTTCTGCAGACTGCCGAACAGGGCGTTGCTGCCGGCGTCGGTGCCCGTCAGGAAGACGCCGAGCCAGCCGAGGATCGCCGCGAAGAACGGGTACGCCGCCCCCGTGTTCGCGAAGGCATAGCCCAGCGTCGCGTCCATGCCGGCGTAGCGCGTCACGTAGCTCAGGCCGAGCATGAAGCAGATCGTCGGCACCGGGATCTTCATCTGGAAGACGGTGCGGCGCAGCACGGCGCCGACTTGCGCCCGCTTCATGCGCAGCATCGCCATCGACAGGAGCGCCGCGACGAAGACGGCGCTGCCGGGAGCCGTCAGCCAGGCGAAATTGAACTCGGCTTTCTCCGGCACGTCCGCGAGGCGCCGGGCGAGCGTGGCGTTGACCGCCGCCCCGAGCGGGTCGCCGGCGGCGAGGGTCAGTGCCGCCGCCTCCTCGGCGCCGACCGGCGCCAGCGACGGGTCGAACGTCTTGACCGGGTGCAGCAGCGGGTCGCGGTACGACTGCCCGTGCAACCCGGGGATCTTCAGCATGTAGTTGGTCTGCACCGGGCCGAACGTGACCGTCTCGCGCCCCTCCTTCTGCCGCACCAGGCCCGTCAGCAGCAGCAGCAGCGACATCAGCGCGTACGGCGCCCAGGCGAGGCTGACGCTCCGGAAGGTCAGCGGCGGGCCGTCGTCGAGCGGCTTCGCGGGCGCGACGCCGCCGGCCGGCTTGTGGAAGTGGAACACCGTCTTCGGCTTCCAGAAGCGCAGGAAGACGGCGGTGACGACGAGCGAGAAGATGCCGCCGCCGATGTCGGTCATCGGGTAAAGGACGACGCCGGGCAGCCAGTCGTGGATGGTCGCGAAGGTGAACTGGAAGGCGGCAAACGAGCCGCCGGAGACGGCGAGCGCCGGCCAGACCTCGAACGTCTGCCGCCAGGAGCACATGACTTTGACCATGTACAAAGGGATGAATAGCGACAAAAGCGGTAGCTGGCGGCCGGCCATGACGCTGAGCGTTTCGGTCGGCAGGTCGGTGACGCCGTTGAGGACGATGAGCGGCGTGCCGAGTCCGCCGTAGGCGACGGGCGAGGTGTTGGCGATGAGGCAGAGGACGGCGGCGAGGAACGGGTCGAAGCCGAGGCCGACCATGATGGCGCCGCAGATGGCGACGGGCGTGCCGCCGCCGGCCGCGCCTTCGAGGAAGGCGCCGAAGGCGAAGCCGATGAGAATGGCCTGGATGCGGGCGTCGCCGGAGAGGCCGGCGACGGAGCGGCGGACGACGTCGAACTGCCCCGTCTCGACGGTGATGTTGTAGAGCAGCATGGCGTTGAAGATCGTCCAGCCGACGGGGAGCAGCCCGAAGGCGGCGCCGTGGGCGAACGCCATGACGGCCATGAGCGGCGGCATCTGGTAGACGAAGATCGCCAGGAGGACGGCGGTGAGGGCGGCGGCGGCGCCGGCCTTCGGGGCGAGCCAGCGGCGCGGCACCAGCAGCCAGAAGAGGACGACGACCGGCAGGGCTGCGAGCAGCGTCGACCAGAGGGGCGACCAGCGGACGGCGTCGTGCAACGGGTCGAGCTGTTGCGAGTAGGCGGCCCAGATCATCGGTGCGAGTCCTCGTCGGCAGGGAAGGCAAGGCTGGCGATTGTAAGGGAAGCGGGGGCGGATGCAAGCAAAAGCCGAGGCGGAACGACGCGCGGGTGTATGGGCGGCTTCCGGCGTTGGCCTTTCAGCCCCGTTCACGGGGCTGCAACACAACCGACCGAATCGACTCGCGCCCCCCAGGTTCCCTTGTCCCCCGGCCCGCGCCCCTTGACAATGACCACGAGCCCCGTGTTAGGACCAGGGACCCCTGATGGACGCCGTCTTCCAGCGCTGCATCGACCCGGCCTGCGCCGCCACCAACGCGGTCGACGACACGTCGTTCCTCTGCCCGCGCTGCGGCGGGCTGATGGACGTCGCCTACGACTGGGACCGCCTGACTCCGCCGAAGTCGCTGCGTGCCTTCGAGGCCAAGTGGGCCGACCGCGCCAACCCCCTCAGCTTCAGCGGCGTCTGGCGCTTCCGCGAACTGCTCCCCTTCGCCGCCCCCGAACAGGTTGTCACTATCGGCGAGGGGCAAACGATCCTGCAACAGGCCGACCAGGTCGCGCGCTACGTCGGCCTCGACGCCGGCCGACTGTTCCTCCAGTACGAGGGCCTGAACCCCTCGGGCAGCTTCAAGGACAACGGCATGACGGCGGCGTTCACCCACGCCCGCCTGGCCGGCGCCCGCCGCGCCGCCTGCGCCAGCACCGGCAACACCAGCGCCTCGCTCGCGGTCTTCTGCTCGGCCAGCAACCTGATGAAGGCCGTCGTCTTCATCGGCAGCGGCAAGATCTCCTACGGCAAACTGGCCCAGGCGCTCGACCACGGCGCCCTGACCGTGCAGATCGCCGGCGATTTCGACGACGCCATGCAGCGCGTCCAGCAGATCGCCCGCCGCCTCGGCATCTACCTCGTCAACAGCGTCAACCCCTTCCGCCTCGAAGGGCAAAAGTCGGTGATGTACCGCGTACTGGAGACGCTGCGCTGGCAGCCGCCCGACTGGATCGTCGTACCCGGCGGCAACTTGGGCAACGTCAGCGCCTTCGGCAAGGCCTTCATGGAGTTGTCGGACCTGGGATTGCTGAAACGTCTGCCGCGCCTGGCCGTCATCAACGCCGCCGGGGCGAACACCTTCTATCAGCTCTACGAGAAGCTCGGCGTCCGCTGGAACGGCGGCCGTCCGGACGCGACGAAGATCGACGGCTACTTCGCCGACCTGGCCGCGTCCAAGATCCGGGCCTCGACGATCGGCAGCGCCATCGAGATCAATCACCCCGTCAACCTGCCGAAGGCGCTGCG
>JBBROG010000402.1:0-5219 GCA_038229635.1 Gemmatales bacterium
CAAAGGTTCGGGTCCCGGCGAAAGAGATGAAAGTCTATAACGCTCGCCTGGGGCGGTCGGCAACGCTACCGAAGTACGACATTACGATTAAGCCGAAGAAGCCAAGGGGCGGGTAAATTTCGTCCCGCCCCTCGCCTAATACCCCGACTCCGATTGGGCGGAGGGTAGAGGGACGACTTCATACCCACTTCCGACGACATACTTGTTGGAGGGGCCGACTTTAACGTCCGAAAGAGAATCATACGGCCCAGGTGAGGCCTTCAACGAGTAGAGACCCTTGCTTGCGAGATAATCGGCCAACCGAGGCGCAGTATCTTTCAGCCCTTTGGTAGGCGGCTTATGCGCCCTCTCAAGAAATCCTTCTCTTCGCCAACCGGACGGTCCTCGTACTACGATTGAACTTGCCGCCGAATCGCCGTCGAAAAAAACAACGGCGGACATCCCATCTCGGGCCAGCGAGGTCTTCCCCCGCATACCTGTGTCAAATTCAAGTACCGGTTGGCCCGACCTGGTGTCCCATTCCTGAATCACTCCGTCTTCCGTGCCCGAGACCAGACGACCGCTCGGCGAATACGCGAGGGAGTAAATGTACGACTTCGGGTCGGGCGGCAGGGGGACGACGCCCCGCCCCGAAGGCTCCTCATCGCTGCCGCGACTCAGGATCGTTACGGCGACGCCGGCGATAAGAACGAGGCCGCATACCGTGATAAGAACCTTCCTGCGTGTTGCGGTAACAGGCGCTTTGTCAGCCACGGCTCCTCCTACCACTCCTGGATAAGGATGGCGCCCTCCAATCCGGCGGAGAATAGTTGCCGGGGTAAGGTTACCCCAAGCCCCACTCTCGTGCAACCTGGACACAATGACAGTGTTGCTTGTCTCGGCCAATAAACTCACCCCGAGACGCTAGCATCCCGGATAAAGGGTGGGCGCGGGCCGACTCGCCATCGCCGGTAAATCCCGTCCTGGAAATCCGAGGAAGTTTTCTGGCCGTCGCCCGAGGCTTGCCCTCACGGCTTGTTGAACAGCGGCGTGCTGTCGAACAGGTTGCGCGGCCGCAGCTGGAAGCCGGCCCACGCGGTCAGCGCCACGCCGTCGTAGTTCGACCGGCCGTCGGGGCCGAAGTCCTCGCCGCGCGGCGTGTGCAGCACCGGCGCGCTGTGCCAGACCGTGACCGGCCTCATGTCGACCGGCTGCTGCCCGGCGGCGTAGGTCGCCACCTCCGTGAACGTCGTCTGACTCGGGTCCGACAGCGTCACCCAGAAGTCCTTGTTGACGAAGTCGTACCGCTCGGGGAAGTGGCGCACCGAGCCGAGGCGGATCGGCATCAAGTCATAGGAGGTCGGGTAAGGCGTGTCGCTGCCGCTCTTCCGCATCGTGCTCTCGACGCGCAGCGTCGTGAACTCCTCGGGGCGCCACAGGGCCGAGCCCTCGCGCGCCTCGGGGCCTTGCGCCCCGGCGAACGGCTCGACGACGGTCTTGTACTTGCCGTCGTTCAGGTCGGGCGTCCGCGGCACGCGGCGAGCGAGGCGGACGACGTTCTTGTCCGCGCCGCCGGGCAGGGCGTTCGTCGGGTCGCCGAGGTCGGGGTCGAAGCGCCAGCAGCCGACGTGCAGGTGCGTGTCGCCCTGGTCGTCGCGGCGGCTGAAGATGTTCCGCGCGCTGGCCCCCGCGCGGCAGGTGATCGTACCGTCGTCGGCGAAGCCGTACTCCATGATGTAGCGGTAATTGGCGCCGTAAAAGACCGACCACAGCAGCATCTTCTCGCCGCGCCGCGCCTGGTCGGGGCCGGAGAGACTGCCGTCGCTCACCCAGCGCACCCCGTCGTCGTGGACTTCCTTGAAAACCTTGCGGTCCATGTTCGGGTCGGGGCAGGTCAGCACCTTGCCGGGGGCGACGCAGTTCGGGCCGAGGAAGCTCTCGTCGCCCTTGATGATCCAGAAGCCGAACGTCGACACGTCCTGGTAGCGCGGCGAGCCGGGGTCGTAGGGGACGAACATTTCGCCGAGGCGAAGGTCCTTGGCGACGGTGATCCAGCGCGGCTGGCCGTTGCGGTCCTTGTACATGAAGACGGCCGACGCGATGCGCAGGACGCTCGACGGCGCCATCGACGTCTCGGTGCCGTTGCCAGGGTTGGTGATGTCCCACTCGACGAGCCAGGCGGTGTCGCTCTTGGCCGGGTCGGCCGGGTCGGCGCCCTTGGCCGGGAACCCCTGGACGACGGTTCGCTCGTCGCCGGACGCCTGCTGTCGGGCGGCGGCCGCGGGCTTCGGCGGCGGGGCAAGCAGGCAAAGTCCGAGGGCGCTCGCCAGGAGGCCGAGGCCGACGACGGCAGCGCGGAGTTTACCGAGGGACATAGCGTGTCCTTTCCGTGCGCGCGGGGTGAGGGAGGTTCAAGGAGCGTTGGGATCGCGGACCGTCTGCCGCGTCAGGTTGACCATGACGGCGAGGCGCTTGTTGGTGCCCTTCTTGCGGAGCTGCAGGCTGACGACGCGGTCGCCGACCGCCCCGTCCGCCTGCCCGGTCGCGGTGATCACCTGGACGAGCGGGGCCACCTCGACGTCCTTGGCCTCGGTCGTGGCGTAGAGGTCGGCGGCGGCGGGGTACTTGTCGCGGGCCAGCTTGATCGCCTCGTTCAACTCCTCGACGGTGAGCGGCGTGGCGTGGTTGAACAGCACCTCGGGGTCGCCCACCGCCGCGCCGGTCGTCAGGTCGAGGACGCGGCGGACGGTCACGCCGGGCTGGCCCTTCTTCGGGTTGGGGCGATACCAGAGAATTTCGGCCTTCTCCGGCCCTCTCTTGCGGTCCTTCGCCGTGTAGGGGATGACCGCCGCCAGGTACTGCCTGATCTCCGCCCCCGGCTCGGCGCCCACGCCCAGGTCGGAGGGCGCGGAGCCGACCAGCTTGGCCTTCTCGGGGAGGAACTGCTTCGGCTTCTCGACGGAGGCGAGGAACTTCTTGATGTTGGCCTTTTGGCTCTCGGTGAGGTTGGCGGGGATGAGGCGGTCGTCGGCCCGGCTCATCGGGTCGACGCCGAGGAAGACGACGGCGGCGAGGACAAGGATCGTGGCCGTCTTCGTCACGGGGACTTCGCACATGGGACGCCCTCTCCGGGGGAAACTCGGGCCGAGCCGTACACCCGACAGGTTATGAAACACGAACCCGACCGGGCCGTCAATGACCTATGTTACCCGACGCGACGGCGCGCCGCGAGAACGGTTCCGGTTCCTCGGCTTGACGCGCCGGTCCCGGCACGGCTATCCTCCTTCTGCGAGATCGCAACAAGGAGGTCCGTCGTAATGAGATCCGTAACTGCTTCGTGGGTCGTGGCCTGCCTGGTCCTCGGCTCGTCCGCCGGCGCCCGCGCCGACATGCTGCCCCCCTGGACGATCCGCGGTATGGGCGTCGACCCCGACATTCTGCCGGCCTCATGGGCCGGCGGCTCGGTCGGCTTGTACCCGGCTCCCGACATTCCTTACCACGCAGTCGGTCCGGCGTCCCTGGTCCTCGCCACGATCTGGAGTAGCCACGACAATCCCATTTGGGACGGCTTTAACCGCGCTTATCAGTACCCCGCCATTTATGGGGAGTTCCACGTCGCGGTCTATTTCTCGGACGACCTCTCGGGACAATACGGTGCTGTTCGCTTCACGGACTTCGTTCACGGAGGGACGACCGGGGCGACGCCGCCCGCCCACCAGATCGAGACCCCGCCGCAGACGCTCCGCCTCGGGGACAACCTCTACACGATCAGCCTCGGGCCGGCGGAACTGTTCCCCTACGCCGAACACCGGCCGGGACTCCTCCACGTCACGGTGGACGTCGTGCCGGCGCCTACGCCCGAGCCGTCGGCGCTCGTCCTTGCCGGCCTCGGGACCGCTCTGGCCTCGGCGGCAGCCTGGCGCAGGCGTCGGGCGTGACCTCACGGCGCCTCGCGCCGCGCGTCCTCCAGGAGTTGCTCGCGGACGCGCGCGGCGGCGATGTCGACGAGCGCCGCGTCGAACCCCTTGTTCGCGAGCGCCTTCTTCATGGCCTCCTCGACGCGGTCGGCGCCGCGCCGCGACAGCACGCCGACGGCTCCCACCGCGAGCCGCCCCTTCTGATTCGTCTCGGCGAGGCGCAGGTCGGGGTGAGCCTTGGCGGCGCGCTCGTAGCGCGCGAGAAAAACGTCTTGCGCTTGCGCCCACTCGCGCGGACCCATGCGCTCGCGCAGCAGGTCGTGCAGCGCCTCGGCGAAGCGGTCGCGGGTGTCGTCGTTCGCCGGCGTCCGCACCGCCGGCGGCTCCGGAGCGGGAAGAGGGTCGACGGCGTTCGCGGACTTGCCGAGTTCCTGATACCGTCGCAGCGTCGCCCAGAGGTTCAGCGCCGGCAGAACCACGAGCCCGAGCAGCAAGCCGGCCGCGAGGAGGCGCGACGGCCGGCGACTCTTTCGGCCGGCCTCCTCCTCGTGCTTGCGCTCGACGCGCAGCGCCACGCCGGCGAGGTGCGGCGTCCAGGCGACGACGGGGCCGCGCTGGGCGTAGGTCGACAGCGGAAAGTCGGAGCCGACCAGCGGCAGCCACTGCCAGCCTCGCCCCGCCCCCTGCTCCAGCAACCCCAGGCGATGGTCGGGCTCCGTCGGCGTTGTCGCGGCGAAGAGGAGCGCCCCGTCTTGCCACATCCGCACCGGCAGCACCGGCACCGGGTCGCTCGGCGGCGGCGCCGAGGCCGTCGAGGAGAGGACGTCGGCCAGCGCGAAGTGTCCGTCAAAAGCGTGCAGGCTCTCCACCTGGAGGCGCCGCGCCTGCAACCAGCGATAGGCCGTCAAGGCCGACGCCACGTCGAGGTCGCCCGGCGCGACGACGCCGACCAACTCCAACCCGCCCCGCCGCGAGCTCGGCGTGTGGTCCGCGAGGCCGTAGCGCGCCAGCGCCACGAGGCGGCGGCCGTCGGCGAGCAGCACCGAGCAGAACAGGTCGGTCGGCGGCCAGTGATCGGGATACGGGGCGCCTTGCAGTCGACGAGCCAGGGCCTCGACCTCGCCGCCCCACGGCTCCGGCGCGGCCGGCGCCAGGAGGCGATAGCCGAGACTGCGTGGCGGCAGGCCGTCGAGGTGTTCGCCGTAGGCGAAGCCGTACAGCGTCGCGCCGGATGTGGACATGAGCGGTCCTCTGCGCGCGGTGTTTCCGTCCTGAGTTAGTGCGGGGTCAAGGGACGTGTTGCTCGTCCGAGCCGCGCACGCA
>JBBROG010000403.1:0-5189 GCA_038229635.1 Gemmatales bacterium
CCTCGGAGGCGCGGGCGCGAAACCGCGAGCGGGAGAATCATTCTTACCCGTCGAGGTCCGCTGTGTCGAGCCGCCCTTCCGCCTTCAGCCGCCGGAACAGCGCCAGCGTCTGCCGGACCCCCTCGACGAGCGGCGTCTTCGGCGGCGGGCCGACGTCGCGCTGAAGTGCCGCATCGTCCAGGTCGTAGGCGATGGCGATCTGCCGTTCGCCGTAGGTGATGAGTTCCCGCGCGGCCGGCTCGGCTTCGCACAAGGCCGCGTGAAACGCCGGCAGGTCGACCACGTCGCCGCGCAAGTTGTACGACTTCGCCCCCTGGTACGGCGCCTCCAGGCAGCGCACGAATACCTTCGCCACGTCGTCGACGTACTGCAAATCCTGCCAACCGCCATAGGTGATGTGATACTTGCGCCTCAGGGCGAGCGCTTTGATCGCCTTGGTCGGCTCGCTGGTCATGCCGAGGTCGCGGCCGACGCCGTAAACCGTCCACGGCCGCAGCCCGATGCTCGACAGGCCGTGGTCCTGGTAGTAGACGCGGGCGTTCCCTTCGTTGCAGCACTTGAAGTAGCCGTAATGGGTCGATGGCATCAGCGGGGCGTCATCGGCGAGCGGCCCCTTGGGATAGTCTTCCGGCGGCCCGAAGACGGCGGCGGAGCTGGCGTAGACGAGGCGTCGAACCTGCCCCGCCGACTGCCGCACCGCCTCGAAGACGGCGAGCGTGCCGAGAACGTTCACCCTGGCGCCGAGGATGGGGTCGGCGCGGCAGGTCGGCACCTGCAGGCCGGCGAGGTGGACGACGTGCGTGACGCCGTGGTCGCCGAGGGCGCGGCGCAGCGCGGGCAGGTCGGTGACGTCGCCTTGGAGGAAGCGCACTTCGCGGACCTGTTCCTCGTCCATCAGGAGACGCAGGCGGCGCGGGTCTTCCTTGAGGTCGTAGATCCACACCTCGTCGCCTCGCCCGAGGAGGTTGCGAACGATCCAGGCGCCGATGCAGCCGTAGCCGCCGGTCAACAGGACACGCATGTGTCGATTCCTCACGCGGGCGAAGGCACTCCCGCAGTATAATAAGGGGCAACGGCCTCGGCCGCGAGGGGCTTGCGAAGGGTCCGACGCGGCCGTACAGTGGGGCGATGTCCGAACGCACTCCCCCGCCTCTGTCGCCCGCGGAACTGCGCGCCCGCCGCAGTCGGGTGGCGCGGGTTGCTAAACGGCTGGGTTTCGTGGGGCGTGTCGAGTACCGGCACGTCTACAGTCGGTCCGGCGGAGCCCAGTACGGTCTGGCGAGGGCGCCGGCAGAGGACTTACTGACCGTTTACGCGGAGGCTTTTGAGCGAGACGCCGACCCGGAGGATTTTTCTCTCGAAGCGATGATCGCTCACGAACGCGGCCATCAGCTTCTCGCGAGACACCCCCGCCTCGCGAAGTTCGTGCTGGCCCGGCTATCGGAAGTGAGTGAGGAAGTCGTCGCTTCCTTGCTCGGAGCCATCCTTCTTCCGGCCGGCGCTGACCAGAGGGATCTTCTCGGCAAGGCAACGTTTGAATTGCTCCTCGGAGGCCGATCGGCCGAGGCGGCCAGACAACTCATCGAGCAACTGCTGAACCTGTTAGAGGCTCTTCTATGATCGGAACCACGAAGCTCAGCACGATCCGCGAAGAACTTCGGCGGAGACTGGCGCCCCCCGGCCAGGATCCGGTCGCGTGGCTCGAAGAGCAGATTCGATTGGCGCGACAGAAGGACGAGCCGTCGAAGGGCGAACTCCAAATTCTAGAGGCATGGCTCGACGTCTTTAAATCTCCGGACGGGAAGGAACGTCCGCATAATCCGTCGGGCCAGGCGCCGCCGGCAGACGTGGTGTTCGAGGAACTGGAAGCGTTCGCTCGCGACTTGGAGTCCGCCGGTCGCCGGAAACACTCCGCGAAAACAAAGCAACTTCGGCCACGTTCGGCTCAACCCTGACGACTGGAGGGGACGTCCTGAGTCGTCCTGACCCAGGGAAACTGAGGGAGGCATTATGTCGCCTCCTCCCCCCCCTCTGGCGCCGCCGGCGCGTCCTCGCGGGCCACCTTGGCGATCGACGCGATCTTGTCGCCCTCGCGCAGGCCCATGACGCGCACGCCCTGCGTGTTGCGTCCCGTGACGCGGATCTCGTCGACGTGCGTGCGGTTCACCATCCCCTGCACCGTGATGACCATGATGTCGTCGCCGTCGCGCACCGACACGACGCCGACCACCGGCCCGTTGCGCTCGCTCGTGCGGATGTCGCGCAGGCCCTTGCCGCCGCGCCGCTGCTTGCGGTAACGCATCCCCGAGCGGTCCTGAGCCTCCTCCTCGCCTTCCCCCTCACCCCCAACCCCTCTCCCCAAAGGGGCGAGGGGAGAAGGAGCGGGCTCTTCCGCCGGAGGAGCCTCCGCCGGTTCCTCGGCGCCTTCCTCGGCCTCGGCCGCCTCGCCGGCGGTGTTGGCGCCGAACGGCGTCCGCTTGCCGTAGCCGTTCTCGCACAACGTCAGCAGGTAGCCGTCCGGGTCGGCGACGACCATGCCGACCAGCTCGTCGCCCGCCATCAGGTTGATGCCCTTGACGCCCTTGGTGTCGCGGCCCATCGGCCGGGCGTCGGCCTCGCCGAAGCGGATTGCCATGCCCTGGCGCGTGCTCAGCACGACCTCGTCGCCCGCCCGAATCAGCGACACGCCGATGAGGCTGTCGCCCTCCTCCAGGCTGATGCCGATGATGCCGCCGCACTTCGGGCGGCTGTACCTCTCCAGGTCGGTCTTCTTCACCAGGCCGCGCTTCGTCGCCATCAGCAGGTAGACGTCCGGCTCGAAGTGCCGCACCGGGATGACGCTGCCGATCTTCTCCTCCGGACGCAAGGACAGCACGTTGGCGATGGCGCGGCCGGTGCCGGTGCGACTCCCCTCCGGAATGTCGTAAACCTTCAGCCAGTAGACGCGGCCGAGGTTGGTGAAGCAGAGCAGGTAGGCGTGCGTCGAGGCGACGAAGAAGTGCTCGACGAAGTCGTCCTCGCGCGTCGCCCCGCCGGAGACGCCCTTGCCGCCGCGGTGCTGGCTGCGGTAGGTGCCGAGCGACAGACGCTTGATGTAGCCGTTGTGGCTGATGGTGACCGCCTGCGTCTCTTCGGCGATGAGGCTCTCGTAGTCGATGCGGCCGCCGTCGTCGGTGATCTCGGTGCGGCGGTCGTCGCCGAACTTGTCGCGCAGACCTTGCAACTCCAGTTTGATGACGTCGAGGACGTTGCGCTCGCTGGAGATCAGCCGCTCCCAGCCGAGGATCTTCTCGCGGAGGTCGTTGTACTCCTTGAAGATCTCATCGCGCTCCAGGGCGGCGAGCTGGCCGAGCTGCAGGCGGACGACGGCCTCGGCCTGCTTCTCCGTCATGCGGTAGCTGGCCTGGGCGCCGATCTCGCGCTGGAGAGCCTCGAAGTGTTCCTTGCCGAGCGCCCTTTCCAGCACGGCGGCGGCCACCTCCAGCGTTTGCAGACGCTGCTTCGCCTCGGCGCGGCTGGGCGACCGGCGGCAGATGGCGATGACCTCGTCCAGCGACGAGATGGCGATCAGCTGGCCTTCGAGGATGTGCGTCCGGCTCTTGGCCTCGCGCAGCATGTGCTCGGTCCGGCGGCGGATCACGCGCACCCGGTGGCGCAGGAACTCTTGCAGCATCTCCTTGAGCGTCAGCGTCTTCGGCCGGCCGTCGACCAGCGCCAGGAGGATGATGCTCGCCGTGCGCTCCAGCAGCGAGAACTCGTACAGCTGGTTGAGGACGAGCGTCGCGTCGGCGTCGCGTTTCAGGTCGACGACGAGGCGCACCGGCTCGCCGTTGCGGGCGCTCGACTCGTCGCGGATGGAGGAAATGCCCTTGATCCGCTCGTCCTTGACGAGGCGGCCGATCTCCTCGGCGAGGCGGTTGCGCGTCGTCTGGTAAGGCACTTCGCGGATGATAATTTGACTGGTTCTTCCCTCCTCGACGATGTCGGCGCGGGCGCGGAGCGTCACCTTGCCGCGGCCGGTCGAGTAGCCCTCGAGAATCCCCTGCCGCCCGCGGATGATGCCGCCGGTCGGGAAGTCGGGGCCGGGGATGACCTGGATCAGTTCGAGGAGCGAAATCTCCGGGTTGTCGATGAGCTTGATGAGGCCGTCGCACACCTCGCGCAGGTTGTGCGGCGGGATGTCGGTCGCCATGCCGACCGCGATGCCGTCGGAGCCGTTGACGAGCAGGTTGGGGAACTTGGCCGGCAGCACCAGCGGCTCGCGGTACTTGCCGTCGTAGTTCTCGGTGAAGTCTACCGTCTCGTGGTCGAGGTCGGCGAGCATCTCGGCGGCTACATGAGATAAACGCGCTTCGGTATATCTCATAGCGGCCGGGGGCAGGCCGGCGACGGAGCCGAAGTTGCCTTGTCCGAGGATGAGCCGGTTGCGCATGTTCCAATCCTGGGCCATGCGGACCAGGGTCGGGTAGATGGACATGTCGCCGTGCGGGTGGTAGCGCTTCATCGTCTCGCCGACGATGCCGGCGCACTTGCTCGTCGAGCTGGTCGGCCCGAGGCCGAGGTCGTTCATGGCCACCAGGATGCGCCGCTGCGACGGCTTGAGGCCGTCGCGGACGTCCGGCAGGGCGCGACTGATGATGACGCTCATCGCGTAGGTGAGGTAGCTGTTCTTCAGCTCGTCCGCGATGTTGAGCATCTCGGGACCGTCGCCGTTGCCGCCGGGAACGGGAGCCGGCGGCGCGGGGGGCGGGGGCACGGTCGGCGGGGAGAGATCGTCTGGCAAGGCAGGCTCCTCGTCCGGAAGATTGTCGGGGCGCAAGGCGAACACAACTGTTGGCCCGGTCACGGCTTAGGGAAAGAATATCGTCGTCGGGCCGGTAGGATTATTGTATCAGAAACGGGGCGGCGCCTCTACCTTCGTTGCCCCCTGCATGGATCTGAGGTGCGCGGGGACGCGACGGCCGGCGTGTCCCGGGGTGCGCGGGGAGGCGACCCGGCGTTGTGATCCGAGGGTGGGCGTCGTCGTTCCGGGTGCGCGCGTACGCGACCCCGCGTGGTGTTCCGGGGGTGCGCGGGGAGGCGACCCCGCGTGGTGTTCCGGGGGTGCGCGAGGACGCGACCCCCGGCTGTGCGATCTAACCCCTTCGGGGTAGGTCTTGCGGCATTTTACCGCGAAGCGGTTACATCCC
>JBBROG010000404.1:0-5175 GCA_038229635.1 Gemmatales bacterium
CCCCCTGTGGTTGGGGGGGGGCGTCTTGGGGGGGGCGGGGGGGGTGTGAGGCCCCCCCCCCCCGCTGGGGGTGGGGGGGGGGGGGGGGGGGGCCCCCCCCAACCCACTGAAGGCATAACCCCTCACCCCCGACCCCTCTCCCCAAAGGGGAGAGGGGAGATTAGGTCTTCTCCGGAGACACGACGATGAATAGACGTAGCCTGGTGGCGCTGGCGTGCTTGGCCCTTCTGACGGCCGCCGCGTGGTGGGGCGGCGCGAACCCCGACGAGAAGAAGGCGCCCGGCTGGAATGAGGCCGCGCCCGGCGTGCTGCGCTCGCCCGGACTTCCCGCCGGCTACGCCCTCGTCGACGGCGACAAGGCGCTTTTGATCGACGCTCCCCACGCGGAAGCGCCGGCGGGCACGAAGGTCGATCTCGTCCTGCTGACCCATCACCACCGCGACAGCTGCGCCGCCGCGGGCCGCTTCCTCGCCGCCGGTGTCACGGTGCGGGCGCCGAAGGAGTCGGCCGCGGAGTTGACACCCGACGGCGTCCGCAAATATTGGCGGGAATCGCTGCCCCTACGCAGTTCGAGTACGTCGTACCTCGTCCTCCCCGAGGGACTCGCCGGCGTCGATTGCTCGTTGAAGGACGGCGACGCCCTCGACTGGCGCGGCTGGCGAATCCAGGTCGTCGCCTCCCCCGGACATTCGCGCGACCACGTCGCCTATCTCGTGCGCAGGGGCGAGGACGGCTCGCCGCTGCTCTTCTGCGGCGACGCTTTCGCCGAGGCTGGCAAGCTCTGGTCGCCGTACACGACCGACTGGGACCACTGGACCGACGCCGGCCTCAAACCCGCCGCCGCGTCGCTGCGTAAACTCGCCGCCCTGAAGCCGACAACGCTGCTGCCCGCGCACGGCCCCGTCGTCACCAGGGACGCCGTCGCCGCCCTGGAGCGAACCGCCGTCCACGTCGAGGAGATGGCCTTCCTCAAGAGCTTCGAGCGCTTTACGAAGCAGCGCCTCGGCGACGCGCCGCGCTACGACTTCCTCGCGAAGGAGCAGGCCGAGTCGAACGGCTCCAGGCCGTGGACGAAGGTGTCCGACCACCTGTTCCTCACCGGCAACACCTACGTCCTGACGTCCAGGGACGACGGCGCCTTCCTCGTCGTCGACCCGTGGGGCGAGCGCGGCGCCCGGCAGGTCGCCACGCTGAAGAAGGACCGCAGCCTCGGCAAGTTGGAGGTCGTGATGTTCAGCCACGCCCACTACGACCACTACGACGGCGTCTACCTCCTGCCGGACCGCGACTCGTTCGAGATATGGACGCTCGACAAGGTGGCCGTGCCGATCGCCGACCCGGCGCTGCTGCGGGCGCCGTTCCTCGACGCGCGGCCGGTGCGCATCGACCGCACGCCGAAGGAGGGCGACGCGCTGACGTGGCGCGAGTACCGCTTCCGCTTCCACCACCTGCCGGGGCAGAGCGAGTTCACGATGGGCTGGGAGACGGTGATCGACGGCAAGCGCTGCTTCTTCACGGCGGACAACTGGTTCCACCAGGACATGTACAGCGGCTCGGGCGGCTGGATGGGCCTCAACCGCAGCTGGCCGCTGCCTTACGCGGCGAGCGCCGGCAAGGTGCTGCGAGCGGCGCCGGAGTGGGTGCTGGCGGAACACGGCGGGCCGTTCGCCTTCGACGCCGAGGACTGGCGGCGGCGCGTCACGTGGGGCGAAGTGAGCGCGAAGGCGGCCGACGCCCTGAGCGCCAGCGGCAGCCACCGCCACGACTGGGACCCGAGCCGCGTCCGCGTCGAGCCGATGCTGCACCGGGCGAAGCCGGGGGCGACGCTGAAGGGAACGCTCGTCGCGAGCAACGTGCTGGCGCGGCGACAGAAGTTGACGGTGACGCTCGAAGGGCGCGGGCTGACGGCGGATCAGACGTGGGAACTGGAGGTCGAGCCGAACGCGACGGCGCGGCGCGAGGTGACGCTGCGACTCGGGGAAAAGGTGCCGGCGGGGCGGCAGGTACTCGCGCTGCGCGTGGCGGAAGGCGCGACAGTCGATCCGTGCGACGCCTTCTTGGCCGTGGACGTCGAGCCGTAAGGCGAGGCTCAAAGCTCATTGTGCTGCGGCTTCACGGCGGAGCGCGTCGTCCACGATTACGGCGTTGACCTGTACATGGAGACGTACAATGCCAAGGGGGAGTTGGAGGCCGATTTCGTTCTGTTCCAACTGAAGGCGACGGATCATCTGAAACGGACGGCGGACGGCACGGCCGTCGTTCTCCGGGTCGAGCGGGTCGATCTCGATTCGTGGTTCGGGCAAACGTTTCCCGTCGTCCTCGTCGTCTACGACACCCGCGCCGAGGTCGCCTATTGGCTCTACCTTCAGGCGCGTTACCCGCGTGGGAGGGGATTGCCGAAGACCGCCGGGGCGACCGTCACGGTTCACATCCCGACGGCGAATGTGCTGAACGAGGACGCCATCCGGCGGTTCGCGGCGGCGAAGGCAGCGATCCAACAACAGACGAGAGAGGTGCGCCATCATGTCTAGCGAGGTCCGTTACGGCGACCTGTGGGCGTTGCTCCGGAAGTTGGGCTTCGACTGCGACTTCTTTGCCAAGAACCCCCTCGGAGACAACACCGTGCGCGTCTGCGAGCACGCCGCGTCCGGGACGCGCATCACCCTGGCCGACTACCCGCCCGACCAATTCGTGAGGCAACAGATTCTCTACGGCGTCCGGATGCAACTCGATAGCCACGGCCTCATGACCCGCGACGACTTCGACCGCTGGGCGAAGCGGCGGGCGAAGGCGAACGCGGCGAATGGGACGAACGGGACTCCCGCCGTCAGCCCGGGTCGCAAGCCGCGCGTCTCCGGCGGCTCGGCGTGACGGGAGATCACCCCTCGAAGAATGACCGGCGCAGCACGTCCGGCGCCGGCCGGCCGAAGGCGAAGCAGCGACCCGTCTTCAGGTTGTGAAAGACGATCTCCGCCGGCGAGAACAGCATCGGGTCGATCTTGTAGAAATCCTGGTCGTAGCGGGCGAAGACCTCCGCGAACGGCGCCCCGTGGTCCGCCGACGCCGACGACGGCACCTTCGGCCCCACATCCGCGATCTGCTCGTCCGCGCAGCGCACCCAGACGACGACGCGGCCCCCGTAGAGGATGGCGTCGTTCGTCCTGCCGATGGCCTTCAGCCAGTCGGCCGCGACCGGCGGCAGTGGCGCCGTGCCGAATCCGGATAATACCTGTCCCAAATCGAACTTCAGCTCGTGCAGCTTGTGCAGCGCCGTCTCCAGCGAGCGGGCGACGACCTGGATCGTCCCCGCGACGCTGAACGTCGGCGCCGCCAGGAGCGTGATCTTACCGGACGGTAGTTGGAGCTTTTCGGCAAGATGAGCGATGACGGCGTCGTCGGGCAGCTTGCGCGTCTCCAGCACGCCGACGGCGACGGGGGCCGTCTCGCGGCCGGGGAGGTGGTCGAAGAGTTCCTCCTTGCCGTAGGCGGCGCGCATCGGGCCGGAGCCCATCGCGAAGAACTTGCCGGCCCGCACCTGCCAGCCGGCGTACTGCGACGCCATGCAGGCCAGCACCGGGGCGTCGGTCGTCACCTGGACCACGGGGCAGGGGACGCCGGCCGCTTCGCCGGGGACGAGCGTCACCTCGGCCTGGCCGGCGAGGCAGACGCGCGCCAGGCCGAGACCGGCTTGCAGTCCGCCCTCGGCCTTGACGCCGCAATCGAGGACGCGGGCGCCGGCGACCGTGGAGACGGCGACGCGCAGCGACGCGGCGTTGGCGGCCATGTGGTCGGCGAGGCGGAGGGCGCGTTCGTTCAGCGTCAGCGGCGCGGCCATCGAGCAGGACTCCTTTTCCGATTCCGAGGCAGAGTCAAGGCAGTCTACGGCCCGAAGAGCCAGCGGTCGAGGTCGGCCGCGCGGCGCTTCAGCGCCTCCAGACACGACGACATGTCCTCGCCGTCCGCGAAGAACGTCAGCACTGGCGTCCCGGCCTCGACCCGCTCGCCCGGCATGGGGACGTCCGCACAATTCGGAGGCATTTCCTCGGGAAAGATCGCGTCGGCCTTGGCGAAGAGGATCGCCTTGCCCGCGGTTGATAACTCCGCCGCCTCCAGGACTTCGACGGACGCCGTGTAGCGCGGGTTGACCTCGACCGGCCAGGGGACGCCGTCGCGCGCCACGAAGTCGACACCGAAAAGGCCGCGCAGCCGAAACTCGTTCGTCAACACCGCCCCGAGCCGCCTCAGCGCGGAGAGAACGGGGGCGTCGAGTTTCAGAGGGCCGACGCTGCCGCAGTAATGGAACGGCGCCGCGTGGAGCCAGGGTTGACCGACGAGTTGCCGCGTCGCCCCCAGGAATTTTCCCCTAAGGGTAGCGTCATAGAGCGCGGACATCGGTTCCCCGTCGATGAACCGTTGAAAAAAGGAAGGTCGGCGCGGCGACGGCACCCCGACGGCCCAACGATGAACGCCCACGCCGCCCGCGGAGGCGAGCGGTTTTACGACCCACATGCCGTCCGGCTCGGGCGGCGCGGCGCCCGTCCACACCGCCGGGCAAGGGAGCCCCGCGGCGCGCAGTACGCGCTCGACCTCGACAGGGGAGCGCACGCGCCGCAGGACGTCGCCGCCGTTGCCCCACAGCGGGCGGCGCCGCGCCAATTCATCGACGAGATCGGGATGATTCTCCAGCCCCCCCGTGTACATCCACGGCCCCGGCTCGTCCCACTCCGGGAGGCTGAGGAAGCCGCGCGGGTAGTCCGCCGGGTCGACGCGGCGCACGGGGCAGGCGGCGCGCAGGTCGCGGTCGGCGAACAGGTCGGCGCAGACCGGGTCGAGGCCGGCGCGCAGCGCCGAGAACGCGGCGGCGCGGGCGCTGGCGCCGACGATGAGCAGCTTGGCGGTCATCACTCCCCTTTCGGCCGGCGTGGTGTTCCGGGGGTGCGCGGGATGCGACGCCCGCTGTCGTTGTCCGGGGGTGCGCGAGTACGCGACCCCCGGCTGGGTTATGTAACCGCTTCGCGGTAAAGAACCGGCGACCTACCCCGAAGGGGCAGGGCTTCCAACATGGTTGTAAACCCAAGGTATCAAAGGCTTTGCGGCAACAGATCATGTGAACTAACGTCCACTGTCAGTCGGGCCTCGCCGTGGCCGAGGCGGGACATGCCGAAAACCACGGGC
>JBBROG010000405.1:0-5147 GCA_038229635.1 Gemmatales bacterium
CCCGTGGTTTTCGGCATGTCCCGCCTCGGCCACGGCGAGGCCCGACTGACAGTGGACGTTAGTTCACATGATCTGTTGCCGCAAAGCCTTTGATACCTTGGGTTTACAACCATGTTGGAAGCCCTGCCCCGAAGGGGTTATATCCCAAAGCCGGGGGTCGCGCAGCGCACCCCCGGAACACCACGACGGGGCACCTCCCCGCGCACCCCCGGAACGACGCAGGGCGGCCGCGTCGGCGGCGCCGAACTCGACGCCGACCACCGCCGTCGCCGGGTCCTCGCGCTCGACGCCCCGGGACGTCGTCCAGCGCACCAGGCCGCGGCGCACCTGGACGCGCCAGAGCAGCCGGCCCGAATACGCCGCCACGGCGCGGAGGACGTCGTCCTCCGGGTCGGTGCAGACGAACGTCGTCATTTCCTCGCCCGGCTTCAGCTCCCGGTCGAAGTTCTGGCCGACCACGACTTCCGCCGGGTCGGTGAAGCGACCGCCGCCGCGCGGCTTCCAGGGCGTCGGGCCGCCGTAGAAGCGGTCGGCGCCGACTTCGAGGCTGGTGAACGGCATCAGCCCGCCGCCCGACTTCCAGCGCCGCGTGAAGTAGCGGTCCATCGGCGCGAAAACCACGTCCGCGGAGCGGTTGCGGAAGCGCAGCTCCAGCGCCAGACACTCCTTTTCCACCGGGTCGGGCTCCCGATTGCCCACCCGGATGGTGATGCGCCGCCGCCCCACGCTCTCGGGCGTCACTTCCAGATCGCCCAGCGTCAGGGTCTGCCCCAACTCAAGGCGCAGATGGGGCGGCACGTCCGTCGTGTCGGGCGGCGGCACGCGGTAGCGCTGCGATTGGCCCTTTTTCTGGTGTGTCGCCCCCGGATTGTCCCCTTCCAGGTCGGGCAACATCTCCAGCGGGTGCGGCTTTTCGGGCTGCGTCCGCAGGACGATGACGGCGATGGTGGCGAGGACGCTGTAGCTCATTAAGGGGACGATCACCAGCGCCAGCAGCAGGCCGCTGCCGCGCGAACGGGCGGCGGCGCGCGCGGCCGGCGAGGGCATCGTCGGCAGGAGGTCGTCGGCCCGCGCCTCCGGTTCGGCCGAGGCGGCGGGCGGCTTCAGGAACGCGACCGTCATCCCCTCACCCGAAGGGGCTGGCGGCGCCGCGAACTCGGTCGGCGCCGGCTCCTCGGGGAGCAGTCGGGGTTCGAGGTAAGGCGCGGGCACCGGCGAAACGTCGCGCGGCGGGTCGGGCCAGTCCGCGTCGTCCGGCGCCGCGACGTGGCGCGGCGACCCGCCGAGGGCTTCGTCCCCTACTTCTTCAGGCGGGTTGAAGATGCTCTCCTGCTCGGCCCGGCTGGGTAGGTGAAAGAGACCGATCCCCTCCTCCTTTCCCGGCGCGGGCGGCGCCGCCGTCTGCACGACGTGGGCGCAGTGCGGACAGCGCACTTGTTGGCCGAGCCAGTCCGGGCTGACGGCCATGACGTTGCCGCAATGGCCGCAGGTGAGATTTATCGTCTGCATGGCAGCGCTCGCTCCTCCTCGGGGGCCACGCGGGCGCGGCACAAGCGTCCCCAATCGACCTCGGCCAGCAGGCGAGCCAACTCCTCGGCCGTCCCGCCCTTACGGTAGGGCGCCACGGCCAGGACCGGGACGCCGAGGCGGCGCAGCTCGTCGACGTTCGTCGCGTCGGCCGGGCCATCCGGCGGGGCCGTCTCGCTGACGACGACGCCGGCGACCGGCAGGCGGCGGGCGCGGGCGGCTTCCAGCGTCAGCAGCGTGTGGTTCAGCGTCCCCAGCGAGCGGCGGGCGACCACGACGAGCGGCAGGCCCAGCGCCGCGGCCAGGTCGGCGACCGTGTCGTTCTCGGTCAGCGGACACAGCAGACCGCCGACGCCTTCGACCAGCAGCACCTCGCCGGGGCGGACCGTTCCGTACACGGCGTCGATCAGCTGTTCGAGCGACAACCCCACGCCCTGACGCCGCGCCGCGACCGGCGGGGCGACCGGGTCGGCGAAGGTCCACGGCGTCACCTGCTCCCAGGCGTCGGGGCCGAGCCCGGCGGCGTCGGCCAGGCGGATCGTATCCTCGCTCACCAGGCGCCCGCCGCGCGATTCGCCCCCCGTGGCGACCGGCTTGCGGACGGCGACCTCGTGTCCTCGCTGGCGCAGCAGACACGCGACGGCGGCGGCAACGGTCGTCTTGCCGACGCCGGTGTCGGTGCCCGTGAAGAACAGGCCGGCGGGAAAGGCCGTTTCAGGCACGTTCACGCTCCTGTACGGCGACATCCGCGATACAACCGTAGGTCACGTCCGCGAGGCGGTCCAGGAGTCGGTCTTCGAGGGCGAGCGGCGGCATCAGGACGACCGTGTCGCCCAGGGGCCGAAGGAACACGCCCCGCTCGCGCGCCAGCCGGCAGACGGCGGCGCCGACCCTTCGCGACGACGGGAACGGCTCCTTCGTCGCCTTGTCGCGCACCAACTCGACGCCGGCCATCAGTCCGCGCTGGCGCACGTCGCCGACGTGGTCGAGCGCGGCCATGCGTCGCAGGTGGCGCCCCAACCGCTCCGCCTTGGCGGGAACGGCCTCCAGCACGCCCGTTTGCAGCAGGTCGAGACTGGCGAGGGCGGCGGCGCAGCCGAGCGGGTTGCCGGTGTAGGTGTGGCCGTGGAAGAACGTCCGGCCTTCGTGCGGGGCGCCGCGGAAGGCGTCAAAGACCTCGTCGGTGGTCAGCGTCGCCGCCAGCGGCAGGTAACCGCCGGTGATCCCCTTGGCGACGCACAGGAAATCCGGGACGACGTCCTCTTGCGCGCAGGCGAACAGGGTGCCGGTGCGGCCGAAGCCGACGGCGACCTCGTCGGCGATGAGCAGCACGTCGTGGGCTTGCGTCACCTCGCGCACCCGGCGCAGGTAGCCGTCAGGAGCGGTAATCATGCCGGCAGCGCCCTGGACGAGCGGCTCGATCACGACCGCGGCCAGCTCGTCGGCGTGTTCGCGGACGAGCGCCTCCAATTTCTGTACGCAATCGATCCGACAAGAGGATCGCGCGAGCCCGAGCGGGCAGCGATAGCAGTAGGGCGACGGGGCGCGGTGCGTCGGGAACAGCAGCGGGGCGAACAGGTGGTGGAAGCGGCCGATGTCGCCGACGCTGACGTCGCCGAGGGTGTCGCCGTGGTAGGCGCCGGTCAGGGCGAGGAAGCGCGTCTTACGCGGGCGCGGGTCGGGGCGCTGGCGGAAGAACTGGAACGCCATCTTCAAGGCGACTTCGACGGCGGTCGCCCCGTCGTCGGAGTAGAAGACGCGCGTCAGTCCCGGCGGCGCCGCCTCGGCGAGGCGCTTCGCCAGCAGGATGCTCGGCACGTTGGCGAGGCCGAGGAGCGTCGAGTGGGCCACGCGGTCCAGCTGCCCGCGGATCGCGTCGTCGAGGGCGGGAACGCGGTGGCCGTGGACGTTGCACCAGAGCGACGAGACGCCGTCGAGATAGCGGTTGCCGTCGACGTCAATCAGGTACGGCCCCTCGGCGCGCTCGATGATAGGCAAGGATTCACCGCCCTCGGCCGGCACCGGCGTGAACGGGTGCCAGACGTGGTCGCGGTCCCACTGTTCGAGTTGTGCGCGCGAGACATCCATTATATAGCGAACGCTAAGCCGCGGGCGGCAACGTAAGGGGAAGCTTCGCCGAAGTCGGTCGTGAAGGTGAGGATCAGGTCCGGCATCGGCACCTTGTCAGTCCCTATTCGTCATGATGCTCCTTCATCGCCCGGGCAGAGGGTGTCGTCATCATACAGGGTCCGGCAACAACGGGTATCCCCCGCGTCGCGGATTTTTGCCCCGTCGCATCGAGCCGAAATGAACGGCCCCGAACGAGAGTCGAGGGAGGGAAAGAAAAAGATGGGACGATTTTGCCGGCGACGTGGTTTTTTCGGGGGCGGTGGAGCCGCTTGCGGCTTCGCACTTGCGAAGCCGCAAGCGGCTCGGAGGTCCGGCCCGGCTCACTTGTTGACGCGGCCGAGGTATTTGCACTCGCTGGTATCGACCTGGATGACGTCGCCGATGCTGATGAACGGCGGCACCGTCACCTTGAGGCCGGTCTCCATTGTCGCCGGCTTGTACTGCGCGGCGGCGGTGGCGCCCTTGACCGACGGCTCGGTGTCGGTCACTTGCAACTCGACCGTCGCCGGCGGGTCGATGCTGATCGGCTTGCCGTCGAAGAGGACGACCTGGACGTTGTCGTTCGACTTCAGGTACAGGATCAGGTCGCCGACCCAGTCCTTGGCGAGGGTCATCTGGTCGTAGGTCTCGTTGTCCATGAAGACGTAGCCGTCGCCCTCGGCGTAGAGGTACTGCATCGGCCGGCGGTCGAGGTAGGCCAGTTCGACCTTGTCGTCGGGCTTGACGCGGTTGACCGCGATGGAGCCCGTTTTGAGATTTTTCAACTTCAGGTTCAGGATCGCGCGCCAGTTCCCCGGCGTGATGTGTTCCCGGTCGATGACGGAGTAGAGTTGACCGTCGGCGCCGACGATCACTTGCCCCTTCCGCACGTCGATGTACTTCAGCGTAGCCACACCTGCCTCCGTCTGCGTTGCCGGCACCGCTCGGCGGCGCCGAATCGGAAATCGTCCTGGTAAAGTAGCACAAAAGGCGGGCGCTGAGAAGACGGTTTCGCGCCCGCGCCGCCCTCCCCTCGTGTCTTATTGTCGGCGTCGGCGGCGGCGCGGCAACGGCTCGTTTCGCGGCGGCGTAAGTCGTGGTACGCTGGGCGTGTTCTTCTCCCCTCTCCCCTTTGGGGAGAGGGGCCGGGGGTGAGGGGTGAACCCACTGAAGGCATAGCCCCCCACCCCCCCCCCCCCAGCCCCCACGGGGGAGGGGGGGTTTGGTGTTGGACGGCGGCACCACGGAGGATAATAGGGGGCAGGGGGGGCGGGGGGGGGGGGCTCGCCCAACCGCGCTTTGCCGCGGGGGCGGGGGGGTTGCCGGGGGGTATGCCGGGCGGGGCCCGCCCGCCGGGCCCGGCCGTAACCCCCCCGCCACCCCCCCTGCGCCACGGCGACAAGGCGCTTTTGATCGACGCTCCCCACGCGGAAGCGCCGGCGGGCACGAAGGTCGATCTCGTCCTGCTGACCCATCACCACCGCGACAGCTGCGCCGCCGCGGGCCGCTTC
>JBBROG010000406.1:0-5141 GCA_038229635.1 Gemmatales bacterium
GGCAATCACTGCCTGCGGGTCGGAAATGTCCGCCGGGGTAATTTTGTCCTTCTCTTCGGCGGCCGTATAGCCCAGCATGAGCTCGGCGCCGACGTTGAAGTTTTGAATGACCCCCCTTTCGTCGGTGGCGATGCTCGAGAAGTTGGCACTGTTGAAAATCGCGCTCTGCAACGCCCCGGCCTTGAGCAGCTCTTCTTCCGCCCGCTTGCGCGCGGTCACGTCCTCCATGGCCAGCACCAGCAACTCCCCGTGGTGGCCCGCCTGGAGCTTGCGGGCGTTGAGCAGCATCACCCGCCGCCCGATGACCGGGAAGGTGTGCTCGAGTTCAAAGTCGTTGAAGACGGAACTCTTGGGGACAATATCCTCGAGCAGGGTCCGCAGGTCGGGGATGTCCCACTGGCCGTTGCCGAGTTCGTAAATGAGCCGGTCCACGGTCTCCTCGGGGGAGACGTGAAAGGTCTGATAGAAGGCGCGGTTGGCGGACCGGACGCGCAAGGTGGTGTCGAGGATCAGCAGCGGCTCGCGCACCGTGTCGACAATGTTCTGGGCGTAGGTTTCGATATCTTCGACAAGTGGTTCTCGCGTCATCGAGATCCTCCGCCTGCGTGGCGACGCCTCCAGGCTGCCGGCTACGCGGACGGCGGCGAGGCCAGCAACTCTTGCAAGGCGTCCGGGTCGACCGGCTTGGTCATGTGGAGCTCGAAGCCCGCCTCCCGGCAGCGCCGCTGGTCGGCATCCGAGCCGTGGCCGGACAAGGCGATCAGGCGGACCGGGGCGGCGGCCGGCTCGTCGCGTAAGGCGGCGGCGACGTCGTAGCCGCTCATCCCCGGAAGGCCGAGGTCGCACAGCACCACGTCGGGCGTCCGCCGCCGCGCCGCTTGCACCCCTTCCGGCCCCGAATACGCCACGGCGACCTCGTGCCCGTACAGTTCCAGCAGCAGCTTCAGGCTGTCCGCGGAGTCGCGATTATCCTCGATAACGAGGATGCGCAAGGGCGGGACGGAAGCGGGGGCGGGGGCGGGCGGAGCCGCCGGCGTCGCGGCGTCGCGCGCGAGCGGGAGCCACACGGTAAACGCGGCCCCCCGGCCGACGCCGTCGCTGACGGCCCGCGCCCCGCCGCCGTGCAGCTCGACCAGGCCCTTCACCAGCGCCAGGCCCAGGCCCAGGCCGCCGCGGCTCCGCTCCAGACTCCGGTCGGCCTGCACGAACGCCTCGAAGACGCGCGGCAACAGGTCCGGCTCGATGCCGATACCTGTGTCCTGGACGACGACCGCGGCCCGCCGCGCGCCCCCCCGGCCGGCCACGCGCACCGTGATTTGTCCGCCGCGGTCGGTGAACTTGACGGCGTTTTGCAGGAGGTTCCCGACCACCTGAGCCAGTCGCGAAGCGTCGCCGTCCAGCGGGAGGGGGATGGGCGGCAGGTCCAGCGACAGCGTCAGGCCCGCTTCCGCAATGCCGCCGCGCCGGTCCTCGACGGTCTCCCGCACCACGCGGACGAGGTCGAAGCGCTCGCGGCGCAGGACGATCTTGCCGCTCGCGATCCGCGAGGCGTCGAGCAGGTCGTCCACGAGGCGCGTCATCAGACAGACTTGCCGGTCCAACAGGTCGCGCGCCCAGTCGACCGTCGCCCGGTCGTCTCCCCGCAGGCCCAGCACCTGGACCGCGTTGCGGAGGGGGGCGAGCGGGTTGCGCAGTTCGTGGCCCAGCACGGCCAGGAATTCGTCCTTACGCCGGTTGGCCTCTTGCAGCGCTTCCGCCTTTTGCCGCAGCGCTTCGTCGGCCTTCCGGGCACGCTCGGCGTTCTCGCGCGCGTAGGCGCCGACGCTGGCCGCGATGGCCTCGTCGAGGGCCAGCCCGATCGCCATCCCCTCGCGGGAACGCAGCGGCCGGTCCAGGGCCTCTTCGAGGTACTCGATAAGAACGAGTCGGAGGATTTGGTAGTCTTGCACCACCTCGGTCAGCGACCAGCCGACCTCCCAGCGCTGCTCGCCGTGCTGGCGAGCCGGCCGGCAGTGCCGGCACGCCTCGGCGTCGTCGGACTCGGCCAGGCTCTGCCCCAGCGCCTGGAGGAAGGCGGGCAGGTGGTCGAGCAGCGCGTCGTGGTGGACGCGCCGCGCGTGCGGTTGTTCTTCGGCCGCCCGTCGGCTCCAGCGGTCAATCACGACGCCCGCGTCCCTTTGGATCACGGAGCCGATCTTGACGTGCGGCTCGGCACGAAGGGTCTTCGCCTCGACGGTCATCGGTGCCAACTCTCCTGCCGGGATGGACGGGACAACAACGGCCTCGTCGCGCCCACGGTTTAAGGGAGCGGACATTGTACCACGCGGGCGGCGCGTTGTCAGTCGGAAGGAGGTCGGCGGGACGGGACGAACCTCCGCACCCTTGACCCCACCCCCCGGATGCTGTATCGACGTGAGGAAGCGGCTTTGACTTCGCGAAGCGATCCGCCCCTCGAACCGCGACCTCACGACCTACCTCCGGGGGAGGACCAACCGTGCGAGCCCGCCCCATGCGAACCGGCCTCCTCGCCCTCCTCGCCACCGTATCCGCCGCGCCGGCCGAGGCGGAGCACTGGTCCTTCCGCCCCGTCGTCCGTCCGCTGCTGCCCAGCGTGGTCCGCGCCGACTGGCCGCGCGGCGCCGTGGACCGCTTCCTCCTCAGTCGCCTCGAACGCGAGCGACTTGCGCCGTCACCCGAGGCCGAGCGCGCGACGCTGTTGCGCCGACTCAAGTTCGACCTGCTCGGCTTACCGCCGGCGCCCGACGAGATCGACGCCTTCCTCGCCGACGCCCGCCCCGACGCCTACGAACGTCTCGTCGAGCGCTATCTGGCGTCGCCGCACTTCGGCGAGCGCTGGGCGCGGCACTGGCTCGACGTCGTCCGCTTCGCCGAGAGCCACGGCTTCGAGATGAATCAGCCCCGGCCCAACGCCTGGCCCTACCGCGATTACGTCATCCGCGCCCTGAACGACGACAAGCCCTATGACCGCTTTGTGACGGAGCAGATCGCCGGCGACGCCCTCGGCGCCGACGAGGCGACCGGCTTCCTCGTCGCCGGGCCGTGGGACCAGGTCAAGAGCCCCGACGTCGGCCTCACCTTGAACCAGCGCGCCGACGAGCTGCACGACGTCGTCGGCACCGCCGGCAGCACCTTCCTCGGCCTGACGGTCGGCTGCGCCCGCTGCCACAACCACAAATTCGACCCGATTTCGCAGAACGACTATTACGCCGTCAAGGCCGTCTTCGCCGGCGTCCAGCACGGCGACCGGCCGCTGCAGGCGCCGCGCCCCGACGGCATGGCGGAAGACCCCGAAGAGTTACGCCGGCGGATCGCCACGTTGACGGCCGAACTGGAGGCGCGGGAGCCGCTGGCACGTCCGGAAGGCCCGGCCGGGCGCCGCCTGCCCGTCAACACCCGTAAGAACGTGGAGCGATTTACTCCTGTTGCCGCTCGCTTCGTGCGCTTCACCACCCTGGCGACGAACCGCTACGAGCCGTGCCTCGACGAGCTGGAAGTCTACACGACGGGTCCGCAAGCGCGGAATGTCGCCCTTGCCTCAGCAGGAGCGAAGGCCACGTCGTCCGGCGACTACGGCGCCGCGCCCGCCATTCACCGCCTGGAGCACGTCAACGACGGCCGCTACGGCAACGGCCGCAGCTGGATTTCCAACGAGGTCGGCCGCGGCTGGGTGCAGGTCGAGTTGAGAGAGCCGGTCGTCATCGACCGCGTCGTCTGGGGGCGCGACCGCGAGGGGAAGTTCGATGACCGGCTGCCGATTCACTACCGCGTCGAGGTCGCGACCGAGCCGGGGGCGTGGCGGCTCGTCGCCTCGTCCGACGACCGGCTGATGTTCGGCACCGCGGCGCCGCCGGCGCCACCCGCCCTGGCCGGGTCGGAGAGCGCCGCCTACGAGGAACGGGCGGCGCGGCGGGGCGAACTGGAGCGACGCCTTGAGGTGCTTGAACGAGGGAAAATGGTTTATGCCGGCCGCTTCGCGGCGCCGGAGCCGACGCCGCGGCTGCACCGGGGCGACCCGCTCCAGCCGCGCGAGGCGGTGGCGCCGGGAGCCCTGTCCGCCTTCGGGCCGAAGCTGTCCCTGGCGGCGGACGCCCCGGAGCGCGAGCGGCGCCTGGCGCTGGCGCGCTGGATGACCGACCCGCACCACCCGCTGACGGCTCGGGTGATCGTCAACCGGCTGTGGCAGCACCACTTCGGCCGCGGCCTCGTCGACACGCCCGGCGACTTCGGCGGCAACGGCGCAAAGCCGACGCACCCCGAACTGCTCGACTGGCTCGCCGACGAGTTGGTGCGCAGCCGCTGGAGCCTCAAGCACGTCCATCGCCTCCTCGTGACGTCGGCGGCCTACCGGCAGTCGAGCGCCGCCCACGAATGTGGACTCGCCGCCGACGCGGGGACACGGCTGCTGTGGCGCTTCCCGCCGCGCCGCCTGGAGGCCGAGCCGCTGCGCGACGCCGTGCTGGCCGTCAGCGGCAAGCTCGACCTCCGCATGGGCGGGCCGGGGTTCGACCTCTTCGAGCCGAACACGAACTACGTCAAGGTCTACACCCCGAAGAAGGAGTTCGGCCCTCCCGAATTCCGCCGCATGGTCTACCAGAGCAAGCCGCGGATGCAGCTCGACGACACCTTCGGCGCCTTCGACTGCCCCGACGCCGGACAGACGACGGTGAAGAGGAACAGTTCGACGACGCCGCTGCAAGCCTTGAACCTGCTCAACAGCCGCTTCCTGCTCCAACAGGCAGGCTTCCTCGCGGAACGGCTGCGGCGAGAGGCGGGCGCCGACGAGGCGGAACAAGTGCGACACGCCTTCCGCCTCGCCTTCGGCCGCGAGCCGTCCGCCGAGGAAAGCGGCGCGGCGCTGAGCCTGATCCGGACCTACGGGCTGGAGGCGTTCTGCCGGGCCTTGCTCAACGCGAATGAGATGCTGTACATATTCTGAGTCGATTTATCCCCTCTCCCCTTTGGGGAGAGGGGTCGGGGGTGAGGGGTTGAGCCTCCTGCGGGTTGGGGGCCCCCCCCCCCCCCCCCCCCCCCCCAACGGGGGGGGGGGCGGGCGGGGGGGGGGGGGCCCACCAAAACCCCCCCGGGGGCGCCGGGAACACAGACCGCCGCCGCACCGCCCC
>JBBROG010000407.1:0-5093 GCA_038229635.1 Gemmatales bacterium
CCGGCCCTACCCCGAAGGGGTTGTATCCCACAGCCGGGGGTCGCGCAGCGCACCCCCGGACAATCACGACGGGGCGTCTACTCGCGCACCCCCGGAACGGCTCGCCGTTCCGCGCCCGCCGCTCAAGCGGCAACGGCGCCCGGCCGATAATTAAGCTTGTTACGACGCCCCTTCGACCCGCCCTCCCCCACCCCACGGGCGAAGGGACGACGCGGCCGCGCCCCGAGGGTCCCGGCACCTAGCACTTGCCCCACGATCGCTCCGTCTCCCTCGGCGACCCCGGGGACGTGACCCGCCGGAGCGAATCCCCGCCACGACACCGCCGGGACCCTTCTTTTCAAGTCACAAGTTCCAAGTAGAAAGTCACAAGGGATGCGGCCGAGGGGTTCGCCTCTCCCTCCTTCCTTGTGACCTGTAACGCGTGACTTGTTCCTTGGCCCGTTGGGGAGAGACATGGAGATCGATGCCATCCACGCCCGCGAGATTCTCGACAGCCGGGGCAACCCGACGGTCGAGGTCGAGGTCCACCTGGCCGACGGCTCGGCCGGACGTGCGGCCGTCCCGAGTGGCGCCAGCACCGGCGCCCACGAGGCGCTCGAGTTGCGCGACACCGCCGACAAGCAGCGCTACCTCGGCAAGGGCGTCCTCACCGCCGTGGAGAACGTCAACGACGAGATCGGCCCGCGCCTCATGGGCCACGACGCCCGCGAGCAGGCGCAAATCGACCTGATGATGATCGAACTGGACGGCACGCCCAACAAGAGCAAGCTCGGCGCCAACGCCATGCTCGGCGTCTCCCTCGCCGTCGCCCACGCCGCCGCCGCCTCCGTCGAGGTGCCGCTGTACCGCTACCTCGGCGGCACCAACGCCAAGTACCTGCCTTTGCCGATGATGAACATCGTCAACGGCGGCAAGCACGCCGACAACACCGTCGACTTCCAGGAATTCATGATCATGCCCATCGGCGCCGCCTCGTTCCGCGAGGGGCTGCGCATGGGCGCCGAGGTCTTTCACCACCTCAAGGCGGTCCTGCACGACAAGCACCTCAGCACCGCCGTCGGCGACGAGGGCGGCTTCGCGCCGAACCTCCGCAGCGCCGAGGAGGCCCTCGACATCCTGTCGGCGGCGGTCGAGAAGGCCAACTACAAGCTGAATAAGGACATCGTCTTCGCCCTCGACGCCGCCTGCACCGAGTTGTTCGACGAGGCCAAGAAGAAGGGCAAGACCGGCTACTGCTTCTTCAAGAGCGCGCCCGACAAGGTCCTCGACTCGGACGGCATGATCGACCTGTGGAAGAAGCTGTGTGCCGCCTACCCGATCCGCTCGATCGAGGACGGGCTGAGCGAGGACGATTGGGACGGCTGGCAGAAGCTGACGCGCGAATTGGGCGACAAGGTGCAGCTCGTCGGCGACGACCTGTTCGTCACCAACACGACGCGGTTGCAGGACGGCATCGACAAGGGTGCCGCCAACAGCATCCTCGTCAAGGTGAACCAGATCGGCACGCTGACGGAAACGCTCGACGCCATCGAGTTGGCGCGGCGCAACGGCTACACGACGATCATCAGCCACCGCAGCGGCGAGACGGAGGACGTGACCATCGCCGACATCGCGGTGGCGACGAACGCGGGGCAGATCAAGACCGGCTCGGCGAGCCGCACCGACCGCGTCGCCAAGTACAACCAGCTGCTGCGCATCGAGGAGGACCTGGGCACGGCGGCGCGCTACGGCGCCGAACTGTGGCCGGCGCGGCGGCGCTGACTTGGGGCCGCTTGCGGCTTCGCCTATTGCGAAGCCGCAAGCGGCGTTCGGAGATCCCTATTCCATGTTGCGACGCCTGGCCTTCACCTGGCTGCCGCGCATCCTGTTCCGCCTGGCGCTCGCCGTGGCGGCGCTCCTGTTCTTGCTTGTCCTCCTGGCGCCGCTGGGGGACAATGGGCAGGAGCGGCCGTCGGGCTGGGGTCGGGTCCTGGCCCTGTTCGCCCGCGACGCGGCGATCCGGCGCACGACCGTCGCCAGCGCCGTCGGCCTCGCCGTGACGTCGTGCGTCTTCTTCCGCCCGAACGAAGCGCACGCCCCTTCGCGCCCGCGCCGCGGTCCCAAGGCGCCGCCGCCGCCGGGCATCGCCGGCGCCTGACCCTACTTGAATCGTGGTGCCGCCGTGTTCGAATCCCTTCTCGACTCCCGTCTCGTCATCTACTCCCTGCTGATCTTCGTCGTCTGGGTGCTGGCCGCCCTCTGGTGGCGGTCGCGCAAGCGCGCGTTCCTCCTCGGCGGCGCCGTCGTCCTGGTCCTGCTCGTCCTATTCGTGCTGCTCAACGTGCTGGCCGAGACGCCGCGCAAGCAGATCGCGCGCGGCCTGGACGAGATGTCGGCCGGCGTCAAGGCGCGCGACGTCGACCGGATCTTCCGGCACATCGCCAAGGACTTCCAGTACGCCGGCCAGGACCGGGAGCGGTTCCGCGACTACAGCACGAGCGTGCTGCGCCAGGGGCTGGTCACGGAACTGGTCATCTGGGATCTTGAATGGCCAGACGGCGGCGACGGGCGCGCGCGGCCGGTGACGTTCAAGGCCAAGCCGAAAGGCCCGTGGGAGAACGAGGCGTACTATCTCATCAAGTCGACGTTCGTCCGCGAGGCCGACGGGGCGTGGCGCCTCCAGGGGTTCAAGGTCTCCAACCCTTTCGTCGACAGTCAGAAGGAAATCCAGCCGCCGCCGCTGCGCTGAGCCGCCCGCGGGGGCTCATTCTCTCCCGGGCGTCTTGGCCATCCGCCGCCGGGCTGATATATAGTCCTTCACGTCCCCAACAGGCAGGCAATCAGGCAACGCACAAGGAGATCGTGGCATGTCGATGTACATCGGCGAGGCGCTGGTCGGCGAGGGCAACGAGGTCGCTCACATCGACCTGTTGATCGGCTCGAAGGACGGCCCGGTGGGCAGCGCGTTCGCCAACGCTCTGGCCGACCAGAAGCACGGCCACTCGAACCTCCTCGCCGTGCTGACGCCGAACCTGCTCTGCAAGCCGGCGACCGTCCTCATCACCAAGGTGACGATCAAGGGCGCCAAGCAGGCGGTGCAGATGTTCGGCCCCGCCCAGGCCGCCGTCGCCAAGGCCGTCGCCGACAGCGTCGCCGCCGGCGTCATCCCGCAGAGCGAGGCCGAAAACCTCGTCATCGTCTGCGGCGTCTTCATCCACTGGCAGGCCAGCGACGACACCAAGATCTACCAGTACAACTACGAGGCGGCGAAGCTGTCCATCGAGCGCGCCATGAAGGGCGAGCCGAAGATCGGCGAAGTCCTCGCCAAGAAGGACACCGCCAAGCACCCCTTCTCGCCCAAGTGAATTGGCCGTCCGGGCCGCTTGCGGCTTGGCGCCAAGCCGCAAGCGGCGCCCGTCGGGAGCCCGCCGTGGACAAACGTAAGATCCTCATCCAGCTCGACAGCGACCCGCGGCCGAGCGTTTTCGACCGCGTGGTGGCCATCGACGCCGGCGCCGACGAGGTGTTCAGCTACGGCGGCGTCACGCCCGAGCAGGTGCGCGACGTGGTCCACGGGGCGATCTTCACGCGCGGCCCCAAGGACCTCAAAAGTACGGCTTTATTCATCGGCGGGAGCGACGTCGCCGCCGGCGAGCGGCTGCTCGTCGAGGCGCTCACGCACATGATCCCGCCGTTCGGGCTGCGCGTCTCGGTCCTGCTCGATTCCAACGGCGCCAACACGACGGCGGCGGCGGCGGTGCGCGCCGCCGCCCGCCACCTCGACCTCAAAGGGGCGAAGGCTCTCGTCCTCGGGGGTACGGGTCCGGTGGGCCTGCGTGTCGCGCTTCTCCTGGCGCGGCAGGGGGCCGAAGTGCGCGTCGGCTCGCGGCAGCAGGCGAAGTCGACGGCGGCGTGCGAGACGATCCGGGCGAAAGTGAGCGACGCCCGCCTCGAGCCGGTCGCCGCCGGGACGCCGGCGGAGGTGCAGGCGGCACTGGGCGGGCGCACGCTCGTCATCGCGGCGGGCGCGGCGGGAGTCGTCCTGCTGCCGCGCGCCGTCCGGTCCGCCACGCACGGGCTGCGCGTGGCCATCGACCTCAACGCGGTGCCGCCGCTGGGCATCGAAGGCGTCGACGTCCGCGCCGCGGGCGCCGACCACGGCGGGACGATCTGTTACGGCGCCGTCGGCGTCGGCGAGACCAAGATGAAGGTCCACAAGGCCGCCGTCGCCAAGCTGTTCGAGAGTAACGACAACGTCCTCGACGCCGAGGAAGTGTACGCGCTGGCCCAGGCGTTCTGAGTCCCCTCACCCCAACCCCTCCCCCCAAAGGGGAGAGGGGTTTACGCAACCGACTCTGACACTCTCGGCGAGTCGGGTCATTCGACTTTCAGAGTCCATTCGCCGTTGGCGTAGATGGATACGAGGTAAATGCCCTCCTCCTCGATCTTGATCGCTTTCGACCCGTCGTAACCGCCGATGACCCCCACCGCCTGCTCGACGACGCGCCCCTCGCGGTCCAGGATCTTCACGCGGAAAACCCCGTCGCCGCGGTGCGTCGCCTTGAAGACGCAGAGCCCTTTGGGGAGGGTCACGAAGCGGGTGAGGCTGGTCCCTTTGCCGGCGGCTTCCAGCGGCGTCGCCGGCGCCTCGGCCGGCCGCAGCTGGTTGATGGCGACCGACCACTTGCCGTCGGCGTTGACGTTGAGGAGGTAGTCCCCCGCCTTGGCGACGCGCACCGCGATGGTGCCTTTGTAGCGGCCGATCTCGTTGACCGTCGTGTCCGCGCTCTTGCCGTCCTTGCTCAGCAAGGCGACCTGGAAGTTCGAGCGGCCGTCGTGGGCGATCTCCCAGGTCGAAATCCCGGCCTGGAGGTGGAACTTCGCGGAGGCCTGGTCGCCGGAGCCGGACAGCTTCACCGCGGCCGCGTCGGGCTCGCGGGCTGCCGCCGGGGCGACGCCGGCCAGGGCCAGGAGGCCCGTGAAGAGCAGGGGGGTAAGCGCTTGTCGAGTCATGAATTCTCCCGTGACGCTGGAATTCGTAGGCCGTCCCGAGGGACGCGCCTGCCGTCCCTCACGAGAAAAGCATAGTCCAGGAATTGCGAAGGCCGCGCGGC
>JBBROG010000408.1:0-5044 GCA_038229635.1 Gemmatales bacterium
CAAGGAGCATCTGGAGCAGCGTCTGGCGCTGGACATGCACCGCGAACAGCAGGCCCCCAGACGCCGGCATACCTTGACGACGCTGCATCAGGCGCGCTCCAAGCCTGAGTCACTGCACTAACTTTGCTAAAGTCTCCTTTCAGGAAAGTGATTGTTGACTGACGGACTGCAAGATCGAGCTAGTCAAACGAAATCCAGGGCCGACCAGCTCCTACTCCCTTGACGGCATGAACATCGTCATCACGGTGGGACGGGCTTCATCGGCCGGCCGCGGCCGAACTGTATCTGAAGGCCGGTCACAAAGTCTTCGTCACAGGCCACGAAGCCGTCGGCGGCGCCGACAACCCGGGGACAGGACATCCAGGCCGTGGACTTCTCGAAGTTGCACCGTGGCCCTCGCACGCTCCTTTCCCAGTTGGGGCGGACGGATTTTCTTTCGTCCGACGTCGCGGCCGCGCCCACTATACCTCGAACAGCCGTCCGGCCCGAGGGGATTCCGCCGATGACACGCGATAACGTCACCCACGTCCTGCGCCACCTCCGCAAGCTCGCCGGCGCCGACGCCGCACGCGACCTCAGCGACGGCGAACTGCTCGAACGCTTCTGCCGCCGCCGCGAGGAAGCCGCCTTCGCCCTGCTTGTGCAGCGGCACGGGGCGATGGTCCTCGGCGTCTGCCGCCGCGTCGTCCGCGACGCCCATGACGCGGAGGACGCCTTCCAGGCCACCTTCCTCGTCCTCGCCCGCAAGGCCGACGCCATCCGCAAACAGGGGTCGGTCGCGAGCTGGCTGTACGGCGTCGCCCGGAGGGTCGCCGCCCACGCGCGGCGGCGCGACGCCCGCCGTCTGGCCCGCGAGAGACAATCCGCCTTCCTCCCACACCCCGAGCCGGGCGACGAACCGTCCTGGCGCGAGCTGCGCGAGGGGCTCGACGAGGAGTTGGCGGGCCTCCCCGAGAAGTACCGCGCCCCGCTCGTCCTCTGCTACTTCGAGGGCAAGACGCACGACGAGGCGGCGCGCGAGCTCGGCTGCCCGCGGACCTCGCTGTCGTCGCGGCTCACCAAGGCGCGGGCACTGCTGCACGGGCGGCTGACGCGGCGCGGCCTCGCCCTGTCCACCGCGGCGCTCGCCGTGGCCTTGACGGAAAGCGCGCCGGCCGCGACGCTGCCGGCGCTGCTGACCCTCACGGCCGTCCGCGCGGGCATGCGGACGACGACGGCGGGCGTCGAGGCGCTGGCCGAGGGCGCGCTGGCGGGCCTGCCGACGGCGAAGGGCAAGGCCGTTCTGTCGCTGCTCCTCGGCGTCGGGCTGCTGGCGGCGCTCGGCGTCGGCGTCGGCGTCGCGTCGCGCGGTTCCGTCGCCCCGGCTCACGGGCCGGACGCGGCGGCCGCCGAGGCTCCCCCGGAATTTCCCCCGGAAGAGGAGGGCAAAAGGGCGATAGCCGCCGGGGCGCGCGAGACGTCCGGCGTCGTCGTCGACGCGGGCGGTCGGCCGGTCGCCGGCGCGACGGTGTGGATGACGCACTACGCGATGGCGGGCCGCGGCGTCGAGGCCATCGACCGCGCCGTCACGGACGCCGAGGGGCGCTACCGTCTGACCGTCTCGGCCGAGTGGCTGCGGACGCCGCACACCTGGCGCCAGGAACTGGGGATCGTCGCCCACAAGCCGGGGATGCGCCTCGCCGCGCTCGACTTCACGCGCGAGTCGGTGCCGCCCGCCCTGGGGACGCGGTTGGTCCTGGCGCCGGCGGCCGAGGCGGCCGTTCAAATCGTGACGCCCGACGGCAAACCCGCCGCCGGAGCCCGAGTCGAAGTGACGATCGTCGCCGCCGACCTGGTCCAGACCGACGTCAGCGAGGAGTACGCTCGCCAACTCGCCTCCGCGTACAAGTGGAAGCCGCGCAAGACGCCGATCGGGTATGTCCTGCGCCGCGCGTCCGCCAACCTGCCCGAGGAACTCGTCCGGCGGCTGTCGGCGAGGACCGACGAGCGCGGCACGGCCACGTTCCGCGACCTGACGCGCGCCGACCTCGGCGGCATCTCCGTGGCGACGGAAGCATTCGGCACACAGAACATCTCCCTCAACTTCTACCGCCCGCTGCCCGCCGAAGGCGCCGAGCCGCCCCTGTTCCCGGTGCCCGTCGCGCTGCGGCCGGTCGGGCGCGTGACGGGCCGGCTCGTCGCCAAGGGGAAGGCCGACGTCAAGGGCATCACGTTGAGCCTGGGCTCGATGGAGGATTCCTCGGACGCCGGCGGCCCGGAACTGTACCACGGCGGGAAAGCCGACGTCGTGCCGGACGCGGAAGGACGCTTCGAGGTCCGCGCGCTCGCCGCGGGTCGGCTGAACGTCATCCTCCACTACCCGAAAGAGACGACCTCGCGGGGGCGCGTTCTGGGGTACGACGCCGTCACGGTCAAGGCCGGCGCGTCGACGACCTTTGAGATCCCCGTCGAGAACACGGTGCGCCTCACCGGCGTCGTCCGCGAGCGCGGCACGGGGAAGCCGCTCGCGAACGTCCGGGTCATGGTCGGCGGCGGCTACGCGATGCCGGACTTCGTCGTCACGGACGCCGCAGGGCGCTATTCCGGGCTGGCCTTGCCGGGCGAGGAGGCGGTCAGCGCCCCGGTCCCGCCGCCCGGCTTCCTGCCGCTGGGGCGGAACGAGCTGAAGACCTTTTTCCTTAAAGTGCCGGCCGACAAGCCGGTGTACGAGGCGCCGCCCATCGAATTGACACGTCTGCTGACGCTGCGCGGCAGCGTCGTTGGCGAGGACGGCAAGCCGGTGCCGGGGGCGGCGGTGCGGGCCGTCTGGGTGGGCGCCAGCCAGCGGTTCGGGTTCGAGGATCATTGGGTCAACGAGAAAGACCTCACGACCGACGAGCGCGGCGACTTCCGCCTCGACGACCTCGCCGCGAAGGACGAGGTGCGCCTGAAAGCACGCCACAAAGGGGCACGGAGCGCGGGCGTACTGGTCGCCCGAGCCGGGGCCGACAAGCCGATACAACTCCGCGTCAGCGCCGGCGCCGGCCTGGCGCTGGCGGGGCGCGCGCGCGACGCGGCGGGTCGGCCCGTCGCGGGGGCCGTCGTCGCGGTTCGGGCCAGGGAGTGGGCGCCGCCGCCGAACCTGGGCAGCACCCGCGACATCGCCTTCGATGGCGACGCGACCGTCCGCGCCGGCGCCGACGGCACGTTTCTGACGCCGCGCGAGCTGGATCCCGATGGCGAGTATCAGGTCGTCGTGACCGCCGACGGCTTCCAGGTCGAGAAGAGCGGTTGGCTCCCGGTCGGCGCGGCGCGGCCGTTGACATTCCCCGACGTCGTCCTCAAGAAGGTGCAGGCTCTCCAGGGGCGCGTCGTCGACCGGCAGGGCAAGCCGGTCGCCGGCGCGACACTGGTCCTCATGGACGAGCGCAACCGTCTGACCGCGCGGTCCGACGCGGACGGCCGCTTCCGCCTCGACGGCGCCCTCGACGGCCCCGGCTTCCTCTTCACCGACGCCGCCGGCTTCCGCTTCGACGGGCGGCTCACTCCGACCGGCGAGACGGCCGACATCGTTCTGGCGCGGGACGACGAACCCTCCGGTAAGTCCCTGAAGACGCTGCCGCCGGCGCTGACGAGGAAGGAACGAGCGGCGCTGGCGGCGGGCGTCCTGGAGCCGGCGGTGAAGAAGGCTCTCGGTGGCGGCAAGGAAGAGGAAAACGCCCGCGCGCTGGAAGCCCTCGCCCTGATCGACCCAACGCAAGCCCTAGAGGCACTGGATAAGAGGGCAATCAAGAGTGAATGGATGCGCGACTACCTGCGCAACGCCCTCGTCAAGGCGCTCGCCAAGGAGAGCCCCGACGAGGCGCGCTCCGTCGCCGAGGCGATGAGCGAGGCGGACTTCCGGGCGTCTGCCTACCTCGAACTGGCGAACGCCCTGCCGTCGGAGAAACGCGACAAGAAGCGCGAACTGCTCGCGCAGGCCCTGCTGAACGCCCGCGCGGTGAAGGACCCGTCACACCGGATCATCACGGTGGGGATGGCCGCCCGGCGCTTTCGTGAGTTGGGCGAGACGGAGCGCGGCGACAAGCTGCTGCGCGACGAAATCCCCACGGCGCAGAAGCTGTCGACGGAGGGCTGGTCCGCCTACGCCCGCGGCGCCTTCGCGGAGGAGCTGGCGGCGGTCGACCTCGACGCGGCGCTCGCCCTCATCAAGGACACGAAGGACGTGATGGAGTACGACCGCCACCACGGCAACATCGCCTACCGGCTGGCCGGGACGAAGCCCGCGGAGGCCGAGCGCGTCCTCGGCCTGGTCGGCACGACGGCGGCCGACGCCGACCGACAGCGGATGTTTACGACCTCCGCCGACTACTGGGCGGCGCGCGTCTGCTATCACATGGCGACGATCGACCTGCCGCGGGCGCGGCGCATCGCCGACCGCGTCACCGACCCGTACCGCAAGGCGCACGCCTACGGCAGCCTCGCCCTCGCCCTGGCGAAGTCGAAGCCGAAAGAGGCGATGGCCTTCCTGCGGCAAGCGTTCGCCGTCCTGGCGGCTCACGTCGACTCCGGCAAGGATCTGTACAACGGGTCGTGGTCGGCCCCGGTCGTCGCCCTGACGCTCGTGCCCGCCGCGGAGGCCATCGACCCGTCGCTCGCGCCGGAGTTCCTTTGGCGAGCCCTGTCGCTGCGGACGCACCGGCCCGTAAACGAGATGCACCCGCTGCACCAGGAAGGCGAGGTCGCCGAAGTCGCCCTCCTGGTGAGCCGTTACGACCGGGCGATGGGGCGCGCGCTGCTGGAGCCGCTCGCCCGCCGCGCCGCCGAGGTCCACAAGGCGGGCTTCGTGCGGCCGTTCCTGCCGGCGCTGGCGCTGATCGACCCAAAGGGGGGCGTCGCTCTCTTCGAGGCGCTGCCGGACGACCCGCGCAAAGTCCAGGACCGGCCGCAACTGGCCAAGCTGTTGCTCCTCGAAGGCGACGAGCGCTGGCGCGAGGCGCAGCACCAGGCGGGCCTGTGGTTCGTCGGCGACGAGGATCTGTAAACGCCGCTTGCGGTTTCGCGC
>JBBROG010000409.1:0-5006 GCA_038229635.1 Gemmatales bacterium
GCGTCCCACGGCTCGGCGATCAGCTTGGTGTGAGCCAGGACGCCGTCGTCGGCGATCATCTCGACGACCGGCGGCTCGAGCAGGACGTCACCCTTGGCGTCGCGGCCGAAGACGCTGGCGAGGTCGAAGCGGAGGCCGTCGACGTGCATGTCGGCGACCCAGAAGTGCAGGCAGGTGAGGATCATCTGCCGCACGACGGGGTGATTGCAACTGACGGTGTTGCCGCAGCCGGAGAAATTGAGATAGTGGCCGTCGGGGCCGAGCATGTAGTAGAGTTCGTTGTCGAGTCCGCGGAAGGAGTAGGTGCGTCCGTGGTCGTCGCCCTCGCCGGTGTGGTTGAAGACGACGTCGAGGAAGACCTCCAGGCCGGCGTCGTGGCACGCCTTGACCAACTCGCGGAACTCGGCGACCTGGCCGTTCTCGGGGCCGGCGGCGGCGTAGGCGGCCTTGACGGCGGCGAAGGCGATGCTGTTGTAGCCCCAGAAGTTGCGCAGCGGCTCGCCGGTCAACGGGTTGGTGAACGGGCAGTCATTTTCGTCGAACTCGTGGATCGGCAGCAGCTCGACCGCGGTCACGCCCAGTTGCTTCAGGTACGGGATCTTCTCGATCAGCCCGGCGAACGTCCCCGGATGCTTGACGCCCGACGAGGGGTGGCAGGTAAAGCCGCGGACGTGCAGCTCGTAGACGATCGAGTCTTCCAGGGGCGTCAGCGGCGGCGCGTCCTCCTGCCAGTCGAAGGCCCGGCGGAAGAACAGGCTGCGGCGGCTCGTGCCCCTACGCGACGGAGTACTGAGTACGGAGTACTGAGTACCGAGTACTGAGGCCGCCGCGCCCCACACGCTGCCGCCGGAGAGGGCCGTCGAAGCGGGGTCGAGCAGGACGAGGGCCGGGTCGAAGCGGTGCGTCGGCCCGTCGGGCCCCTCGACGCGCCAGCCGTAGCGGAACGTCGCCGGCAAGCCGGTCACGAGGATGTGCCAGTGGTCGCCGGTGCGGTTGCGGCGCGGGTGCAGGCAGACTTCCGCCCCCGGCTCGTCGCCGTCCCGCTCATAGAGGACGAGCGACACCGACGTCCCGTGGCGACACAGGAGGGCGAAGTTGATGCCGTCGGCGGTGGCGGTGGCCCCGAGGGGGAGGGAACGCCCTCGGGCGATGCGGATGGAGAGCATGTCGGTAGTTTCGGCGTCAGCTTGCCCAGTTTCAAGGCCGAGTGCGGGTCGCGCCGGGGAAGGGAAGAGAAGAGGGCGCCAAAAGTGGGAGATGGCCTGGAAATGCCGGCGCGGGTTGCTAGAATGCTTTCTGTGGACGTTTCCCTGGCCAATCGGGAAGCAAGCCGCTAAGACTGTGACTCTGCTGTTTTCCCTTTTCGGCGCGCCTCGTCCCTTTTTCGGCGTGCTCTCCGGGAAACAACAAACCCAACAGCACAAGAACTCAGCGCCGGCGCCCGCCTCCTTCGTCCCGGCGAAGGGACCCTTGAGGCCGAATGCCCGCGCCAAGTTCTCTCCCCTCCGGGGAGCGGACCAAGACTTTCGTTAAGGAGCTGTCCAGGACCGACGTCCGGGCCGAGCTATTTGCCCCCCTCTCCCCAAAGGGGAGAGGGGGGAAGGAATCGCTACCCGGTGTCACTTTCTGAACTCTTCCGGAAAAAACCCCCAACCGAGATCACCATTTTTGGAGGACGTACCATGGCCGTCGCCCGCAGCGACGACGGGTCGGGACACGCGACACGCAGACGGGCTCCGCGAAGAGCCTCGGACGTCGGCCCCGCCGCCGCCGCCCCCGCCGCGACCGTCCCGACCGCCCCTCCCCTCGAACCCCCTTCCCCCCGGCGCACCACCCCCGGCCTTCGCCTCGACGACCTGTACCGCTTGCCGATGCCGAAGCTGTTCCAGTTCGCGGAGCGCGAGGGCGTCGCCGAGCATACCGGCATGAGCCGGGCGCAGCTCATCGTCTCCGTCGTGCGCCGGCAGGTGGAGCGCGGCGAGGTGGTGCGCGGCTCCGGCACGCTCGAAGTCCTGCCCGACGGCTACGGCTTCCTGCGCAGCGCCGCCCACAACTACCTCGCCTCGCCGGAAGACATCTACGTCTCGCCCAGCCAGATCCGCCGCCTCGGGCTGCGCACGGGGCTCGTGGTCGAGGGGCCGATCCGCCTGCCCATCGAGGGGCAGGAGAACTTCGCGCTGATGCAGGTCGAGGCGGTCAACGGCCACTCGCCGGACCACCGCACCAGCGCCACCATGTTCGACGACCTGACGGCGCTGCACCCCAACAAGCGCCTCGTCCTGGAGACGACCCCCGAGGAGTTGGCGTCGCGCGTCATCGACCTCGTCACGCCCATCGGCATGGGGCAGCGCGGCCTGATCGTGTCGCCGCCGCGCGCCGGCAAGACGGTCCTGCTGCAGAAGATCGCCCTGGCGCTGCGGCAGAACCACCCCGAATGCTTCCTCATCGTGCTGCTCATCGACGAGCGCCCCGAGGAAGTCACCGACATGGTGCGCACCGTCGCCTGTCCGACGGCGGAGGTCGTCGCCAGCACGTTCGACGAGCCGTCGAGCGAACACGTCCACGTCGCGGAGATCGCGCTGGAGAAGGCGAAGCGCATGGTCGAGGACGGCCGCGACGTCGTCATCCTGCTCGACTCGATCACGCGGTTGGCCCGCGCCCACAACACCGAGGCGCCCTCCGGCGGCAAGCTGCTGTCCGGCGGCCTCGACTCGAACGCGATGCAGAAGCCGAAGCGCTTCTTCGGCGCCGCCCGCAACGTCGAGGAAGGCGGCTCGCTGACGATCCTGGCGACGGCGCTGATCGACACCGGGTCGCGCATGGACGAGGTGATCTTCGAGGAGTTCAAGGGCACCGGCAACATGGAGCTGCACCTCGACCGGCGCCTGGTCGACAAGCGCGTCTGGCCGGCCATCGACATCAATCGCTCCGGCACGCGCAAGGAGGAGAACCTGATGCATCCCGACGAGGCGGAGCGCGTGCGGATGCTGCGCCGCGTCCTCGCCGACATGCATCCGACCGAGGCGATGGAACTGCTGACGACGCGGCTGCGCAAGACGAAGTCGAACGCGGAGTTTCTCCTGAGCATGAATATGTCGTAGCCGCTCGTCCCCTCGTCCCTCGTCCCTCGTCCGTGTCCGATGACGGGGGACGAGGGACAGGGGGCCGGGAGACCGATCCATGAACGCCAACGGCGAGAACGACGTGGAGATTGATTTTGGCCTGCACCTGGCCAACCGTCACAAGTATTTCCCTCCCCGCGAGTTGATGAAGTACGCCGGGGAAGAAATCGCCTTCAGCGCGGACGGGACCCGGATCGTCGCGCACGGGAGTGACTTCCTCACCCTTTGGAATGAGCTGAAAGAGGCCGGTGTCAACCCCCACGCCTGCGTGTGGTCATCCGTCCCTCCCCTCGACGGGGTTTCGGAACTGTGACCCTTCGCTATAGCTATTCGCCTTATGTCGCGCCGAACCCCGTCATCTCGCTCGGCGGGCGCGCCGAGCGTCCCAGGCCCGTTATTCCCGTCGCGTTGATCGGTCCGGGTGGCTCGGTTAGCAGAGACGGCCTTTTGGACACCGGCGCTGACGACACGGTCTTCCCCGCGGCGGAAGCGACGTTGCTCGGCCTCGATCTGTCCACGGCGCCAACCGGAATTGCCTCTGGCGTGGGCACGATCCCCTATCCCGTGCGCTACGCCCGAGTCCGACTCCGCATTACGGACGGCCAAGAACGCCGGGAGTGGGAAGCCTGGGTCGGCTTCACCGCGGCGCGTCTCCGGCGCCCGCTGCTCGGCTACGCCGGCTTCCTACAGTTCTTCGGGGCCAATTTCCTCGAGGATGCCGAGGTCGTCGAGTTGACCGTCAACGGCAAATATCCGGGGACATGATTCCTCGGTCGAGCCCGTGCTGGGCCGGTCGTCACGCCGCCCACCGCCGCCCCAACGTGGCGATCTCCAGCGCGACCAGCCGCTTTACGACGGCCGCCGCGCCCGGCCGCTCTTCCGGCCGCCGCGCCAGCAGTCGCCGCACCAGACTGACCAGCGCTTCCGGCAGCGGCCCGGCGTGGCGGGGCAAGTCGGCGGGCGGGTCGCAGGCGTGACGGCGGAACGTCTGCGGCACCGTCCCCGGCGGGAACGGCAGCACGCCCGTCAGCATTTCATAGAGCGTCACGCCCAGACTGAACAGGTCGGCGGCGGCGCCGTCCTCCGGGTCGGGCCGGCACAGCTCCGGGGCCAGGTAGTTCGCCGTCCCCATCACGTATCCCTGACGCAGCAGATTATCGTTCTCGCCGGCGCGGTGGGCGAAGCCGAGGTCGATCAGCACCGCCGTGCCGTCGTCGACGAGGCGGACGTTGTCGGGCTTGACGTCGCCATGCAGGAAGCCGGCGCGGTGCAGCGCCGCCAGCGCCTCGGCGGTCTGGCGAGCGACCCAAAGAGTGGTCGGCACGTCGAGTCGGTAGTCGCGCCGCAGACGCCGCCCCAGCGACTCGCCGGGGAGCAGGTCCATGACGAGAAAGTACGGCGGCGTCAGGACGTGGGCGTGCCGGCAGCGCACGAGGTGAGGGTGAAGCGCTTTGAGCCCGGCCCGTGCCTCGCGCCGGAGCAGTTGGGTCGCCGTCTCCAGGTCCGCGCAGTCGTCGCGGATGACCTTGACGGCGCAAGGCACGTCGGCCGCGCGGTCGCGGGCGCTGTAGACGCGGGTCATGGGTCCGCCGCCCAGGGGAGCCAACAACTCGTAGCCGGGGATTGTCGGCATCGCCTGCATGATGTCGAGCCTTGACGGGGCGCGGGGCGCGGGCGTGCGAAGAGAATGACCGCCCGAGGTGTTATCGGCCGCCGCCCCGAGATCGGTCCAGCGAAAGTGTTCGGGAAGGAATCCGGGGGTGCGCGCATACGCGCCCCGTCGTGGTTTTACGGGGGGCGCGCAGCGCCCCCCCCGAACACCACCCCAGGGGGGCGGTAACGCGCACCCCCCGCCCCCCCCACCGGGCGCCCACACGCGCACCA
>JBBROG010000410.1:0-4977 GCA_038229635.1 Gemmatales bacterium
CTCGGCCTGTTGAAGCCACTGCTGACGAAGACGATCCCGTTGAGCGGCCGTCATGGTGCCATCCTCTAGCCGGTGAACGAAACTCTCTCCGCAGTCCAGATTAACCCGCCCGCCCGCGCGCAGCTACAGAAATGGACCCGAATTGCCCTTTCTTCTGGATGGGCAAGAGGTTATAAACTTGAAGTCGCAAATTGCGACCTCAAAGCCGGGACAGGAAGAGCGTTGGAGACGAGAAGGACAGGAGCCCGAGGGTTGCCAACATGGCTCGGAAAAACGACGCTCCGCTTGTTCCCATCGAGCAGATCGAACGATCCATCCACGTCGTTCGCGGACAGCGCGTCATGCTCGACGCGGACTTGGCGGGACTGTACGACGTGCCGACAAAAGTTCTCAACCAAGCCGTCAAGCGCAACCAGGCTCGCTTCCCGGACGACTTTGCGTTTCAGCTTACGCTACAAGAGTTTACGAACTTGAGGTCACAAATTGTGACCTCAAGTTTCGACCACGGCGGACGACGCTCGCTCCCGTGGGCGTTCACCGAACACGGCGTCGCGATGCTCTCCGGCGTCCTCAACTCGCCGACGGCGATCCGCGTCAACATCGAGATCATTCGCGCGTTCGTCCGCCTCCGCCGCCTGCTCGCCACGCCGGGGGAGCTGGTCGAGCAGCTCCGCAACCTCGCCGACACGGTCCAGCTGCACGACGAGCAGATCAAGACGATCACCGAAGTGCTGCGGCGCCTGATGGAGCCGCCGCCGGAGCCGACGCACTACCGGCGCATCGGCTTCCAGGCGCCGCACGCCGAGGGGAACCACGACGGAGCGCAGGCGGACTGAGTGGGCTGTGAACTCCCAAAAACGTATGGGTCCGCCGGGTCAGGTGCGGCGGCGGCGGCCTCAGCCCAAAGCCTACCAGGCAGCCGACGACCAGGACCGACGCTACAACTAAGCCTATTCGCATCGCCGATACCTCCGCGGCCTAACGACGGAAGCTCACCTGCCGGCGGGGCGGAGTGAGCTACGAACCCGGGAACGCCTGCACGCCCCGCCGGTCGGCTGCGGCGACCGGTTCGGCGGCCACCCCCGCGCACGCCCCCTCGTAGCAGGCAGACAGTTCCGCTTCGCAAGCGACACACATGCCCAGGTCGCGCAGCAGCCCGTCCTGGAGGCCGTAGATCCAACCATGCACCGCCAACTCCTGGCCGCGCGCCCATGCCTCCCGCACGACCGTGGTCCGGCAGACGTTAACCACCTGCTCGATCACGTTCAACTCGCACAGGCGCTCGTGCCGCTGGCCCTCGCTCGCGAGCCGCGCCAGCGCGCTTCGGTGTTTGCTCCGCACATCATGGACGTGCCGCAGCCAGTTATCAATCAGCCCCAGCTGGTCGTCGCGCAGCGCGGCTATGACTCCGCTGCAGCCGTAATGCCCACAGACGATGACGTGTCGAACGCGGAGGACCTCCGCCGCGAACTGGAGCACGGACAGGCAGTTGAGATCGGTATGCGCCACCACGTTGGCGACGTTGCGATGGACGAACATTTCGCCGGGCAACAAGCCGACGATCTGGTTGGCAGGCACGCGGCTGTCGGAACAGCCGATCCACAGGTACTGAGGCGCCTGCTGGCGCGCCAGGCGCGCGAAGAAATCGGGCTCGCGCCGCGTCAATTCCTCGGCCCACGCACGGTTGTTCGCAAAGAGTTGGCTCAGAACGCGCATCTTAATACCAGAGGACGATAGCCGCCGAACTCGTTATCCGCCCGCGTCGGGCGCAATGATAATCGACAAACCATGCGCCCGACGCGAACCAACATATTCCACCAGGCGAGTGTGCCCTACCGAGGAAGGGGCGAACGACGGCCGCCTTACTGCGCCTGTCGCGCCCCCGCCGGGCCGGCGGCGGGACCCGGCGGCGCGCCCGCGGCCGCCCCGGCGGCGCCGGCCGCCGCCACGTCGTCCGTCAGGCCCGCCAGCCGCCGCCGCGCGTCCTCCGCGTACTCGCCCTTCGGCGCCAGCCTCAGATACCGCCGCAGGCACAGCCGCGCGTTCTGCCCCAGGCCGACGTCGTTGTACGCCTGCCCCAGGTTCAGGTACGCCGGCCCGTAGGACAGGTCGCAGCGGAGCGCGTCCTGAAACGCCCTTTGCGCCCCCGCGTTATCCGTCGGCAGCAGTGCCACGCCGAGCAGGTTGTACAGGCGCGGGTCGGGCGGCAGCGACGCCGGCTTCTGCATCGCCTCGCGCAGCGCCTCCTGACGCCCGTGCCGATACAATAACTCGCCGACCTGGAGCAGGAGGACGAAGTTGCGCTCGTGTCGCTTCGTCAACTCGCCCGCGAGCTTGTCGGCGTCGTCGCCCTTGCCTTGCTTCAGCAGCTGCCCGAGCCGCTCCAGGTCGGCGTCGCCGAGTTTGGCGAGAGCGTCCTTCGCCAGCGCCGGGTCGTTACTCAGGACCAGCGCGCGGCCGGCGGCGCGGAAGGCGACCTCGGCGAGCGACGGAGCCGCCTCACGTTTCAGCGGGCGGAACGGGTTGTAGGCGTAGCCGAAGACGTTCTCGCCCGCGACCGCCGCCCCCGTCGGCTCTCCCTTGCCGAGGTGCCAGTCGCCGCCGTCGGCGCGGCGACGCAGGTACTCGCCGTCGACGGCCCCGAGGAGCCGTTCGAGGCGCTTCAGGTCGTCCGACGGCAGACCCAGCGCCAGCACTTCGTGGCGCAGGGCGTCGAGGCCGGCGGCGGTCGACGGCGCGTCGGCCTTGAAGCGGTCGGCGTACTCTTTGCGGAACGCCTCGTCCAGCTTCCGCAGCGCCTCGGGCGTCAGCGCGACCCCGTCGGCCCTTGCCGCCAGCGCCTTCCAGGACGCCACGGCCTTCTCCTTCCCTTCGGCCTCCCCCGCGAGGAACTCACGCGCGGCCTTAAGTGGCATGCGCACAAGTTGCGCGAGGGCGCCGCCGCCGGCCTGCGGCGTATCGACGACGAAATAGATCTCGTCCGTGCCCGTCAGGGTGGGCGAGGAGAAGCCGCCGCCGCGGCTGAGGCGCGTCTCCTTGCCGGCGGCGAGGTCGTACTCGAAGAGGTCGCAGGCGGCGAACTCGCCGGAGGCGGCGCCGCGGTGGTCGGGCGGGGCCGGCGACTGGCCGCGGGCGTAGACGAGAGTCTTGCCGTCGGGCGCCCAGGAGGCCGAGTCGACGCGCTCGACGGCGGGACTGACGGGGCGCGGCTGGGCCTTCTCCGCCTCCAGGTCGAACACGAAGACGCGCCAGCGCTCCGGCTTGCCGGCCGCGGCGCCGCGGTCGGAAATCAGGGCGAGTTGCTTGCCGTCGGCCGACGCCGCGGGGGACCGCCAGGCGGCGACGTCGTCGGTGAGGAGGGTGCGGAGGGGGGCGCCGTTGTTGTCGAGGAGGACGACCTCGACGGCGTCGTGCGCTGCCTTGCCGGTCGCGCCGTCGACCTTGAGGCGCGGCCGGGGGCGCACGGCGACGTACTGTCCCATAAGGCCGGCGGGGGCGACTTCCTGGCCGCGCAGCGGGGTGCGGAAGGCGCGCCCCTGCTTGGCGTTGTAAGAGAAGACGCGGCCGCCGCTGCTCCAGTAGACGTGAACGCCGTCGCCGGACCAGCCGCCGACGAGGGGGCGCGGCTCGCGGACGCGGTGCGGGGCGGCGCCGGCCGCGGGGGCTACGGCCCAGCCGCCCCCGAAGCCGCGCATCCCGCCGGGGCCGTTCGCGGCGACTTCGTTGTCCAAGGCGTCCTCGTCGCGCACCGGGATGACGCCGCCGGGAGGGCCGGCCATGAGGCTGTCGCCGTTGTGGTAGGCGAGGAACAGTCCGTCGGGCGAGACGACGACGCGGCCCGGCGGCGTCGGGTCGGGGCTGACCCAGACCGACTGCCCGCCGCGGAGGAACTCGCCGCGCGGCGCCGCGGCCGGCCGGGCGTCGGCGTCCTCGCCGGGGGCGGGGAAGGTGCCCGCGGGACGAAGATCCTGTTTATCGGGATAAGGGAGTCCGCCGGGGGGCAGGTCGTCCGGGTCGGGGTCCAGGCCGGCGGCGGCGCCGCCGCCCGCCACGACCATCGGGGGCAGCGGGACGGCCGGGCTCAAGGTGGGCGTGCCGGCGTGGGCCAGCACGATCAGGAGCATCACCACGACGAAAAGCAGGAGCGTGACGCCCAGGAGGGCGACGATGGCGACGAGGCGCCAGGAAGGGGCGACGCCGACCTGCTCCAGCGGCGGCGGCGGGTCGTAGTAGGGGTCGTCGTGCGGCCGTGTCGTCTGCATGGAACGTCTCCGCGTGACCGAAGGCCCGAAGTCCGGGGCTGCGAGACTTGGCGAAGGTGCATTGTACAGCGGCGGCGCCCGGAAGACACGCGCGGCTCGCGCCGGAAAAATGGCGGACCGGGCGGCGTCATTCTCCTCTTCTCTATGGAGACACAAGGCCGGCACTTCTCCTCGTGCGAGGGGACGGCCTTCTCTTCCCCCCCGGCAAGAAGGAAAAGACCCATGAAGCAGACAACCTTTCGCGGCGCGACGACGCTCGGACTCGCGGCCCTCGCGGTGCTGGCCCTGGCCTGCGCCGCGGCTCGGGCCGACGACAAAAAGAAGAACGAGGTCGAAGGCACGCTGACGGCCGTCAACAAGACAGCGAACACGGTCGTCATCACGCCGCGCCGCGGCGCCGCCGTGACGCTGAACGTGACGGCGGCGACCAAGATCGAGCGCAACGACAAGAAGGCGGTCTTGGCCGACCTCGTCGTCGGGGACCATGTGGAGGCGAAGTTCGACCCGGCGACCAAGAACGCCCTCAAGCTGGAAACCGAGAGTTGAGGAGACGGCTCGCGCGTCCCCAGAGTTCTCCCCTCTCCCCTCTGGGGAGAGGGGCCGGGGGTGAGGGGTGAAGTCGCCTGTGGGTTGGGGGGGGGGCCCCCACCCCCCACCCCCCCCCGCGGCCGGGGGGGTGGGGGCGACCAAACAAGCCACCCGCGGCGCCGAAACC
>JBBROG010000411.1:0-4972 GCA_038229635.1 Gemmatales bacterium
GCCCAGGTCGTCCCGGATGAGGCAGCCCAGATGTTCGACCAGTCCAGGAAAGCGCTTTTGATACTCCTCGATATCGGGTGCTTCGCCCGCCTGCTCGCGCAGGACGATCTCCTGAAACACCAGCGCCGCGGCGCGCGGGGCGTCGGCGGCGAACTCGGGGTGACGGCCCAGCAGTTCGGCAAGGACGCCGCGTTCGCCCTTCTGGAAGCGACGCCGCTGTTCCTCGCGCAGGGCGTCGAGCCGCGCGTCGGCCTGGGGGAGGGGATTAGCGGACATCGCCGGAGCCCTCCTCGCCGAATTCCTCGCGGAGCCGCCGGATGAGGCGATCGTGGACCATGCGCACCGCCTCCGCCGTGCCGCCGACCCGCGCCGCGATCCGCGGATAGGTGAGCCCTAGAGAGCGGAGGTTGAAGATCTGACGTTCGCGCTCGCTCAGGCGAGATTTCATGACGTCCAACAGATCCTGCCTCAGCAGCTGTTGACTCGGCGTCGGGCTGGAGCCAGCAGGGTCGTGGCCGTCCGGGAGGCCGCCGCCGTGATGTCGCTCCTTGCGGACTCGGTCGATAGCCTTGTTGTTCGCCAGGCCGGCGAGTACCGCCCGCAGCTTCACCGACGTCGACAGGTTGAAATTGCCGGCCGCGGCGCCGGCGAAGAACGCGGCGAGCGCGGACTGACAGACGTCGTCGGAGTCGTGGACGCGCCGCACCCGCTCGTCGGTGAGGCGTCGGCGAGCCACCTGGCGCAGGTAGGGCTCGTAGCGGCGCACGAAGTCCGCGACCGCCCGGCCGTCGCCGGAGCGGACGGCGGCGAGAAAAGTCGAGAAAAGCTGTCGTTCCATGTTCGGTTCTCCCGGCCTGGTCCGATTCTGGGACAGCGGATCGGTGTGACAGCCGGGCGAGAGAACCGACGAGCCCTCGATTCGGAGGGCGGGGCGACGACGCCAACTCAACGGGACCAAGCCTACCAGACGACTTTGTGCGCCGCAAACGGATTCCGCGCGCGGCGCGATGGGAGGGTGACATGACGAAGAGCGTGGCGGCGATGATGGCTCTGGTGCTGGGCGTGGCGGCGCCGGCGCGGGCGGACCTCATCTACTACAGCGACACCGGGTTGCTGAGTCCCGGCCGGAGCGTCAACCACATCAAGCGGGCGAACCTCGACGGGACGGGCGTCCAGACGGTCCTGACGGCGACCGGCACCGAATTCGTGGGAATCGCCTTCGACGTCGCCAACGGCTTCATGTATAGCGGTGACCAGAATACGATCTTCCGCACCAACCTCGACGGCACGGGCCGCGTCAATCTGGCCTCGACCGTCAACGCGTACGCGTCCGACATCGAACTCGACCTGGCCCACGGAAAGATCTACTGGGGCCAGGGGGGCGTCGTCCCCACGCAGGTCTTTCGCGCGAACCTCGACGGCAGCAATGTACAGACTCTGCTCAGTCGAAACAGCTTCAACTTCGCGGGCCTCGCTATCGACCCCACGGGTGGGAAGCTTTACTACGCAATCGGCGACACGATCGGCGTGTCCAATCTCGACGGCACCGGACAGGCCACGTTCAAAACCCTGGCAACGGGTGCGGCGCCGTTCGACGTGGAAATCGACTCGGCGGGCGGCTACCTGTACTGGAATCAGTACGCGCTCGGAGTTCCGTCGCAGCGGCTCCTGCGTCGGGCGCGGCTAGCCGGCACGGGTTCTATTGAAGATCTTTTGTCGGCAGGTCCAAACGTCTTCAACAACGCTATCCACTTCGACGCGGTCGATCAGAAGCTCTACTACTCCCTCGCCTCGAACACAGGAACACCGCTGGGACTCTTTCGGGCGAACGCCGACGGGACAGGCAGTCAGTTCGTGCTGAACGACGGCGACGGGTTCGACTACATCGCAGTGCTGCACCTGCCCAAGCTGCAACAGACTGAAATCCCGGAGCCGGGAACGCTGGCGCTGCTCGGCGTCGGCCTCGCCGGACTGATCGCCCATTGCCGACGCCGCGGCCAGCGTTCGTAGGAGGGACGACCCCAGGCCGTGTCGAGGTATTGAACCCCCGTAGGGGGTGACGGAGCCGTAGCCCCGGGTGGAGCGTACTCGCGCAACCCGGGGGGGTCCATCCGGGGCCGTGTCGATGTATTGAACCCGCGTAGCGGGTGACGGATCGTAGCCCCGGGTGGAGCGTACTCGCGCAACCCGGGGAATCCGACCGGGGCCGTGTCGATGTATTGAACCCCCGGAGGGGGTGACGGAAATGGGACACGTCCCCGGTCGTGTTCCCCGGGTTACGCGAGTACGCTCCACCCGGGGCTACGATCCGTCACCCGCTACGCGGGTTCAATGCAATACCACGTCGCCGGTCGTTGTCCCCGGGTTGCGCTCCACCCGCTACGCGGGTTGCGCTCCACCCGGGGCTACGATCCGTCGCCCCTCCGGGGCTAACACGCACGAGCCCTCGCAGACGCCGTTTTGACACTTTATACATCTATTTTTTCCTCCAACAACGCTTTGCCCTCTCGCTACCCCACGGCGCCGCCCCTTTGACGCTCCCCCCCGCGATCCGTACATTTCCCCCATCGCTGACCCAGGAACCTCAGCGAGTCAGGCACGCCGGGAGCCCCGGCCGCGAGCGCCGCCGGCGTCACGGGGGCAGAATAATAGGGATCTTCTTCATGAGTAAGTACGTCTACTTCTTCGGCGGCAAGACGGCCGACGGCAACGGCAAGATGAAAGAACTCCTCGGCGGCAAGGGCGCCAACCTCGCCGAAATGTGCCTCATCGGCCTGCCCGTCCCCGCCGGCTTCACCATCACCACCGAGGTCTGCACCTACTTCTACGACCACGGCAAGGCCTACCCCGCCGAGCTGAAATCCGAGGTCGAGAGCGCCCTCAAGAAGACCGAGGAGGTCATGGGCGCCAGGTTCGGCGACGCCAAGAAGCCGCTCCTCGTCTCCTGTCGCTCCGGCGCCCGCGTCTCCATGCCGGGCATGATGGACACCGTCCTTAACATCGGCCTCAACGAGAAGACCTTGCAGGGCCTCATCGAGAGTACCGGCAACGAGCGCTTCGCCTGGGACAGCTACCGCCGCTTCGTCCAGATGTACGGCGACGTCGTCCTCGACTTGAAGCCGACCTCGAAGACCGAGATCGACCCGTTCGAGAAGATCATGGAGGAGTTGAAGCACGAGCGCGGCGCCCACCTGGATACGGACCTGTCTGTCAAGGACTTGCAGGAGCTGGTGAAGCGCTTCAAGAAGGCGGTCAAGGAGAAGAAGGGCCGCGACTTCCCCGACGACCCGATGGAGCAGATGTGGGGCGCCGTCGGCTCCGTCTTCGGCTCGTGGAACAACGACCGGGCCATCGTCTACCGCCGCCAGTACGGCTACCCGCACGACTGGGGCACGGCGGCGAACATCTGCTCGATGGTCTTCGGCAACATGGGCAGCGACTGCGCCACCGGCGTCGCCTTCACGCGCGACCCGGCGACCGGCGAGAACGTCTTCTACGGCGAGTACCTCATCAACGCCCAGGGCGAGGACGTCGTCGCCGGCATTCGCACCCCCGAAAAGATCGCCAAACTCGCCAGCGACATGCCGCCGGTCTACCAGCAGCTCGAAGAGGTCCGCAAGACCCTCGAAAAGCACTACCGCGACGTGCAGGACATCGAATTTACGGTCCAGAAGGGCAAGCTCTGGATGCTGCAGACGCGCAACGGCAAGCGCACCGGCTTCGCCGCCATCCGCTTCGCCGTGGACATGGTGGACGAGGGCCTCATCACCAAGGAGGAGGCTCTGTCCGCCGGCCGCATCCCGCCGGACGACCTGAACCAGCTGTTGCAGCCGATCTTCGACCCGGAGGCGAAGCGCAAGGCGAAGGTCATCGCCAAGGGCATCAACGCCGGCCCCGGCGCCGCCACGGGCGTCATCAAGTTCTTCGCCGACGACGCGGCGGAACACGTCGCCAAGTTCGGCAAGGTCGACGGCCACGGCAACAAGGATCCGAAGGGCCGTGTCGTCCTTGTCCGCCGCGAGACGAGCCCGGAGGACCTGCGGGGGATGCAGGCGGCCGACGGCATCCTGACGGCCTTCGGCGGCGCCTCGTCGCACGCCGCCCTCGTCAGCCGGCAGATGGGCAAGGTGTGCGTCGTCGGCTGTAGTGCCCTCCAGATCGACTACGAGAAGGGCACCGTCACCGCCGGCGACACCGTCCTCAAGGAAGGCGACTTCATCAGCGTCGACGGCTTCACCGGCGAGGTGATGGCCGGGCAGGTGGCGACGAAGCCGAGCGAAGTGATCCAGGTGCTGATCGACAAGACGCTGAAGCCGGAGCAGTCGCGCGTCTACCAGCAGTACGCGAAGCTGATGGAGTGGGCCGACGGCAAGCGGACGTTGAAGATCCGCACCAACGCCGACAAGCCGGACCAGGCGGCGCAGGCGATCGCCTTCGGCGCCGAGGGCATCGGCCTGTGCCGCACCGAGCACATGTTCTTCGACCACATCAAGGAAATGCGCGAGATGATCCTGGCGGAGACGCCGGAGGATCGCAAAAAGGCGCTGGCGAAGCTGCTGCCGTTCCAGCGCGAGGACTTCGCGGGCCTCTTTAAGGCGATGAAGGGCTACCCGGTGACGATCCGCACGCTCGACCCGCCGCTGCACGAGTTCCTGCCGCACGACGACAAGGGGCAGGCGGAGATGGCGCAGGAGATGGGCGTCAGCAAGGAACACATCGCGGAGCGCGTAAAGGCGATGCATGAGTTCAACCCGATGCTCGGCTTCCGCGGCTGTCGGCTGGGCCTCGTCTACCCCGAGATCACGGCGATGCAGGCCCGCGCCATCTTCGAGGCGGCGTGCGACGTCGCCAAGCAGGGGGTGAAGGCGGAGCCGGAGGTCATGATCCCGCTGGTCGGCTTCCCGGCCGAGCTGAAGGCGCAGGCGAAGGTCGTCCGCGACACGGTGGAGAAGGTGTTCGCGGAGAAGGGGAC
>JBBROG010000412.1:0-4960 GCA_038229635.1 Gemmatales bacterium
CAAGCTGCGAAGCCGCAAGCGGCGGGCGCGGCAAAATCCGGCCAAAGGGAAGGAATCTCTTTTCAAGGAGCCGCGTTCGGTTAGAATGGAGTATACGGAGATGACGCGGCGGCCTCGTCTCCTCTCGAGCCGCGACAGGCATCTGCACAGGAGTGGTTGCGCTTGCAGCAAAAAGAGAAAGTTCGCGTTTATGCCTTGGCCAAGATGCTGAACGTCGAGAGCAAAGACTTGCTCGACATGTGCCAGGATCTCGGCTTCGACGTGAAGAACCAGCTCAGCAGTCTCGACCCCGAGCAGCGCGAAGCGATCGAGCAGCGGGTCAAGCAGGGAGCGGGCGGCGTTGCCGTTGCCGCGCCGCCGAAGCCGGCGGCGCCGCCGGTCGTACCGCCGTCGAAGGTGCGCGACCTGGGCCGGATTCCGTCGCGCCCTGCCGCCGTCAAGCCAATCCCACCGCCAGCGCCGCCCGAACCGGCCCCGGCCGCGCCCCCTGTTCCTCCGAAGGCGACGCCGACCGCGCCGCCGCCGCCGAAACCTGTCGCGCAAGCGCCGCCGGCCCCTACGCCGCCCGCCGCCGCGCCGCCGACCGTCGCGAAGGCCCCGGCCGCGCCGGCCCCGGAGCCCAAGGCTTCGGAACCGCCGCCGCTCGCACCCGCCGCCAAAACGACGCCAACGCCGACATTGGCTCCGCCGGTTCCGCCGACGGCGCCTCCGGTCGCCAAGACCCACACGACTCCGCCGGCGGCCACGTCGGCGAGTCCCCCGCCTCCGCCTCAACCGACCGCCCCGCCGGCGGCGACCAAGCCGGAAGCGCCATCCCAGGCTCCGAGGAGTCCCGAACCAAGAATGCCGCAAACCCCAGCCGCCGGACCGAGTGTCCCGGCCGAGAGTCCGACGCGCCTCCCCGATGGCGGTCCCAGGACGCCGCCCACCGCCGCGCCGGGAGGCCGGCCGCGCGACCTGAATCAGCCCCGCCCCGAGAGCGGCCCGCCGCGCCGCCAGATTCCCCGGCCGCGCCCCGGCTTCACCGTCGTCGCCCGGCCTCAACAGCCCCTACGGGCGCAGAAGCCGGTCGAGGAGAAGAAGCAGCAGCCGGTCCAGGCGCCGGTGCAGAAGCCCATCGCCAACATTCCCAAGGAACTGCAGCAGGCCGGCAAGACGCCGATCAACGTCAAGGATCTGCTCAAGGGGCCGCAAGCCCTCGCGCCCACCGCCGCCCCGCCCGCCGCCGGCGAAGAGGACACCGAAGACGAAGCCGGCAAGTCGAAGGACGGCAAGAAGAAGCCCATCGGCGTCGTCGGCCGCGACCAGCGCCACAAGGACCGCGCCAAGCGCCAGGAGGAACGCAAGGGCCGCGAGAACGAAAAGAAGATCGTCCTCGACCCCGACGAGGAGCGGCGCCGCAGCCGCTCCGGCAAGCACCGGCTCAAGCAGAAACGTCAGCCCGGCACGCTGCCGCCCAAGAGCGAGACGATCGTCGTCGAACTGCCGATCACCGTCCGCTCCCTGTCCGAGGCGATGGGCGTGCGCTCGACGGAGCTGCTCTTCAAGCTCCGCGACCACGGCATGACCGCCATGAACCTCAACCAGACGGTCGACCCCGAGGTCGCCCAGGTTCTGGCCCTCGAGTACGGCAAGGAACTGGAGATCAAGCGGGCACACGACGCCGAGGCGGAACTCTACTCCGGCATCAAGAAAGCGGACAACCCCGACGATTTGCTGCCGCGCGCCCCGATCGTCACCATCATGGGCCACGTCGACCACGGCAAGACGTCGCTGCTCGACCGCATCCGCTCGAGCAACGTCGTCGCCACCGAGGCCGGCGGCATCACGCAGGTGATCCGCGCCTGGCGCGTCGATCACGGCGGCCGGCCGGTCACGTTCCTCGACACGCCCGGCCATGAGGCGTTCACGAAGATGCGCGCCCGCGGCGCCAACGTGACCGACATCGCCGTCATCGTCTGCGCCGCCGACGACGGCGTCATGCCGCAGACCGAGGAAGCGATCAACCACGCCAAGGCCGCCGGCGTGTCGATCGTCATCGCCATCAACAAGGTCGATCTGCCCAATGCCAACGTCATGAAGGCGCGGCAGCAGTTATACGGCCTGAACGTGCTGCCCGACAACATGGGCGGCGACACGCCCTTCGTCGAGACCAGCGCCGCCACCGGCAAGGGCATCGACGAGCTGCTGGAGCAGCTCTCCGTCGTGGCCGAGTTGAAGGAGTTGAAAGCCAACCCGAAGCGTCCGGGCGAGGGCACCTGCCTCGAAGCCAAGCTCGACCCGCAAGAGGGTGTGCAGGCGACGCTGCTGGTGCAGAACGGCACGCTGCGGGCCGGCGACGTGATCCTGTGCGGCGGCAGTTACGGCCGCGTGCGGGCCATGTACGACGACCTCGGCCGTCCGCTCCAGGAGGCCGGGCCGAGCGTCCCCGTCCGCATCACCGGCCTCGACGAGATTCCCAACGCCGACGACCCGTTCGTCGTTGCCCCGGACCTGTCGGTGGCCCGCGAGATCGCCGAGACGCGCCGCGACCGCGTCCAGGAAGCCGCCAACACCCGCCGCGCCCCGATGACCCTCGACAGCCTCAACGAGTCGAAGATCGTCGAGTTGAAGGTGATCCTCAAGGCGGAGGCGCGCGGCTCGGTCGAGGCCATCCGCAAGGAGTTGGAGAAACTCCGCCACGAGGAGGTGCGCGTCCGCATCCTCGAGGCCGGCATCGGCGCCATCACCGAGAACGACGTCTGGCTGGCGCTGACCTCGCCGCGCGACACGCTCGTCGTCGGCTTCAACGTCGTCCCCGACGACCGGGCGCTGGCGCTCGCCGAGGAGCGCGGCATCAAGATCCGCGAGTACGACATCATCTACAAGCTGACCGACGACATTCGGTCGGCGCTCGAGGGCAAGCTGAAGCCGCGCGAGGAGACGGTCCATCTCGGCCGCGCCGTGGTGCGGCAGACGTTCCGCGTCAGCCGAGCCGGCACCATCGCCGGCTGCTACGTCACCCAGGGCACGATGGACCGCTCGGCCAAGGTGCGCGTGATCCGCGAGGGCGTCGTGATCTTCCCGCCGGCCGACCGCACCGCCGGGTTGGAATCGCTCAAGCGTTTCAAGGAGGACGTTCGCGAGGTCCGCGAGGGCTTCGAGTGCGGTTGTAAGGTCGCCGGCTACGACGACATCAAGGTCGGCGACGTTATCGAGTCGTACCGCATCGACCAGGTGCAGAGAACTCTGGACAAGTGAGCCGCTCGCGGCTTCGCAATAACGCCGCCCCGAGGGCGCCCCTCGCCATGCATGTAGGCTCGCTGCGCGTGCGCCTGTTGATCCGTGAGGCTCGCAGCCTCAAGGACAAGCGGCAGGTCGTTCAGAGCATCAAGGACCGCCTCCGCGAGCGCTTCAACGTCTCGGTCGCGGAGGTGGCGGAGTTGGAGAATCGTCAGACGGCGGTCCTGGGCGTGGCGATGGTGGGCAACGAGGCGGGCCACGTCCGGGGGGCGCTGCAGCAGATCGCCGAGGTGCTGCGGCGGCACCCGGTGGCGGAGTTCGTCGATTGCGAGACGGACGCTCACTACTGACCACGGACGACCCCATGAAAGCCCACCGACTCGAGCGCGTATCCGAGGCGATCCGCGAGGTGGCCAGCGAGACGATCCTGTACGAGCTGCGCGACCCGCGCGTCAAGAGTGTGGGCGTCACGATCACCCGCGCCGAGGTGTCGGGCGACTTGCAGCACGCCAAGATATTCGTCTCGGTCATGGGGTCGGAGCGGGAACAGCAGTTGTGCCTGCACGGCCTGAAGCACGCCGCCGGCTTCGTCCAGGCCAAGCTCGCCAAGCGGCTGCAGACGCGGTTCACGCCTATCGTCCGCTTCGTCCTGGACGAGGGCGTGAAGAAAAGCATCGAGATGACCCGACTCATCAATGAGGCGCTGGGTCCGTCCGCCCCTCCCCCTGCGGCCGACGAAGAGGCCGGCGCGGGGCATGAGGCCGGGGACGCCGAAGGAACGGCGGAAGAGGAACCAAGGAAGGATGAGGGATGAAAGAGGCAGGATGACCCGTCTCCCCGTCATCCTCCCGCTGTCTTCCTTCATCTTTGGGAATCCAACCTGGACACGGGGTGCCGACACACCTATGCCCGCCACGACCAACAAGCAGCGGCAGCTGAACCAACTCTTCGGCCTGGTGAAGAAGGGGCATGAGCCGGCGGAGCCGGAAGTGCTGCCCGTGCTGGAGCAGTTCGTCTACGGCCTGTGCCGCGAAGGCGCGACCCGCGAGTTGGCCGACCTGGCCTTCCGCAACCTGCGCCACCAATTCTTCGACTGGAACGAGGTGCGCGTCAGCTCGGCGCGCGAGGTCGAGGACGCGCTGGGCGACCTGCCCGAGGCGGACGTCCGCGCCGAGCGGCTCATCAACTTCCTCCAGGAAGTGTTCGAGCAGAAGTTCTCGTTCGACCTGGAGCACCTGCACAAGAAGGGGCTGAAGGACGCGGCCAAGGTCCTGGCCAAGTTCCAGGCGGCCAACGACTACGTCGTCGCCTGGGTGATGCAGGCGTCGCTCGGCGGCCACGCCGTGCCGCTCGACCTGCAGACGCTGCGCGCCGCCCGCCGCCTCGGCCTGATCGACTGCGACCCCGACGACCTGGAGGCCGCGCGCGCCAGCCTGGAACATCTGGTGCCCAAGGCGCGCGGCACCACCTTCGGCGACCTCGTCAGCAACCTGGCCGCCGATGTCTGCTGGGAAGAAGACCCGCGCTGTCCCGCCTGCCCGCTGCGCGCCGAATGCCCGGCCTACCAGGAGAGCGCCGGCCGCGAGGGCGTCGCCGTCGGCACCCGCGCGGGGCGGCCCAAGCCGCGCTGAGTCGGTTCCGGGGGTGGGGGGGGGGGGGGGGCCCCCCGGGGGGGGGGACCCCCGGCGGGGGGGGGGGGGGGCGCGGGGGGCGGCAAGGGGAGGGTGTGACCCAGGGG
>JBBROG010000413.1:0-4950 GCA_038229635.1 Gemmatales bacterium
CCAAGGAGCATCTGGAGCAGCGTCTGGCGCTGGACATGCACCGCGAACAGCAGGCCCCCAGACGCCGGCATACCTTGACGACGCTGCATCAGGCGCGCTCCAAGCCTGAGTCACTGCACTAACTTTGCTAAAGTCTCGTAAAAATGGCACGCAGCAAAATCTTCACAATCGGCTCAAAGGGAAAGGGCACACTGACCCCGCGCCGCGTCCGGGCGGACGCGGCGCGGGGAAGCCTCGTCAACCCGCCCGGCCGTTACGCACCCACGGGAAGGGCGTGACGACCTCGACCGGCTTCGTCGAGATCTTCTCGCCGAGGATGTTCTCGAAGACCGTGCCGTAGACTTTCTCGATCTTCGCCATCGAATGACCCGCCATGAGCATGTGGACGCGGCCCTGGTTGCCCAGCGCCCAGCGCCCGCCTTTCTTGTCGGCGAGGAGTGGCATCCCGGCGGGCAGGGCCTTGGCGGCGCGGTTGGCGGCGTCGGCCTTCTCCTGGAAGCGCACGTCCGGCCCCTCGATGGGCGGCGGCGGGAGGACCGGCGCCAGCGGGCGACCCGACGGGTCGTTGAAGGTCAGCGCGCTGTTGGGATCCTGCGCCGCCGGGGCGTCGAACGTCACCGGCTCGACGACGAGGCCGTGCTCGGTCCGCAGCCGCTCGGCGTGGGCCGTGCGGAAGCGGGCCTTGAACGCGGCGCCGTCGCCCTTCGCCTCGGCCATCGCCTTCTTCGTCGTGTCGACGACCCACTTGGCCTCGCGCAGCATCGTGGCGGCGTCGACCGGGCCGGCGACGATGTGCAGCACGCGGCCGTCGGGGGCGCAGAAGTACGAGGCGACGTTGCCGCCCTGCTTCGCCGCGCCGACGATCTTGAAGGTCGCCACTTTCTGGAAGGACGCCACGAAATGCTCGTTGAGATACTCGCCGACGTCCTTGTTCGCCAGGGCGTTCACACGGAGCGCCTCGGCGTTGTTTCAGGTGAAGCGGGGGTCTTCAAAGTGGCCGGAGACGTGCAGGACGAAGACGAGCTTTTGCTCCTTCTTCGCCTGCTCGGCAGCCTCCTTGGGCGTGTCGACGAATTCGACCGCGGTGCCGTGGCAGCCGCCGTCGTCCTTCTTCGCGGGAGCCGGTTGCGGCTTCGCGACTTGTGCGACAGGCCGCACCCGCGCCGGCTCGAGGCCGGTGCGCGGGTCGGTGCCGGTCAGTTGGGCGCGGGCGGCCGACGCCGTCAGACCGAGCAGCGGCGCCAGGCACAGCCCGGCCGAGGTCCAGAATCTCAGGGATCGCATACGCTATCTCCTTCGCGAGAGGGTTGCCCGAGGGGCGCCCCAGGTATCATGTCTCCATCGTAGACGGAGCCTGCGAAGAAAACGATTGAGGAAGGGGCTTGCCAACGCCCTTGTTACATAGATCGCGCGGCGCCGTGGACGCCGGTTCACGCGCGGGAGCCGCCTTTACAAGGTCTCGTAGGGGCGCGGCAGGCCGATGCGACTAAAGGTGTCGGCGAAGTGCTTGGCCAGGTGTTCGCGGTAGAGGGGTTGCACCCGGCCGCGGCGCTTGCCGGCCTGGCACAGGGCGCGCAACAGGTCAAGCCGGACCGTGTGCAGCCGGCGCAGGTCGACGATCATCTCGCCCAGGCCGAGGTCGGCGGCGGCCGGCAAGAAGTACCAGCCCCAGACCCGCCCGGCGCGCAGCGGACCCTTGACGTCGGCCGGTTTGATCAGCCCCCGATCGACGAGTTCTTGTGCGTCCGCGACCTCGGCGACGTTGGCGGCCGTCGCCTTGGTGTTGGCGAAGTCGCAGGTCTGGGTAAGAACAAGGACGCGGCGCAGGGCGATTTTGGTAGACGCTCCGGGCAGGTCGTTCGCCTCAAAGTGAAGGACCGAAAGGACCGGGCAGTCATCGATCAAGTCGCCCTGGTCGATGGGATGCTCCGCGGGCGGGGAGTCGTAGATCACGCCGCGCCCTCCTCGTCGGTCGGAATGACCGGCGGGTCGAAGGGGTCGGCGGGGCCGGGCGTCGAGACGACGATTTTGACATATGGCGGGTCGGGGATATCGAGCCAGAGGTCGACCATCACCCCGTCGGCGAATGGCGACGGCTCCTCCGGGGTCTTTTCCTTGGACGCAGCGTCGAGCATGCGCACCTCGACCTCGTGGCCGTCGACGGTGGTGCGGTACGCCTGCCCCGGCCGGAGATTGAGTTGTCCGATCGCTTCCGTCAGCGACACGTTCATGGCGTCCTCCACGGGCGATAGGGGCCGGAAAACATTCTACCGCCTCGCCCCTGGGGCGGTAGGCCCGCGCCTCAATCTTTGGCGCGCGCGAGGCGCCGGCGCAGGTCCTCGTTCTCGCGCCGCAGCGCCTCCGCCACCTCTTCGGCCTTGAGCTGTGCTTGCTCGGCCTGCTCGCGGTCGCGCTCGGCCTGCTCGCGGTCGCGCTCGGCCTGGTGCAGTTCCTCCTTCGGCGTCGCCAGGAGCGCGCCGGCGACCGGATCCCACAGGCGCAGGTCTTCGCCGCGCGGCTCCAGGTGCAGGCCGAGGACGCGGCTCGGTAGACGGCCTCGGGCCGGGCGAATGGGCACGTACTCGCCTTTCCTGAGGCGATATCCCTGGATTTGCGGGTCGAGATAGTCGCCGCGGGGGTCGAAGAGGAAGTATTCCTTGACGCGCAGCGTGTCGCGGTAGAGGACGAACTTGCGGCCGAGGTCCTCGCGCCGCGTCGAGGACGACGTGAGTTCGATGACGACCTCCGGCGGCTTGCCCTCTTCCCAGATCAGGTAGTTGGGGCGGATCGCCTTCGACACGCCGCGGACGACGAACACGTCCGGCGAGAGGTGGCGCCGGCGGTTCCCCGGCTGGTAGAAGACGAGCAGGTTGCCCGAGACGTAGACCAGGGGGTGATGGGCGTAATAGCGCTGGAGCGTCTCGATCAGCGCCACCATGAGGATGCGGTGCCAGTCGGTTTCGGCCATGGGCTTCCCGTCCCTCGTGGGGTAGTCATTTTTCGGATAATAGGGCCACGGTACGGTCGACATGTCTCTCCTCCCGCCGGACGCCGGGCGCGCCTATTGTGTCCGCCGCCGGCCCGGCGTGCAAGACCGGGCGAATCGGCCATTCTCGGTCACGGCGCCGCCCCGTCGAGGAAGTTCTCGACGACGCGCCGTGCCATCCCTTCCGGCCTCGGCCCGAAGCGGATCAGCGCCCGGATGCCGCCGAGCAGCATCCACACCGTCAACTCCGGGTCGCGCACGCGAAATTCGCCGCATGCCGCCGCCTCGTCGAAGAGGCCGCGCATCAGCTTCGGCATCAGCTCGCGTGTGTGCTGCCAGGGGAATTCCTGCCCGGCGGGGCGCAGCACCTCCGCCCGCTGGATCAACTCGAGCAGGTGCGGCTCCGCGTCGAACTCGTCGATGATCGTCGCCACCAGCGCCTCCAGCCGCGCCTGCGGACTGCCGCCGCCGGCGACGACGGCTTCCATGCGCTCACTGAAGTGGTCCGCCGCGCGCGACAGGATCGCCAAGTACAGCTCTTCCTTGTCGGAAAAGTAGCGGTACAGGGTTCCCTTGCCGACCTCCGCCGCGGAGGCGATGTCGTCCATCCGCACCTCGTGGAAGCGGTGCGTGCCGAACAGGCGTGCGGCGACGCTCAGGATTTTTTCGGACTGCGCGGGGGTTTTCGTTCGCACGGGATTCTTCACCGCAACTCGTTGACGCGGAGAGACAGGCCGATCATTGTGGTACTGACTGGTCAGTCCACTGTACCCCATCGCGTACCTCTCTGACAAGGGCTTCCGGCGGCACGGCCTCCAACTCGCGTCGGTGTTCACTTGGCCGCGCCGTCGCCTGTTTCCGGCGGAAGGAGTTTCTTCATCTCCTGACGCACTTTTTTGGGCGAGGTCCCGTGGGCGGCGGGAAGTCGGCGCCGGCCGCTCGCCGGGCGGCGCCGTGGCAGGGGGCTCGCCGTGCCGAGCCAATTCTAACGGCCCGGCCGCGTCGTGCAAGAAAAGGGACGCCAGGAGATCCGATCCGCTTCGCGAGTCGGAAGCCCCCGAGCGGTCGCCCCGAATCTCTACTGCGAGGACAAGGGACGTGTTGTTCGTGTCCGTCCGAGCCGCGCACGGAGCGTACTCGCGCAGTAAGCGCTACGCCCAGCGGCTTCGTCCGTTTACCCCGCGAGTACGCTCCGTGCGCGGCTCGGACGGACAACTCGTCCCCTGATCCTGCACGAGCCGCTCCGCCGCGCCGCGTGCGCGGTTCCGATGACGTTGAATGAACACACCAGCAGCGGCCGGTCGGCCTCGGGAGCGAACCCCTCTTCCCCATCGCCGAGGTCGCGGTTAACATGGGATTCGACAGCCCGCGATCTCCGCTGAGGTCCACAACGCGCCGACGAACCGGAGGCAGCCATGCCGCTGAAAGGGCCGGAGGTCAAACAACTTACCGAGGCGCTGAGCGCCGCCTTCTCGCCGGAAGAGTTGAAGCAAAAGCTCCTGTACGATCTCAACAAGCGCCTGGAAGCCCTCGTGCCCCCGAATCTCACCTGGCCGGGTACGGTCTTCGAGTTGGTGACGGCGGCGGACCGGCAAGGCTGGATCGCGGAGTTGCGTCGTCTCGCCGTGCCGCTCTCGTCGGAAGAAATTGCGACGGACCTTCGAGAAAAAGCCACTACTCACGATGCTTCCCCGCAGCCGGACCAAGTCCCGAAATTTGAGCAGGAAACGGAAGTCGATGTGACACTTTCTGGTCCGTCGGCTGTGCCGTTCCCAAACCCGGTAGTAGGCATGCGTCCAGGCCAGTCGAGTTCTGTAGAAGAAAAAGAGACTTTAGCAAAGTTAGTGCAGTAGCCCGTTCTCCCCATGCGCATAAACTGAACTCCTGACGCCTCTTGCGTCAGGAGGGCTGCTGATGACTGTTCCAGGGGAGTATGTCCCGGACGTCACCGAGGGCATTACTCG
>JBBROG010000414.1:0-4948 GCA_038229635.1 Gemmatales bacterium
GGTGGCGCGGGCGCGAAACCGCAAGCGATGTTCAGCGTACGGCCGCTTCGGGCTGGTCCGCGCCGATCCGCCGAATCGCCGCCGCCGCCGCCTCGGGCGACGTCCCGGCCTCCAGCGCCTCGCCGAACGCGACGCGCACCCGCCGCATCTCCCCCGCGTCGCCGTCGCAGAAGACCGGCACGACGACCGCCTTCGCCCGCCGCTGCACCTCCTCCGCGAACCGCGCCAGCGCCGGGTCGTCGATGCCCGGCACCAGGACGACCTTGTCGCGCGTCAGGGCGCGCGCCGCCCTCGTCAAGGCGCGCTCCTTGCCTTGCTCGTCGCCTGGCGTCAGTACCGCCAGACGAGCCGGCCGCAGGAAGAGCCAGCGGGCCAGCGGCGGCAGAGCCTCTTTCGGATCTTCCACGAAGACGATGCGCGTGTGTCGGTCGGTCGCCGCCAGCACTTCCAGGCAGCTTTGCGCCCGCCGGCAGTTCGTCAGCAGCAGGACCGGCCCGTCGCTCGGCAGGTTGGCGACGCCCTCGACCTTGAGCCGGCGCCGGCCCAGCGAGCGCCGCCAGACGACGGAGCGGAGGAACAGGTCCGGCAGGCGCAGGCGCAACAGCAGCAGCGTGAACAGCGTGATGGCGGCGGCGCCGAGGAACAAATAGCGCGGCACATGCGACTTGTTGTAGGCCGGCGGCAGCGGCCCGGCGGCGTGCGGCCGCCCCGTGGTATAGGTCACTTTGTCGATGGCGTAAGTACCGACATCGACCTCGTCCCCCGGCTCCGGGCTGCTCATTTTCAGGCCGAATTTCCACTCCTTCTTGGCGAAGTGAATGACGTGGTACTTGTCGGTCGCCGCGAACTCCCGCCGGCCCCCGGCGGCGTCCTCGACCTCGAACGCGCGCGGCCGACCGTCCTCGTAGCGGAGGGCTACGAGCCTCCCGGTCGCGACGAGCCGCTGCTCGACCGGCTCGGCGAAGTGGAAGCGCTCGGCGGCCTTGTCGAGGCCGAAGAAGACGACGGTGGCGGCGATGGCGCCGGTGACGCTGATGAAGTTGTTGGTCGCCACCAGGTCGCCCTTGCTCGCTTTCGGCGCCCGGTGCTGGAGCAGCGTGAACATCGGCACGATGTAGAAGCCGGTGAAGAAGCCGATGAGGATCAGGCCCGCGACGAGGCCGACAAGGTTCGGCAGCCAGTCGAGGGCGGCCGCCGCCAGGAAGGTCGCCAGGATCATGCCGACGCCGCCGAGCGGGATGAGGCCGACTTCGACCTTGCCGCCGGAGAGGTTGCCGGCCAGCGGGCTGCCCAGGCCGATGCCCAGCGCCGTCATGCCGACGATGATGCTCGTCTCCTGTTCGGTCCAGCGCGGGATCTGCGACTCGCCGAGCATGTAGACCGACGCCCGCATGAAGACGACGACGAACGTGAAAAAGGCGATCCCCAGCACCGCCAGGCCGAGCGGGCGTGAGCGGATCATGGTCCGCAGGTTGCCGACGAGCGGGCCGTAGATGCTGCGCGGGAAGCGCCGGCTCGGGTCGGCGGCGGGGACGTTCTCGATGAGCAGGCTGGCGAAGGCGCCGACGACGGCGAAGCCGACCAGGATGAGGCCAATAATATACTCGTCGCCCTTGAAGACGTAGGACAGCACGCCGCCGCTGACGGTGCCGAGGATGACGGCGAGGAACGACAGCGATTCGAGGAGGCCGTTGCCCTTCGACAAGAGTTGCGGCTTCAGGATCTCCGGCATGACGCCGTACTTGGCGGGCACGAAGAAGGTGCTGTGCGTGCCCATCAGGAAGACGGTCCCGAGGACGACCAAGGCCCCGTTCGGGTTGTTCAGCTCGCTGCCCATGTAGAAGCCGGCGAAGGCGACGAGCGTGATGCCGATCTCGGCGGCCTTCCAGAAGACGAGCGAGCGCTGCTTGCTGAAGCGGTCGGCGAAGTAGCCGGCGACGGTGCCGAACAGGACCCACGGCAGATAGAAGAGGATGGGCATCAGCGAGATGGCCTCGGCCTCGGTGAGCGCTTGCTGGTTGATGGCGAAGAACATGCCGGCGGCGTGGATGGCCTGGTCGTTGAACGCCGCGAGGAACTGACTGAGGAGCAGGCCGACGAAGGTCCGCGAGCGGAGGTTGCTGGCTGGCTGAAACGGCATATGGTGGTCCGGGAGAGGGGACGGTTTGGTGGGCTCGGGCGCCCGTGACGCGCCCGAGAAAACGATAGTATACCGTTCCGCGCGACGAGGGACAGCCGCTGGCGGCTTAGAGTGCCTAAAAGAACTAACCACAGAGAACACAGAGAACACAGAGAAAAGATAAAGGAAAGGCCGGTTCCACGGTTGCCCCTCTTTGGCTTTGCCTTTCCTCTGTGTTCTCTGTGTTCTCTGTGGTTAGTTCTTTTAGGCGCTCTTAGCGTTCGCGCCGCCGGGCAGGCGCGAACGCTAAGCCGCCAGCGGCTATTCCCCGAGCCAGTGCAGCACGCTGCCAGCGTAGTACGTCCCGCCGGTACTCGACTTCTCCCCGGGGGCGACGCCGTAGCCGCCGTCGGCGTTGCGGCACTTCGCGACGAACGCCCGCAACCCGGCGACGTCCGCCGGCTTCCCCTTCAGCATCATGAAGCAGCGCATGACGCGGTAAGTCGTCTCCAACTCGGAGCCCTTGGCCCCGGTCTTGCCGAAGCCGCCGTCGCCACGTTGGCCGGTCCGAATCGTCTTCAAGACCGCGTCGCGAGGGGCGAGCGTGCCGCCGAGGCGCAGCACGACGACGGCGGCGCCGCCGGTGTCGCGCGCCCCGCCGTCGCCGTAGCTCCCGTCGTCGCGGCGCAGCTTCGCCACCTCCTTGAGCCAGGCGTCGGCGGCGGCCGGCCGCTTCCCCGCCGCTTCGAGGCCCGCCGCCGCGATGCGGATTTCCTCGAACGTCTTCGCGCGGCCGGCGAGGTACGCCACCGCCGGCTCGGCGTAGGGCTCCGCCGGCATCTTGAGCGCGGCGACGGCCATGAGGCCGACGGCGGTCGTCGCCACGTCCGGCTTGCCGCCGGGGCGGTCGGCGAAGCCGCCGGACTCCTTGTCGAAGCATGACGCGACGAAGGCGGACGCCGCCTTCGGGTCGGGGACGTCGCCGCCGAAATATTTCAGCGCGCGCGCCGCCGACGAGGTGAGGCGTAAGCTAGACTTGCTCGACCCGGCCCCGGCCGGCGACTCGCCGAACCCGCCGTCCGACGTCTGAAATGCCGTCAAATACACGACGGTCGCCCGCCCCTGCCCCGCGCCCTGGCCGAAGACGGCCGGCGCGGCGGCGAACAGACACAAGACGACCAAAGCAGATCGCTTCATGGGAGAACCTCCTACCAAGGACCTTCTGCCGCGGGCGGGTTGCGCCCCCGGCTTCGACGAGCGGGATTCGGACGGCACTCGATTTGCCCTGTTCCTTCCTTGTTCTCTCCGGGTGCGACCGCCCAGAGCGCACTCGGAACTTGTTCGTGTGGAGGCTGACATGGCTCGTTTACTCTCGCGGTTGTGGTCGGACGACTCCGGCATCCTCATCGCCACGGAATACCTCTTCATCCTGACCATCCTGATCATAGGCACCCTGGCGGGCTTGGTGGCGCTGCGGCAGGCTGTCATCGTCGAGTCGGTCGAACTGGCCAACGCCATCATGTCGTTGAACCAGTCTTTCTCGTTCAGTGGTCAGAGTAACTGCTTGGCCTCGGTTGCGGGCTCGTCGGCATCTGACACGACCAGCGTTATCATTGAGGGCTCCGTCGCCGCCAGCTTTTCCGCGATCCAGCAGCAGCCGTGCGATTGACGTTGCCGCTCGCGGCTTCGCACCGTTTGCGAAGCCGCGAGCGGCCCCTATGCCGTCCCGAACTGCCTGTCTCCGGCGTCGCCGAGGCCGGGAACAATGTATTTCAACTCGTTAAGGTGACTATCGAGCGCCGCCAGCGTGAGCGGCACGTCCGGGTGAGCCGAGCGCAGCGCCTCGACCCCTTCCGGCGCGGCGATCAGCCCGACGTAGCCGAGGCGCTGCACGCCCCAGCGCTTGAGGATGTCGAACGCCGCTACCGCCGAGCCGCCCGTCGCCAGCATCGGGTCGACGACGAAGGCCACGTCAACGCGCGGCCCCTCAGGCAGTTTGCTGTAGTACGTCACCGGCCGCGCCGTCGCCTCGTCGCGGTACAGGCCGAGGTGCCACACTTGCGCCTCCGGCAGCAGTTCCAGCATCGCTTCCGCCATCCCCAACCCCGCCCGCAAAATCGGCACCAGCCCGACGCACTCCGCCAACCGCTCGCAGGGACACTCCACGAGAGGCGTCGTCACCGTTCCCGGCGTGAGTCGCAACTCGCGCGTCGCCTCGACGAGCAAGATTTGGGCCAGGTCGCGAACCGCGCGGCGGAAGGCCGGGGGGTCGGTGGCGCGGTCGCGCAGTGTGGCGAGCTTGTGCAGTACCAGCGGGTGGCGCGAAACGTGAACGGGTGAAGACATGAGCAGGTTCCTCGCTCAGCCGCCGAGCAGCCGGGCGTCGAACGGGTGCGGCAGCAGGTCGCGCAAGCGGTACGACGCCTTCTCGCCCTCCAGGTTGGCAAGGATCACTTCGACGTCGCCGCACAACTCCCACAACACCTGTCGGCACGCCCCGCACGGCGGCGTCGGGTCTTGCGTATCGGCGACGACGGCGACGCGCACGAAGTCGCGTATTCCCTCCGAGATCGCTTTAAACGCCGCGACGCGCTCGGCGCAGATCGTCAGCCCGTAGGAGGCGTTCTCGACGTTGCAGCCGGTGACGACGCAGCCGTCCGTCGTCTCCAGGGCGGCGCCGACGAGAAAGCGCGAGAACGGGGCGAAGGCGTTCCGCCTCACCCGGCGGGCGGCCTCGATCAGGTAAGCGCGCGAATCGTTCATTGGTCGTCTCCTCGTACTCATCTCCCCTCTCCCCTTTGGGGAGAGGGGTTGGGGGTGAGGGGTGAA
>JBBROG010000415.1:0-4947 GCA_038229635.1 Gemmatales bacterium
CACGACGCTGACGTGGGCGATTGATCGTGTGACGCTCAAGGCTTGGGACAAAGATCGCGTGGTCGCCCATCTTGGTCTCGCATAATGTCTCGCGAAGCGATCAAATGCCACACGAACCTGTTACTTTGCAAAAGCCCAGTTAAACGTTTCCTCGAACAACTCGGCGCATAGACCGCGGCAGTTGGCAAGAGTTGATGCACTTCTATTTCCCCAACCTATTTCCCCGAGACACGCCCCTTTCGTCACCCTGGCGCGGACGGCGCTCCGCCGCCGCCGCACGCGCGGGCGCGCTCGAGGAGCAAGTCGCGCTCGCGGGCGTTGCGCGTGAGCGCGGCGGCGCGCTCGAACTCCGCGCGGGCCTCGTCGGAGCGGCCGAGCTTGGCGAGGAGGTCGCCGCGCACGCTCGGTAAGAGGTGGTAGCCTTCGAGCGACGGCTCCGAAGTCAGCGCGTCGACGAGTTCAAGACCCGCTGCCGGGCCGAACGCCATCGCGAGCGCGACCGCACGATTCAACTCCACGACGGGGGACGGCGCGAGTTGGGCGAGCGCGTCGTAAAGTGCCGCGATGCTCGCCCAGTCCGTCTCCGCCGGAGTACGCGCTCGCGCGTGACAGGCGGCGAGCGCGCCCTGCAAGGCGTAAGGGCCGAGCGCGCCGCCGAGCTTCTCGGCCCGCTCCAGCGCGGCGAGACCCCGGCGGATGAGGAGGTGATCCCACAGCGCGCGGTTTTGATCGAAGAGCCGGATGGGCTCTCCCGATGGGCCGACGCGCGCCCGCGCGCGCGACGCCTGGATCTCCATCAGGGCGACGAGGCCGTGGACCTCGGGCTCCTTCGGAACGAGCTCGGCCAGGATACGGCCGAGGCGCAGAGCCTCCTCGCAGAGAGTGGGTCGCATCCAGTCGTCGCCGGCGGTCGCTGAGTAGCCCTCGTTGAAGACGAGGTAGATGACTTCGAGTACCGACGACAGACGGGCGGCGAGCTCGGCCCCGCGGGGGACCTCGAAGGGGACGCGCTTTTCGGCGAGGGTCCGCTTGGCCCGGACGATGCGCTGGGCGACCGTCGGCTCCGGGACGAGGAACGCACGCGCGATTTCCTCGGTCGTCAGACCGCCGAGCAAGCGGAGCGTGAGCGCGACGCGCGCCTCGGAAGAGAGGACGGGATGACAGGCGGTGAACATGAGGCGCAGGAGGTCGTCGCCCACGTCGTCGTCGAGGGCCGCGTCGAGATCCGCCGCGGCCGACTCCCGCTGGGCCGCGCGTTCGCGGCCGAGTTCCTCGTGCTTGCGCTCGAGCCGTTTGTTTCGGCGAATGAGGTCGATCGCCCGGTGCTTCGCGGCGGCCATGAGCCAGGCGCCCGGGTTGTGCGGGACGCCCGACTCCGGCCACTGCTCCAGCGCGGCGACGAGGGCATCTTGGGCGAGGTCCTCGGCCAGACCGACGTCGCGCACGATCCGCGCGAGACCAGCGATGAGCCTCGGCGACTCGATCCTCCAGACCGCGTCGATCGCGCGATGGGTGTTGGAAGCCTGCACAACAGCCGATTAAACCGTCTTCCATCGGCCGGTGCAAGCCGAGGTACGCCGCGCCTACCGCTTCGCGGCATTCCTCCGCATCTCCTCGCGCGTCGCTTCCTCGCGCGCGGCTTCCTCGGGAGGAAAGCTCTCGGGGGGGAAATCCGACGCCTCGAACAGCGGACGGATCTCGCACTCGCCTTCGCCCAGCACCTTGAGGAAGCGCGTGGTCCATTCGACCGCCTCGGCCATCGACTTCACCTCAAACATCGCGTAGGAGGCGATCAGTTCCTTCGACTCGGTGAAGGGCCCGTCGATCACGGTGACCTTCCCCCCGGAGAGCCGGACGCGCGTGCCCTTGGAGCTCGGCTGGAGCCCATCGGTCGCGAGCAGCACGCCGGCCTTCGTGATCTCCTCCATGAACGTCCCCATTCTCTCCATGAGTTCTTTGCTCGGGGGAGCGCCCGCCTCGGAGTGCTTGTCGGCTTTGAGCAGTCCCATGAATCGCATCGTCGTGTCTCCTTCTGGTTTCTGGTTCTGAGCCGGGCCGCCCGACGGTTTCGACCGACGGAACCCCGGCTCTCCTTTCACGTCGAACGAGGGGCGGCGCGACCGCGGCCGACCCTTCCGCCGGTCCCTTTCCGGCGAGCTACTTTCCCTCCGGTTTTTGCGGCCCCGGCGCGGGTTCGTCGAGAAACGCCGCAATCGTCGGAAGCATCTTCTCGGGGTTCTGCCAGAGCAGAAAGTGGTCAGCGCCTGGGAACACGGCCAGTTGGGCGTTGGGAATGAGCCGGAACATCTCCACGGCGTGCTCAGGCCGCACGCCGTCGCGGTCCCCGATTGTGACGAGGACATGCGCTTTGATCGATTTCATGTCCTCGCGGGCGAACCCCTTGAACTCCGACCCCATCTTTTTGACCTTGGCGACCAGCACGGGCCATTGTTTCGGGTCGGGGGCGGCCTTGTCGTAAGGGTCTTTTAACAGTTTCGGCGCGAAATCAGAGGGCAGGCTCATGAACTGCTTGCGCGTTTCGGGCTCGTAGGCCTCCTCCAGCCGGCCGAAATGGGATCCATTGGTTGCCAGTTTGCGCACGAGCTTCGGGTGTCGGATCGCGACGGCCAGGGCGACATTGCCTCCCATGCTGTAGCCGAAAAAGTCGGCTTGCTCGATTTTCAGCTGTTTGAGAAGGGCGGCCGTGTCGTCCGCCATCTGCTCGAAGGTCAGCGGGCGGTCGATGTCGGCCGTGTGCCCGTGCCCCTGCAGCTCGACGGCGATCACCTGCCGATTCTTGGCCAGGGCCGGGAAAGTAGTCGCCCAGCCGAAGGCGCCGTGGAGCAAAACCAGCGGCTTGCCGGTGCCGTGGACCTCGTAATACATCTTGAGGCCGTTCACGGAGGCGTATTGGCCCTTGGCGTCCTTGGTCGTGTCCTCTCCTTGAGGCGGTCGCGCCGCGGGGTCGCCGTCTCGGATCTCACCCGTCGCGCGGCCGGCCGGCTCGCCGTACGCCCCGCATCCCACGCCGAGAGCCGCGGCGAACACCGCGGCCGCTAACAGATGCAAAGATTTCACCGATTCTCCTCCTGGTTTCTGGTCCTGAGTCGGGCTGCCGGTCACGCCGCGACTACTCCTTCGCGCCCAACGGCTTGCCGGATTTCTTGATGTGCTCGCGCATGCGCTCCTCGGCCTCCCTGAGTTCGGGCGTGAACTCGGCACCGAAGTCCGACGCCTCGAACACTTGACGGATCTCGATCTCGGAGTCCGTGTTATGGGGGTTGGGGCAGCGCTTGACCCACTCGATCGCCTCTTCCCGCGACCTCACCTGCCACAGCCAGAAGCCGGCGACCAGCTCCTTCGTCTCGGCGAAGGGGCCGTCGATCACGGTCCGCTTCGCCCCGGAGAACTGGACGCGCGCCCCCTTCGAGCTCGGGTGGAGCCCCTCGGCGGCGAGCAGCACGCCGGCCTTCACCAGCTCCTCGTTGTACTTCCCCATCTCGGTCAGGATCTTCTCGTCCGGGAGGGCGCCCGCCTCCGAGTCCTTGGTGGCCTTGACCAGCACCAGGAATCGCATCGTCGTGTCTCCTTCTGGTATAGGGTTCGGAACCGGGCTGCCGGTCAGTCTCGACCGGCGGAACCAAGGCTCTCTACTTACACGTCGAACGAGGGGCGGCGAGATCGACACGTCGAACGATTTTTTTCCGCAAAGCCGCTAAGTTCGACTGATGCCGATTTGCAGCGGTCACGGCGCGGGTGCTAACGCGGTGAGCAGCAGTTCCCGCGGGTCGGGCGGGAGTTTCGCGACACCGGCCTGAGGATCGGCCTGTGCGAAAACGCTTTCGGCCCCAACCCACCGCCGGACGGCGGTCAGGGCATCGGAGAACGTCACGCCGACCTTGCCCGGCCACGCGACCGCCCCGGTACGCCGGGCCTCCGGCAGCGCGTGGTCCAGCGGGGCGACGACGGAGTACAGGCAAAACAGGCACGGGGCCGCCCGCGGCACGGTGGCCCGGCCCCAACCGCGGGTCGTCTCCAGGCCCAAGCCCGAGCGGCATTCTTGGGACGTGGTTTCGCTATGCCAGCGGCCGCGGGAGAGGCCGATGATTGGGACCGGGGTGAGCGTCGGGTCGGTCGAGTACAGGTACTCGTCCCGATGGGTCTCGGTTTGGTCGCGGACGAAGACCCGGCGCGGCGGGACCAACCCCTGGCCGGACTTGAACCGGTGGGCCGACTCGGTCACGACGCCAACCCGCCGGGTGCCGCCGCCGTACCAATCGACCCGCAGCGCCTTCCGCGTCTTCGCCCGGGCGACGGCCCGGCGGGGCTTGCTCCGGCGGCGGCCTTTGACCGGGGGCCGCCCGACGCCGCGGGCCTTGGGGGGCGGGTCGAACAGGTTGGCGTCGGGAGGCCGCGTGCTCACCCGCGTCAGGCGGTCGCGGCGGCGGCGACAGAATCGAGCGACCTCGTGGGGGCCGAAGCCGCTCTCGCCGACGAAGACGAAGGTTCGGCCGGGGCAGCGGAGCAAGAGCAAGCGGAGCCGTCGGCACCTCAGTTGCGCCGGCGTGCGGTGCGGCCGCCCCTCGGCCCGATTCAAAGCCGGGGCGCGACCTTTTGGAAGGAGATACCGCAGGAGGAAGCCGGCCAACGCGCGGCTCACGACGGCTGCCGACCCCGGGGCGCGGGAGAGGACGCGCTGGTAGCTGGTGCGGTGGCCAACGGCGAGGGGGCCGCGCGTCCGCGGGAGGTTGGCGACGGTGCGGCGTCGCGTGGTGAGGACGGCGGCCGCGAGCAGCGCGACGAAGCGCGGGGCGGTCGGTTGCGTGAACGTCGTGGTGAGCGCGGCGAGCAGCGGCCCGGCTTGGGGCGGTAGAATCATCGGAGGCCGTCCTGGGGCGTGTAGGGTGGGAAGCGTCGGATACTCCCCCGACTACCGCCCAGGCGGAC
>JBBROG010000416.1:0-4883 GCA_038229635.1 Gemmatales bacterium
CACGCGCCTCGGGAGGCGCCCGCCGGGTTCCCTTGGCGCGACGCGCCTTCTTCGGACCTGTCAGACCGAGTTTGAGCCCGTCCCGATAGTGCCGGATCTCCTCCGGCGGCACACCCGTCAGTCGTTCCTCCACCGACAGGCTCCTCGCGCGGCAGCCGACCCGGCCGAGCAAGAGTTCCTGGAGCGGCCGCGCCCGCGCCGAACAGGCAGCCTCCCGGCGTTAGGCGCCGGACCCTCGCCTCACCGAAGTTCGCGGAGCAGTTCCTGGAACTCCGGACGTTGTCTGATCGGGTCCAGGTCCGGCTCGTTCCGCATGCGCGCGATATTCCGGTCTCCTCTCCGGACCGCCTCGCGCAACGCCGCCACGGCCTGGTCGGCGTACTTCTGAGACACTTTCTCCCGCTCCGCGGCGGGAAGCCCTGAGTCCTCTTCGGCCGCCCGGACGCATAAGGCCAGGCAAATAGCGGCGGCGAACGCGTTGTCCGCGTTGTCGGGAACGACGTCGAGAAGTTCCGCGGCGGTCTGGGCGGCGTCGGCATGCTTCTTGAGGGTGAGTTGGGCTCCCACCAAGCGCCGGTAGTCCAGTTGGCGCGACAGCTCCAGTTGTTGCCGCGACGTCTCCAAGTGCGAGAAAAACAAAAGAAAACCCAGCCCACTCGCGAGGCACGCCCCGACGATCCCCCCCAGGACGGCGCCGCGAAGCCGCATGGCCTTCCGGGACCCAAGGATCATTCCTGAGATTCCCCCCAAAATCGGCCCCAGCGCGATCACACTAAACAGGGACACGCGCAACCCGGCCGTCATCGGCGGGAGTTCCCCCATCCGGAAGGCGATGAACCAACTCACGGCGGCGTACCCCAGGGCGGCGCCGCCGAGGAGGCCCGCGCGGCCGCCGAGCACGGCCCAGCGGGCGCCCCGTCGAGGCCGTTGCGCCCCCTTCGCGGAAAGGAACCCGGTCAGGAATCCGGCGGCGGCGCCGAGGACCGCGGCCCCCTGGGAAGCGACGCTCATGATCAGGGCCGTCACGATCGCCAGCATGGCCGGAAGGACGACCATCGTATCGGTGGGGGATGTGCTGACGAGCCCGAGGATGAGCCCGAACGCGAGGGCCGCAATGTAGGCGACGAGGCTGATCCCGACCCAGGCGGAAAACACGGGCCGGCGTTTGGCCCAGCGCCTCAGGCGCGTCGCGACCGGCTCCGCCCAGGCACGCACCGGCTCGTCGGCCAGCCAGCGCTCCACCTCCGCGCCCAGCTCCAGGGCGGAAGCGTAGCGGTCCTCGGGCGCGAGGGCCATCGCCTTCCGGCAGATCGCGTCCAAGGCCCCAGGGACGTCCTTGTTCACCAGCCGCGGAGGCGTCCACTCTCCCGCTTCCACCTTACGCAGCATCTCGGCGACGGCCCCGCCCTCGAACGGAGCGCGCCCCGTCAGCAGGGTGTACAGCGTCGCGCCCAGGCTGTAGATGTCACTGGCCGGTCCCTGCCGGTCGATCCGGCCCGCCGCTTGCTCGGGGCTCATGAAGGCCGCCGTGCCGAGCGTCGATCCGGCCTGCGTCGCCAGCGAATCGCCGGAGAGGGGGTGAAGCGTCTGTTCGGCCTCCCCCGCCGCGACCTCCGTCCGGCCCACGACCTTGGCCAGCCCCCAGTCGAGGACCAGCGTTTCCCCGTACTGGCCCAGCATGATGTTGGCGGGCTTCAGGTCGCGGTGAATGACGCCCCGGTTATGGGCGTAAGCCACCGCGTTGCAGACCGTCACGAACCGCGTTAAGAGCCGCCGCAGCGCGAGGCTCGTCTCGCCCTGGTCGGGGCCGGAATTCCTGCCCCCGAGGTGAAACTTCCGGATCGCTTCCTGGAGCGTGTCCCCTCGGATCAGGCGCATGGCGTAGAACGGCCGGCCGTCGGCGTAGTGCCCCAGGCCGTGGACGGGCACGATTCCCGGGTGTTCCAGCCGGCCGGTGATCTCCGCTTCGAGAAGAAATCGCGTCCGGCTCTGGGAGTCGCTCGCGAAGCGCTGCTGGATCTCCTTGAGGGCGACTTCGCGGTGCAGCTCGAGATCCTCGGCCACGAGGATCTCTCCCAATCCCCCGCGGGCGTGGGGGCGGAGGACGCGGTAGCGTAGGCCGGCGACCGTGTTTTCGGGGCTCGGGGCGGAATAAGGCAGGGTCGCTTCGGCGATCCCTGGCGCGGCGGGGGCGAGGCCGATCAAGGACGCCTGGACCTCGCCGTCGCCCAGGCGCTGCAACTCCTGCTCCAGGGTCGGCGGGACCGACAGCGACGCCAGGCTTTGCCGCGGGTCATCGTCATGCGCCTTGAGGTGTTCCTCGACCAGGGCGTTCAGGAGTTCGAGGCGCCCAGGGCTCAAGTGCCCCTGACCGACCAGGATCCGGCCGAGCGGCGTGGCCTTGTCGAACACCCAGGCTTGCATGGCGGCGACCAACTCGTCCGCGCGAAGGAACTCCATCTGGAGCGCCAGCATCCCGAAGAGGAGATTGCGGTCGGCCGCTCCGGGTCGAGGAGGAGTCGGGTTTGACATCGCACGGTCCTCTGTCCGGTGCCGGTCGTGAGACATTCTTCGACCCTGACACTACCAGCCCCGACGACCTCGAGAAAGAGAACACGCCACGACCGGCCCGGCCGCGCGGGTCAATCTCTCTTTAACAAGCTTGACAGACCCCGCCAAGATGATGCATGTTCCATGAAGGGCGGTCGCCCTCCCCGTGTCAGAATGCGGGAGCCGCGCGCGGCCGCGGGAGGTGCGCTCGTTCCGGGAAGGCGGCGGCTGGAGCAGCGGCGGTTCCCGCTGCGCGGCGGGCTTCCGGAGCGGGGACGACCCGTCGAACCGGTACAACGACCTGGGCTTTCGCGTGGCCCGAGTTCCCGTCCGGTAGTCCGGGCTGGGCAAGCGAGAGTCCCGTCGTGGCCTGGAGCGTAGGCCGACGGCACAGCGGCGCGGGCGGACCCGGTTATAAGCCCATCGCGATCCGCAAACAGTCTTCTACATCCGTCACGTCGCGAACGGTGAGAGTGCCGAGTTGACGCAGAATGAGCCTGCGGTCCACGGTCGCCAAGTGCGAACGTACCCAGGACGGCTGCCACAATCCCGCAGCGGTCCCGTCGAGCAGTTCGCAATCCGTCGGCCGCATCCGGCGGGGCGGTCGGGACGTGACGGCCACGACGAGGAGTTCATCCCACTCGTCGTGGTACAGGTCCGTGGAGCAGACCACCGCCGGCCGTTCTTTCTGTTCGCCGGGGCCGCTGAACGGGAAGCGTAGGAGCAGCACGTCACCGCGTCGGTAGGGATGCCGGGCCGTCCTCTACTCCTCCCCGTCCCAACCGTCGCCGCTCAGTTGCAGCCACCCGAGGCTCTCGGCGACGTCGACGAGTTGATCTTCCTCGACACACGGATCGGCCCGTTCCTCAGCGGAACTTCCGGGCGGAGGATTCTCCGGGAGGAGACGTGGGCGGAGGGTGACAAGGCCCTGCCGAGCCCAATCCTCGATCGTGCCGCGCGCCACGCCGAGCCGCGCCGACGCCTCGTCCAGGGTTACGAGTGCCATGATTCCCCTCCGCCGGACCGATTCCCCACGACACCATCAGACCCGGTAGGCAAGACGCTGTCAATCGCGGCTCTGGACTGCCCTGCCGCGCCTCCGGTAAAATGACTCCGTCCGCGACCGACCTCGTTGCCGGGGCGCCGCTCATGGATTGGCACCGCCAGTTCGGCCTGATCCTGACCGACCTGTTCGCCGACTCGCCGTTCACCGTCGAGTTGGAGAAGGACCTGTCGCTGAAGCAGCAGTTCCTCGACGTCGTCGTCCTTCGCAAGGGGCCGGGCGAATTCGACGGCGAGCTGCCCGACGGCCTCGAGGACCTGGCGCCCCACAACCTGATCACGTTCAAGTCGTACCAGGAGGCGCTGGACGACTGGGCGCTGAAGGAGTTGACCGGCCACTACGTCAACTACCGCAAGCAGGTCAGCCCGGCGAAAGGCGCGTTGCTGCCGGAGCGGGACTTCCGGCTCCTGGCGGTGTGTGCCCGCTTCCCGCACAACCTGGCGAGCGAGGCGGGCCTGGCGGAGGTGCGGCCGGGCGTGTTCGAGTGCCGGCGCGGGAGCGACGTGATTCGCGTCCTGGTGGCGGGGCAGTTGCCGCGGCGCGAGGCGAACGCCCCCCTGCATGTGTTCTCCAGCGACGGGCAGGTCGTCCTCTACGGCGCCGCGCACTTCCGGCAGCGTTCGCCGGATACGAGTACCCTTCTGCTCCAGTTGTTGAGTAGTTACCGAGGAGAGGGCTTTCCGATGCCGTACACGATGGAAGACTTTCGCAAGGACTTCCGCAAGAACTTCGTCAAGGAAATGACCCCCGAGGAGCGGAAGGAGGTCATCAGGGAGCTGCTGACCCCCGAGGAGCGGAAGGAGGTCGTCAGGGAGTTGACTGCCCAGGAGCGGAAGGAGGTCGTCAGGGAACTGACCCCCCAGGAGCGGAAGGAGGTCGTCAAGGAGCTGACCCCCGAGGAGCGGAAGGAGGTCGTCAGGGAGCTAACCCCCGAGGAGCGCCTGGACGGGTTGTCGGCGGAGCAACTCCTGCGGCACCTGTCGCGGGCGGAAATCGAGGAACAGCTGAGAAGAGCGAATGATCACCCAGGGGCCGAGCCGACGTCGGACCCGACCCCGCTGCCGTGACCGCCCGGACGGCGACCCTTCTCTTCTTGTTCGCCGGAGTCCCCCCATGCCCGAGCCGGCCCCCGACGACCACGACCAGCGCCTCAAAGTCCTTCTCAAGGAGTTCTTCGAGCAGTTCTTCCTCTGCTTCTTCCCCCTCTGGGCCGCACGCTTCGACTTCACCGCGGTCGAATGGCTGGATAAAGAGGTCTTCCTGGCGCCCC
>JBBROG010000417.1:0-4880 GCA_038229635.1 Gemmatales bacterium
CCGGCGTCGAGGGCGCTGGCGAAGAAGGCGCGTCCGCCCTCGTCGGCGGCGCGGCCGAGGCCGGCAGCGCCGCCCGCTCGGGGGGAGGCGACGAGAGTCGCGGTCACGTCGCCGAGCGACGCGCCGTCGGCCATGCGGCCGGCCCAGTAGTCGAGTCCGCCGGCGTCGCCGGCGCGGTGGAGCACCTGCTGGTAGGCGCCATTGACGAGCGCCTTCAGGTGGTCGGTGCCGTTGAACAGCGCGTCGAGGAAGCCCGAGGCGCCGGGGTGGGAGTGGGCGTACTCCGGCGAGGAGGCGACGGCCCCTTCCACCTGCGGCACGGTCTGGCCATTATCGAGGGCGCTGGCGAAGAACGCCTTGCCGCCGTCGTCGGCGGCGCGGCCGAGGAGGCGCTGGTAGACGCCGTCCACCTCGCCGCGGTGGAACTCGGTGGAGTGCGTCAGGGCGGTGGCGACGGCCTGGGTGCCGGCGCCGGAATCGAGTTGTCCCGCCCAGAAGGCGAGTCCGCCGCTGTCGGGGAGGCGGTGCAGAAGGTCCTGATAGAGTTGCGTGACCGTCGCGGAGGCGGCGGTGAGGACGACGCGGTCCTCCATCGACTCCACGAGCGGCCGCCAGGCGCGGAGGCGCGGGCGGCGTTCGGAGGAGAGCGAAGCCTGGTTCTTGCGGCGGCGAGGAGACGAGAACGTCATTGCTGAGACCCTCAATCGGTGCGGAGCCCGCGCCGCCGGGCGCGACGCGCGCACGGCGGACGAGGAAGATCGCTCTTTTTAAGACAGTCAAAGCCAGAAACGGGGCATCCGGCCCAGGTCACGAGATCAGGAAACGATTCTAACTCAGCCGGGCGCTACCGCGACGATTATTCCGGTTTTTTTGCCTGTCCTGACTGAAGGGGTGTCGAGGGGATCGCGGTCCGTCGGCTTGGGGCCGGCGGGCGAGGCGGCGGGCTTGACGCCCGCCGCCCGCGTGAGGTTGCAGTTACGACGTGGCCGCGCCACTCCCCGAAGACGTGGTCGTCGTGGCCGCCCAGAGGCGGTCCCAGCCGAGGTTGTGCGCCGTGGTGAGGTTGACGGTGCCGTCGGCGTGGTAGATGCCGGTGTCGATCAGCCGCTGACGCTGCACCGCGTTCAGCGAGGTCGGCATTTTCGCGTTCGGCCCCAGCGGCAGGAACTCGCGCTCCTGCTCCTGGATCGGCTGGAAGTTGGCGTAGCCCAGCCGGATGCCGTTCACGGTGTAGAAGAAGTCCACGTCCGCCGTGCCGAGGACGACGATGTGATTCAGGTCGATGCTCTTCACGGCGACGTTCGCGAACTGGCCGACCGGCGTGACCTGAATGCTGAGGCCGTTGGACTCGGTTTCCGAGCGAAAGATGTCGGGCACGTCGATCGTGGCGACGCCGTTGGTGAAGTGGCTGGTGCCGCGGAAGTAGGTGCCGACCTCCGGACCCTCCAGTGTCGCGTACTTGATGACCTTCGTCGGGTCCGTCGGCGACGGGTCCACGAACGACTTCGTCCCCGTGGCGATGGTGTTGCCCGAGAAGAAGCCGGCCGTCGTGTCGGAGAAGCCCAGGGAGCCGAAGGTGGCCACGGTGGAAGTGTCGCCGTTGGTGTTAATGCCGCGGACGCCCTCGAAGTTGCCGATGCCGATCACGGGGATCTCGCTGCCGCTGCCTTGACCCAGAACGCCGGCCGAGAGGCCCGGCAGGCCGGCCGATCCGCCCGTCGGACCGATGCCCCGGACGCCCGCGGAATTGGTGACGGCACCGCTGGAGACGGAGCCCCGAACGCCGTAGACGGCGCCGGCCGTGTCGAACGCGGACGCCGAGATGCCGAGGAAGCCGCCGCTGGCGCTGACGCCGATACCGTTCGTGCCGGCGCTGAAGACGCCGCCGAAGCCGGCGCCGGTGACCGTGCCCTCGACGCCGAAGCCGCTGCCGTTCTGCGAGCCGAAGACGCCGATGCCGAAGCCGCCCGTGCCGTTGTTGATGCCGCGCACCCCCGCCGAGTTGCCTCCCGGCGACGTCGCGGTGATCTCGCCGAGGACGCCGTCGACGGCCGCGGTCGTGGAGTCGTTGATGCCGTGGACGCCCGAGGAGCCGCTGCCCGCACTGGTGCCGGCCTGCCCCTGGACGCCGTGGACCGGCCCGGTCCCGTTGACGAAGCCGCCCAGCGCGTGGCTGCCGGCGGAGGTACTGTTGTTCTGGCCGAGGATGGCGGCCTGGCCGGGGTCGTTGGCGATGATGCGCAGCTGGTCGGTGCCGTCGAGCTGGTCGAGGAAGTAGCCGGTGATGTCGATGATGAGGTTGCCGCCGCCGGACGAGTAGATGTCGATGTTGCCCGAGGCGTTCACGGGGACGATGGCGCTGGCGGCGATGATCTGCCCCACCCGGTCCGCGAACACCGTCGCCGTCGCCGTCGGCGCCGGGCTGGTGCCCGTGGCGTAGGCCGTGAAGTACTCGGCCTGCGGCGCCCCGACGATGAACAGGATGACCGACACGGCCGTCACGTTCGCCGGCAAGTTCGACGTCGGCGGCTGGTCGCCGATGGCCGCCGACGGGATCGACGGGTCGGCCAGGTTGTAAGGCGCCACGTTGATCGTGCGCGTGCCGCCGACGACGAAGGCCGGCCCGCCGTACTGGCCGCTGACGCCGTTGCGGGTGTCGACGAGGCGCTGCGGGCCGAACGCCTGGAACACCGCCGGCGGCCCGACCTTCTTCGTCACCGCCTGCGGTAAGGCGCCGGCGCCGGCGCCCAGGGCGGCGTGGGCCGCGCCGGCGAGGGAGGTCTCCAGGCCGCCGACGCCGCCCAGCGGCAGGCTGGAGGCATCGCCGAAGGTGCCGAGCACCGTGGCGGTCGACGCCGGCCTCGCCGCCCACTCGGGGGAGGCGGCGAGGGTCGCGGTCACGTCGCCGAGCGACGCGCCGTCGGCCATCCTTCCGGCCCAGTAGGCGAGGCCGCCGGCGTCGCCGGTGCGGTGCAGCACCTGCTCGTAGGCGCCGCTCACCAACGTCTTCAGGTGGTCGGACCCGTTGAACAGGGCGTCGAGGAAGCCGGAGGCGCCGCTGTGCGCTTGGGCGTACTCGGGCGAGGAGGCGACGGCGGCCTCCACCTGCTGGATCGTCTGCCCGCGGTCGAGGGCGGCGGCGAAGAAGGCGCGGCCGCCCTGGTCGGCGGGGCGGCTGAGGAGGCGCTGGTAGACGCCGTCGACCTCGCCCTGGTGGTACTCGGTGCTGTGCGTCAGGGCCGACGCGACGGCCTGCGTGGGGGCGCCCTGGTCGAGTTGCCCGGTCCAGTAGGCGAGTCCGCCGCCGTCGGGGAGGCGGTGCAGCAGGTCCTGGTAGAGTTGCGTGACGGTGGCGGAGGCGGCGGTGAGGACGACGCGGTCCTCCATCGGCTCCACGAGCGGCCGCCAGGCGCGCAGGCGCGGGCGGCGGTCGGCGGGGAGAGGGGCCTGGCTCTTGCGGCGGGGGGAAGAGAACGTCATTGCGGAAACCCTCAATAAGTGCGGGGCCTCGGCCGCGCGGACGCGACGCGCGCACGGCGGACGGGCCTGTCTCAGGTGCTAATCGCGGCGATGACGAAGAAGCGATACTCCGCTCCGGGGGCGCGAGTTCGGGTCCAATTTTACCAGCATTACGCGCGGTTGCAACGATTTTTCTTATTCTTGCGCATGTTTTTGAGTTGTTGCGGGTCCCTCGCGAGTCGTGATCGGCGCCCCGCCGGAGAAACGCTTCCGGGCCGGCGCGCGGTCGTGCCTCCTGCTTTCGACGGTGGGAGAAGCCGCCTCTCTTTCCTTATCGCGAAGGGAAGCGACGTGGGACCGGGAATCGGCGCCGGGAAAGAAAAAATGGTCCGGGGAGGGGGGAAAGGGGTAAGCCCCGGCTCCGGCCATTCCGCCGGACGACAAGGCTTCCCCCTCACGCAGGCAGGTCAAGAGACTACGACGCCACCCCCGCCGCCGGTACTCCCGTGCCGGCGCTGGTCGTCCAGAGCTGGTCCCAGCCGAGGCGGTGCGCGGTGGCGAGGTTGACGGTGCCGTCGGCGTTGTAGATGCCGTCAGCGATCACCTTCGCCTTCTGCGTGTCGGTCATCCAGTTCGGCAGCGTGTCCGTCGCCGACCGCGGCACATAGATCACGTTGGTCTGGATCGGGTTGTAACCCCGGTAGCCCTGCCGGACGCCGTTGACGGTGTAGGCGAAGTCGACGTCCGCCGTCGACATCAGGACGACCTGGTTGAGATCGATACTCTTGGTGGCGACGTTGGCGAACGCGCCGATGGGCGTGACCTGGACGGTGAGGCCGGCGGGGTCGGTGACGTCGCGGAAGGCTTGCGGGACGTCAAGGGTGGCGGTGCCGTTGACGAAGTGTCCGGTGCCCCGGAAGTAGGTGCCGACCTCGTTCCCCTCCAAAGCGATGAAGGCGATCTGCTTCGACGGGTCGGTCGGCGACGGGTCCACGAACGACTTCGTGCCGCTGGCCCCCAGGTTGCCCGCCGCGAAGACGCCGTAGCTGCCCGCGCCGGACGCCTCGCCGCGCACGCCGGTGCCGGCGCCCGTCGTGGTGCCGTAGACGCCCCAGCCGGTGCCGGCCTGCGACCCGTAGACGCCGATGCCGAGGCCGCCCGTGCCGTTGTTGATGCCGCGCACTCCCGCCGAGAAGCCGCCCGGCGACGTCGAGGAGATGATGCCCACGATTGCCGTCGCGTTCGCCGTGGTACTGCTCGAGGTGCCGCTGACGGCGGTGTTGGCGTTAAAGACGCCGCCGATACTGTTGGCGCCGGAGGCGCCCGCACTCACGCCGATGCCGCCACTCCCGGCGTTGAACAAACCGCCCGTGCTCGCCCCACTGACGACCCCTTTGACGCCGATGCCGCCGACGCCGGCG
>JBBROG010000418.1:0-4868 GCA_038229635.1 Gemmatales bacterium
CTTCGCGGGGGCGGCCACCGGGCAGCGCCCGAGGGATCAAGGGCTCCAAGATCGCCCACTGTTCATCCGTCACGTCGCTGGGATAAGGTTTGCGGCTCATGCAGCTAATATACAGCTGACGGACCTTTTGGAACAGGCTCTGAGGAGTATTTGGTCGTCGTCCCCGCGCGGCAGGCGTACTCCCATTCCGCCTCCGTCGGCAAGCGGTACATGCGCCACGCACGCTTCTCCTCCGGCCTCTCCGACAGCTTGCGGCAGAACGCCACGGCGTCGTGCCAGGTCATTCGGTCGGCGGGTAATGGCAGCGTGTCGTCCATCCCTGCCACCTTGTCCTTGCCGCCGCCTTTCGCTGGGACGGGCTCCATCACCTTCTTGTACTCCTCCTGCGTCACCGTGTACACCCCCATGTAGAACGGCTTCGTGATCTCCACCTCGTGCTGCTCCTCGTCACCTTGACGCTCTTCTTCGTCCTTCGGCGAGCCCATGACGAACGTGCCCTTCGGGATGAGAGCCAGCTTCATGCCAATCGAGTTCGTCACGACCCGCTCCGGCGCGGGCGGGTTGTCGGGCTTGACCACCGGCTTCTTCTCGTCCGGTGGACCGCCCCCGATGCTGACGAGGATAATCCCCGTCAGGACGGCGAAAATGCCGGCGGCGCCGAGGCCGATCTGCCAGCCCGTCCTGGTGAGGCGACTTCGTCTCGGCTTGGCAACCGGCTTGCGCGGCAGGGGCGCCTCGTCGGTCAGTTCCTCGAAGGGCGCCGCCTGGGTCGGGGAACCATTGGGCTTTCTCATGACGCCGCCTTCGCGCGTCTTGGCGGGAGCCGCCTTGAGGAACGGCGTCAGCGCCCGCGCCACGTCGCCCGGCGTCGGGTAGCGCTGTTCCGGGTCTTTCGCCAGCATCGCCGCCACCACCGACCACAGTTCGGCGGATACCTCGGGGCGCAGGCGCGGCAGCGGCGGCGGCTCCTTCTCGATCTGCGCCAGCGCCGTCATCATCACCGTCTCCTCGCGGAACGGCGGGCGCCCTGCCAGGAAGGCGTACAGGGTGCAACCGAGGCTGTACACGTCGGCACGGGTGTCGGCCGTCCGCGCGTTCACCGCCTGCTCGGGGGACATGTACTCCGGCGTCCCCATGAACGCGCCGTCCTGCGTCAGGCCGCCGCCCTTGGCCCGCTCGCCGGTCACGCGCGCCAGGCCGAAGTCGAGGACTTTTACCTGCCCCTGCGGGGTGAGCATGAGGTTCTGCGGCTTGACGTCGCGGTGGATCATCCCTTTCTCGAAGGCGTGCTGCAGGCCCAGCGCCGCCTGGCGGACGTAATGGCAGGCATTCAGGATCGGGAATGAGCCGCGCTTGCCCAACACTTTCGCCAGGTCGCTCCCCTCGACGTATTCCATGACGAGCATGTGCAGGTCGCCGGCCTGCTCCGCGTCGAAGGCGGTGACGATGTTGGGGTGGTGCAGCTTGGCGGCGTTGCGCACCTCGGTGTGAAAGCGCGCCAGGGCGTCGGGGTGGTCGAGGACGGCGCGGTTGATGAGCTTCAGGGCGACGCGGCGGTCCATCAGGCGATGTTCCGCCTCGTAGACGACGCCCATGCCGCCGCGCCCCAACTCCTTTACGACGCGGTAGCGCGAGTGGTCCGCCAGCGCGGCCGGCAGCCCTGGCGGCGGCGACGCCTTGGCGCCGGAGAACCCCGTCTGGTTCGGCAGGGCGCCGGCGGCAGAGGCGTTCACCGTTTCCTGACGCGGGGCGGCGCGGAGGTTCTCGACGGCGCGGCGACAGATATCGCACGTCCCCAGGTGGGCAGCGACGGCCCGCATGTCCTTTTCGTTGAGCCGGCCATTGCCGAAGGCGCTGAGTTGGGCCGGCGTCGGGTGAGTCAGGTTGGCGGTCATGGACGAGGTCTCCGCAGGGCATCGGGATCGAGAATTGGGATAGCTTTTTTCACGGATTCGTTGACGGCTCTGATCGTACAACATCATAACCGGGAGGAGGCAGGCTTGGAAGAGGCACGTCGTCGCGTCGCGTCTCGTTCGCGCCAGCGCCGAGGGCGCCAACGAGGGTGGGCGCGACCGATGGGACGAATCGAAAGTCCCCCGAACAGCCCGGCCCTACCGCTTCCCCTGGTCCGGTGATTATTCCAGGAACCAACGTGCGGTCCCCGTCACGAAGGCCGTGATGACGCTGCCCGGCTTGACCCCCTCGCGCAAGGCCAGTTCCTCCACCTCGGGCGACTTCAGGGCCTCTTCCAGAGCCGAGGTGCGGCGGGGCGAGGCGGCGACGACCTTCGACGAGGTCCGGCTGGCGACGACGACGTAGCCGCCCGCCCACTCGGGATGCCGACTCAGGACTTCGGCCTCATGGCACTCCAGCCACTCCTTGTTCTCCCCGGAAAACAGGGCGAATTTCCGGACCTCCTCCGCGCGGACGTCGCGCGGATCGACCGCCGCCGAGAGGTCCGTCGTTTCCAGGTCGTCGGCCGGGGGCGCGCCTGGCGGAGTCCGCGAGGCTTGTCCGAGTTCACTCATGCTTTCGCCTCCACTCAAAGGCTGGCGCCTCGATCCGCGTTCGTCGCCGGTTTCGCTACCGGATTATACGCCGACCCTTCGGCGACGGAAGCGGGAATGGCGAGCCGCCGACCGCGCCGACGCCAGGAGCGGAAACCAGTGGTAGAAGGCCGAGGAGGTATGCGAGGATGTCATGACCGGCTCCGTCCAGGGTAGAGATCGGGTGGCAATGCCATCGTCCCGGACGAACTGGCAGCTATCTACCCCCCACGGAACCGAGGTACACGACGTGGACCGCAGAACGTTCGAGACGCGGTTGCGAACGGCCGCGCAGCAGGCGGTCGAGTTCGCCCGCCAGCACGTCCGCGAGGCGCTCCCGGACGAGGTGGTTTTCCGGGTCTATCCCAACCAGTCCTGCGACGAGAACCCGCGGGTCGGCGATGAGGCCGTCTTCCCCGACGACTCGCTCTCCGACGGGGAGTCCCACGGCCCCTGGTCGGCCGGACAGGTCGTGGACTTCCTGTGGCGGAACGGGAAGGTGCCGGAGTGGATCGACGTCGCGGTTCGAGACGTTGACGGCCGCCACACCGTGGTGTCGCTTCGCTGCTGCGGGCGCTTCACAGAACAGGACGACCTGCTCTACCACCGTGGCGGGGGTCTGCCGCCGTTCTCGGTCAAGAGTCCCAACCTGCCGCCGGGCTGGGAGAGCATCGAGGCTTCGGGCAAATTCCCGCTCCGCTGGCGGATGTGAGAGCAAGGGGGGAATGAGGTAATTGCGGAAAGAACAGGACCGTGGGACCACTGGTGGTTCAGCACGTCTTGGACGAGGAGAGGTGTCTGGTGTTCGTCGTCGTCCCGTTCAAGCCTCTTTCGAGCCTGGGCCTCCGAGTCTTACGCCCGGCACCCCTTCCTCACGCACCGAGACGGCACGGCCGACCCGACACGCGGCCCTTATTCGCACGGACTGGCACATGGTCGATGAATCGAATGCCCCCACGGACAGCCCGGCCCTACCGCTTCCCCTGGTTCCAGTAGACGCGCACGTTCCGCGTCTGCCGGCCGACGGCGACGAGGTCGATGCGGCCGTCGCCGTCGAGGTCGGCGGCGGCGAGGTCCTCCACCGCGACGCCGCCGGGGTCGATGTCGTGCCGTGCCCACGTCGCCCCCTTGCCGTCCGTCGCCTTGTAGACGCGCACGCCGCGCCGCTCGCCGGGCCTGGCGCTGAGATCGTCGCGGACGCCGATAATCAACTCCTCGTCGCCGTCGCCGTCGAGGTCGGCGGTCCAGACGGCGTGGCCCCACTTCAGCTTCTCATCGACGACGTGCCGGTCCCACTTCTGCCCCTCCGCCGCCGGCTCCGTGTAGACGACGACCTGGTGCCCGTGCCACGGCTCGACGGTGGCGATGTAGCGGCGGCCATTTTTGAGCTTCCCTTGCTTGATCTCGCTGGAACCGCGATTGCTCTTCGGGTTGTCCTGATTGCCGTCGCCGAGGTGTTCGCGCTTCCAGCGGCCTCCCGGCGAGCCGTCGAGGCGCAGCAGGCTGACGCCTTCGTAGCTCGCCGTCAGTACGTCCATCCCCTTGCGGCCGGCGGACGGCACCGGGCAGAAGTTGTGGACGACGTGCAAGCTCTGGTCGATCACCTCCGGCACCCAGCGGTCGCGCGTCGGATCCTTCGGGATCTTGTAGGACAGCAGCCGTACCGGAGTGCCGTCGGCCCAATTATTCTCCTTGGTGGCGTTGCGGCCCATGAGCGGGCCGACGACGAGGCGCGGCTTGCCGTCGCCGTACAGGTCGATGAAGCGGATGCGGTGGACCGTCGGCTCTTCGCCGATGGGGAAAAGCGTCCACGGCTCGTCGAGCGTCTTGCCGCGCTTGAGCCATTGCAGCGTGCCGCCCGCTTTGGTGTTGAACGGCTTCCAGTCGGCGCCGAGGGCGAGGTCGAGTTGCCCGTCGCCGTCGATGTCGGCCGCAGCGATACAGACGTTGTCGCGCCGCGTGCCGCCTTCGAGGATGACGCGCTTCTTCCAGGTCGGGTTTTCGTACCAGACGACGCGCGTGGTGTCGACGACGACGATGTCGGGCTTGCCGTCGCCGTTGATGTCGGCGAGGAGGACGGCGTAGCCGATCTCCAGCTTGGTGTCCAACTCCTGCGTGCGGAACATCGGCCGAGGCTCTTCGGCCCGGACGGCGGCGGCGATCAACAGCGCGAGCAACGGCAGCAGCCTCTTCATCAGACGACCCTCGTCAGAAAATACGGTCGCGACGCTTTCGTAGGTACTACCGCCGAACGAGGCGCGACGCAAGGGGCGCATTGCTCCCCTCTCCCCTTCGGGGAGAGGGGCCGGGGGTGAGGGGCGA
>JBBROG010000419.1:0-4836 GCA_038229635.1 Gemmatales bacterium
AAGAGGGCGCCTTGGAGCAGGACGGCGAGTCGCCAGGCGGGGCGTTGGTGGAGGAAAGAGGCCATGGCGCGAATCAGCCGTTGCAGCGTGGCCGGGAGGTATGCGACAGTCATGGCGGCTCTCCGGGCTGGGGTCGGGGCCTTGTAGCAACCCCATCTTGGCCCGGGAGCCCTCGTCATGCCAGAAAATCTCTAAATCACTCCGCATAGGACACTATTAGCTTTTCTAGGAAAGTGCAGGGTGAGCGAGTAGGGCTCGATATGAGCCCCGATTTTCGCCAGCAACCGGCGAACTTCCGCCTGCCACCGGCGCCGGATCTCGGGGGATACTTCTTGGCCCGGGTCATCTTGAGACATTACCCGGCGCATGAGTTAAGATCCTGAGACCATGAACACTTCGCCCCTCCTGCCCTTGTCCGCCCGTCAGACGACCCTTCCCAACTCGGCAACAGTCCCGACCTCGTCTTGGACTGCTGAACTTTACTCCAAAGGGCTGAGCGTAGCAACACGCATCCGACTTCTTTTGTGGGAGCCGACCGGCCTTCAGGAGTTGCGATGCGTCGGCCGAGCGCCGACAGATTACCGGCCATACCGCTTCAGCGCCTCGCGGTTCAGTTCGATACCGAGACCCGGCCGCTCCGGGATCGTCAGATACCCCTCGGCGTCGGGTCGGAAAGGTTCCGTAATCAACTCGTCGATGTACGGCGTCGGCGTCAGGTACTCGACGTAGCGCGCCACCGGCAGCGACGCGACGAGTTGCAGGTCGGCGGCGAGGCCCACGGCGGTGTTCCAGCCGTGCGGCACCATCAGCACGTTGTGGTCGTAGGCCATCCAGCCGACCCGCCACGCCTCCGTCAGCCCGCCGCACTTCGTCGCGTCCGGCTGCACGATGTCGGCGGCGCCGCGCTCGATGTAAGGCCGAAAGCTCTGCCGCCGCGTCAGCACCTCGCCGGTCGCGATCGGCAGCGGGGCGTGGCGGCGCAGCTCGACGAAGCCTTCCAGGTCGTCCGGCGGCAGCGCCTCTTCGAACCAGACGACGTCGTAGGCGGCCAGCATCTTCGCCGTTTCCAACGCCCATTTGTAGCCGTGCGGCCAGAACTGCTCGCTGCCGCCCGCGTCGACCATCAGCTCGACGTCCGGCCCGACCGCCTCGCGCGCCGCTTTGATGAGGAGTTCGTCGGTCTTCTTATCGCGGCGGCCGAAGGGACGCCAGCCCATCTTGATCGCCCGGAAGCCGCGCGCGACCGTCCGTTGCAGCTTTTCGGCCAGGGGGCCGGGCTCGTCGAAGAGCAGTGAGCCGTAGGGTTTGATCTTCTGGCGGTAGTTGCCGCCGAGGAGCCGGCTGACGGGCTGGCCGCAGACCTTGCCGAACAGGTCCCACAGGGCGATGTCAATGCCGCTGATCGCGTGCTCGACGCTGCCGCCGCGCCCCTGCCAGAACAGGCTCTGCCGCAGCTTCTCGCTGACGCGCGGCGGCTCGTCGGCGCGCTCGTGCAGCCACAGCGGCTTGAGCAGCTTCACCGCCGCCTCGGTCAGCCCTCTGCCGGTGAAAACACTGCCGACGCCGGACAGGCCCTCGTCGCTGAGGACTTCGACGATCGTGTGGACGTCGTCCTCCGGCCGGAGGTCGTCGACCCAACCGCCTTCCACCGTGCCGCCGGCGAGGCCCGTGCAGCGGATGTCGACGATCTTCATGGCGGTTTTTCCCGTTAGTCCCCCCGGGTTGCGCTCAGTTCCCCGGGTTGCGCGAGTACGCTCCACCCGGGGCTACGATCCGCCGCCCCTCCGGGGCTAATAAGGAGGTCATTTCGTCGGCTGCCACTCCAGGCCCAGGGCGCTGGCCTTGTCGCGCTTGGCGACGACGGCCCAGGGCGTGTCGGGGTTGTCCTTGATGATCTTGTCGAGCAGCTTGCGCGCCTCGACGGCGAGCTTCTTCGCCTCGTTGTCGCCGCCCTCCGGGTCGCGCTGCGACGCCAGCCGCCAGCCGTTGTGGACCTTCGGGTCGCGCGCCGGCAGCGCGTTGCGCAACTGGCCGAGCAGAGCCTGGTACTCGAGCAGGTACGCCTTCTGGGCCTTCAGCCGCGCCAAGATGTAGTCGTAGGTCGCCTGCCAGCGCTTCGTCTCGTCCTTGCGGTGTTCCTTGGCCGCCTCCATCGCGTCGAGCGTCTCGCCGAGCTGCACGAACAGCTTCGACGATTCTTTCTGGTCGTTGAGGACGACTTTCTTGAACGACTCGTAGTCGCCGGGCGCCCGGTAGCCCTCGCGCAGCACCTGCGACTTGGCGAGGGCGTTGAGGGTGTCGCGCGCCTTCTCGACCTCCTCGCGCAGCGGCGTCTTCGCCTTGTCGTCGGCGAGGTACGGCAGCATCGCGTCGCGCGAGAACGGCGGCAGGGCCTCGGCCGTCAGCGCCGTCTCGTCCTTGCTCACCTTCAGCGGCGGGAACGAGATGTCCGTGAGGATCGCCTTGACGTGGGCCACATCGAGCGCGCCGCCCGCCTTCGCCGGCGCCTTCGCCAACTCCGGCTTCGCCGGCGCGGGCTCGGTCGCGTCGTAGGCGGCACCGTCCTCCGCCGCCGCGCCCGTCAGCCGCGACGTCTGCTCCTTGCCGAGCGGGGCCAACTTCTCCTTCATGCGGCGGTTGACGTCCTCGACGAGGCGCTCCAGCGGCAGCGCGTCGCCCGGCTTCTGGATCTGGCCCTGGCCGGCGTTCGACAGCACCTCGTGCAACTCGTCCAGGAACAGGCCGTTGTGCGTCTCGCCGTCCTCGAATTCGTAGGAATACTGGTCCTTGACGCACGCCGTCCAGACCTGCACGCCCGCCGGCGGCGCCTTCAGCAGGGCGTCGAGCTTCTCGCCCATCGGTCCGCTGCCGGGGCGCTCCTGGCCGCGCGCCGGGTTGAGGCGGCAGGTGTCGAGGACGAACACCTTCTGACGCGCTTTGCACGCGGCCAGGGCGTCGTAAAACCACTTCAGAGGGATGAGCGATTCCTTGACGTCGAAATCGCCGTCGGCCGGGACCAGGAACGCCTCGCCGTCGGCCTCGACGACGTGGCCGATCGCGAACAAGAGGACGCGGTCCTGCGGCCGCGACGCCTCCAGGAACCCGCTCACGGTCGCGCGGATGACCGGGGCGACCGTCGGCCGCGCGTCCTTCAAGGCGGCGTCGCTCAACTCGGCGATCTGGTCGCGCGGGACCCGAAGACCTCGGTTGAGTTGTTCGAGGAAGGTGCTGACGTTGCGCGCCCTGCCGAGTGCCAGCCCGTGGTTGATCGGGTTCGCGTACAGGTAGTTGTTGATACTCACGACGAGGGCGCGGCGCGGGAACGGCCCGGCGTTGGCGGGAAGGTCGCTGCCGTCGGACCGCTTGCCGCCCTTCTTGCCGGCTAGCGGGTCGTCGCCGCCGTCGGCCACGCCTCCGGACTTGTCGAGCAGCGGCTTCAGGTGCGGCCAGGCGACGAACGCGCCGCCCCCCGCCAGGCCCAGGAGGACCGCGAGAATGATGAGGAGCTTCGCGCGGCTGCCGGAGGAGCGGCGCCGCCGCGCGCGGTATTTGCTCGTTGGCGAAGCGGAATCGTCGTCGAAGGCAAAGGCGTCGGCGGTTGGAGGCGGCGCGGGGGGCGCGGCCGGCGCGGCGGGGCGCGCCGCCCTGACGGGGCCGGAAGCCTTCGCCTTCGCGTGGATGACCGTCTTGCAGTGCTTGCAGCGGAACGACCGCCCCAGCCACTCCGCCGGGATGCGCAGCACCGCCTTGCAGCCCGGACACGTCGCTTGCACGACCTCGGCCATGACCTCTTCCCCGTCCCGCGCGGCGACTCTGTTCCTATTGTAGCCTCCCCTCCGCTTGCGGCTTCGCACTGGTGCGAAGCCGCAAGCGGAGGGGACTCATCGGTCGCGCCGCTTCACCATCGTGATCTGATTGCCCGACTCGTTGTGAACGACCTTGTCCATGAAAGTGCGGATGAGGAGCAGGCCGCGGCCGCTGACGCGGTCGAGGTTCGCCGGGTCGGTCGGGTCGGGCAGCTTCGACGGGTCGAAGCCGGGGCCTTCGTCGCGGATGACGTACGTCACCTCGCCGGGCGACTCGCGGGCGATGACGTGGACGCGGCGCGTGCGGTACGGCTTCTCGCGCCGCCGCTGCTCGATCAGCGCCTGGAACGCCTTCTCGTCCTTCTCCTTCAGCTCCGACTCCGCCTCCAGGTTGCCGTGCTGCATGGCGTTCAGGAGGGACTCTTGCAGCGCGATGCTGACGCGGATGCGGCCGATCTCGTCGCACAGCCGCATGCGCGTGATGTTCTCCTGCAAGTAGCCGATCAGCGGCGGAATCAGCGTCGGATCGTTGTCGAGCAGGAATTGCTCCTCGGTTTGCGTCAGACATTCGAGGAGCCGCTGCTGGTTGTGGTTGGCCACCGACACCGACAGGACGTTTTCGACCGTGTCGGTCAGGTCGGTGGCGAGGTTCTTTTTGGGGACGTAGCTGGCGGCGCCTTTTTGGAGCGCTTGAATCGCGATCTCCTCGCTGCCGAACGCGGTCATGAGGATGACCGGCACCAGCGGGAAGTTCTTGCGGACCTCCATCACGAGCTGGAGGCCGTCCATCTCGGACATGTGCAGGTCGGTCAGCACGAGGTCGGGCTGGCGCTCCTGCAAGAGCGCGAGCGCCTCGCGCCCGTTGGTCGCGTAGATGGTTTGCATGTCGGGCCGTTTGGCCAGGAGCGTGACCGCCAGGTGACGGTCGACCGGGTTGTCGTCCACCACGAGTACCGTAGGCATGGCCGTCTCCAGAAAGTCTGTGATTAACTTCGTGTTTAGCCGCCCGCCCGCAGGGCGGCGCGGCCGG
>JBBROG010000420.1:0-4818 GCA_038229635.1 Gemmatales bacterium
AACCCCTTCGGGGTAAAAGGCCCCCGGACCTACCCCGAAGGGGTTGTATCCCACAGCCGGGGGTCGCGCAGCGCACCCCCGGAATCCCACGACGCGGGTCGCGCAGCGCACCCCCGGACACGATACGCCGGGCGTCGTTCCCCCGGATCCGACCCTCAATTGTCACTGAATTCCGGCGGGAACGCCCGCGGCGTCCCCCCGCCCGGGGCGTGCGCCCGCAGGTGGTCGAGCAAGTCGCTCATGCGCCGGGCCACGTCCAACTCTTCGAGCAGCCGCTGCTTGAAGGGGATCTCGATGGGCAGCGTAAAGCTGACGATGTCGCACAGGTCGCCGGCCGGGAGGTCCCCTTCGAGCAGGCGGCGAAACTGCTCCAGCACCGGCCCCTGGCCGGGGAACCAGCGCGGCACCCACTCCGTCAGCCGCCGGCGGAAGTCAGCCCCCCAGGCGGAGTCGTTTGGCTCTTCCTCCTCCAGCAACTCGACGCGCGCCGTGCGGTAGAGTTTGCCCGTCTCTAATTCCTCGATCAGGCGGACGCGGCGCAGGCCGCGCAGCAGCAGGTTGTAGCGGCCGTCCTCCAGGCGCTGGTCGCCGATCACCTTCCCCAGGCACGCGACCTCGTGCAAGCTCGGCCGCCCCTGGTAATCGTCCTCCCAGCCGGGCCGCGGCAGCACGAGGGCGATGAGGCGGTCGCCGGCCAGGGCGTCGGCGGTCATCTGCCGGTAGCGCGGCTCGAAGATGTGCAACGGCTGGATGACGGACGGAAACAGTACCAGGTTCGGCAGCGGAAACAGCCGGGCGGTGCCGCCGAAGTCGTCGAGGTTCGCGCGCGCGTCGCTCATGGTCGCTCCTGCCGGTCAGGCGTCGTCCTCGTCCTCGTCGTCGGCGAAGTCGGCGGGGTCGGGCCAACTCGCCGGCGGCGGGTCGAGCGCGATCGTCGGAATCAGCGCCTCGTCGGGCCGCAGGTCGCGGTCGGGGTCGGGGCAGGCCAGCACCGGGGCGAAGCAGCGCTCCATCTCGCCCCAGAAGCGGGCCGAGTCGAGGCCGAGGTGCGGCGAGCCGTAGGGTTCCATGTAGGCGCGGCTGGTGCGGTACAGCTTGGCGGCGCCGCGCAGGTTGCCGCGGCCGTAGTGGTACAGGCCGACCGCCGCCTGGATCAAGCCCTGGTAGAACTTCCGCTCCGTCCCGCGGCAGTCGCCCCAGAGATCCTCCCAGACCTCGTGCGCCTCGAAGAAGTCGCGCGCGTTGAAAAACAGGATGCCCGCCAGGTAGCGCGGGTCGTAGTCGGTCGTCGCCGGTTCCATGACGATATTGTAGGCGCGGGGGAGGTGGTAATGCGAGGCGCGGCCTCTTCCGCGCGGCACCGCCTTCCGTTATACTCCTATCGCCACTGCTTCCTCCGACGTTCCCGCGAGGGCCTCGCCATGTCCGACACCCGGGCGAACTCCGCCGCCGCCGCCGCCGCCGACTCGGCCCCGGAGCGCGCCTTCGGCCGCTACCGGCTTCTCAAGAAGATCGGCGAAGGCGGCATGGGCGACGTCTGGCTGGCCCACGACGACCGGCTCGACCGCGACGTCGCGATCAAGCTGCCCAAGTCCGACGACGAGCACACGCTGGCCCGCCTGCGCCGCGAGGCCACGGCGGCGGCGGCCCTCGACCACGCCGGCATTTGCACCATTCACGATTTCGGCGAGATCGACGGCCAGTTCTACCTGGCGCTGGCCTTTATCAAAGGCACGTCCCTTGCCGACGTCGCGGTGCGCAACAAGGCTCTGCCGCTGGCGAAGGTGGCGGAGTGGGTCCGCCGCATCGCCGCCGCGCTGGAGCACGCGCACGGCAAGGGGGTGATCCACCGCGACCTGAAGCCGGCGAACATCATGCTCCGCCCGGACGGCTCGCCCGTGGTCATGGACTTCGGCCTGGCGCGCTGCCTCGCGAGCGACGCGCCGTTGACGGTGACGGGCATGGTGATGGGGACGCCGCAGTACTTGCCGCCGGAGCAGGCCCGCGGCGACGTCGACGAGATGGGGCCGGGCTGTGACGTCTACAGCCTGGGGGTGATCCTGTACGAATTGCTGACGGGCCACCGGCCCTTCGTGGGGCCGAACTTGAACGCCGTGCTGTACCAGGTCCAGACGGCCGACCCGCCGAAGCCGTCGTCTCTGCGCCCCGAGATCGGCGCGAATTTGGAAGCGATCTGCCTGAAGGCGATGGCGAAGCGCCCGGAGGACCGCTTCCCGACGATGACGGCGTTCCGCCTGGCACTGACCGCCTACCTGCGCGACAAGTCCGCCAAGAGCCCGGTCGCCGCGCCCGCGCCGACCGTCGTGGAGGCAGTCCCCGCCGTCCTCAAGGCGAGGAAATCGCCGTCGCGGACGATTCCCGTATCGCCGCAGCCTCCGCGCCGGACGACGGAGGAGAAGACGCCGCCGTGGAAGAAATCAAGGACGGCCGTGCTTATCCTCGGGGCGGTGGCTCTCCTGATCGGCCTTGTCGGTCTCGGGGCCTGGGGAATGATCGCGCTGCAACCCGCGCCTTCACCGACCAGCAGCGCGTTCGCGAAGCCCGGCGACGAGAAGTCCTTCACCAACCCCCTTCGCATGAAGATGGTCCGCATCCCGCGCGGCACCTTCTGGATGGGTGGCGGGGGTGGCAAGCCAGGCGACAAGCCGGTGCCGATCCCGGACGACTTTTACCTCGGAACCACGGAGGTCACGCAAGGCCAGTGGGTCGCCGTGACCGGCGGGGCGAACCCGAGCTATTTCTCACGCAACGGAGTGTTCAAGGACCGCGTCAAGGACGTCTCGGACGCCGACCTGGCGCAATTCCCGGTCGAGAATGTTTCGTGGGACATGATTCAGAAGGACTTTCTGCCGAAATTGAACGCGCGCGAGGCCAATAGTGAATGGAAATACCGCTTGCCGACGGAAGCCGAGTGGGAATATTCTTGTCGGGGAGGGGCCACTTCTAAGCAAGACAGTGCGTTCGACTTCTATCTCGACCGCGGTCCGACGAACGACCTTTCTTCCGCCGACGCCAACTTCGCCGGCACTCGCCCGGCCGGAAATGCCGATAAGGGAACGGAATCGGAGTGTCCGTGTCCGGTGGGCTCATCCAAGCCGAACAAGCTTGGCCTGTACGACATGCACGGCAACGTCTGGGAATGGTGCGATGACCCGTCCGCTAGCGGCCCCTCCCGGGTGTACCGGGGCGGCGGCTGGCGCAGCGGCGGCTCCGACTGCGCGGCGGGCAGCAAGTTCGGGAGCGACCCGTCGGGCCGGAACTTCGACCTGGGCTTTCGGGTGGCCCGAGTTCCCGTCCGGTAGGCCAGGCCAGGGGGAAGAGTTCGGCTGGGACGCCTACGAGGAACACTTCTGGGGGCGCACCGTCCTCCGCTTCGAGTACGCCTACGTCGGCCTGCCGGCGCTGGACGCCGCGGAGTACGCCGGCGGCGAGAACCTCCTGGGGGTGGCGCTGAGCACGCTGATGCGGGTGCCGGCCGGGCGGCGCGCCGAGTTGTACGCGGAGGGCTTGCAACGGATCGCGGTTTCGGGGCAGAATGACTACCGGCGGTTCCTGCTGGCGGAGTGCCTGGAGGCGTATGCGGAGTTGGACGAGGCGGAGAAGGCGCGCCTCCAGGCCCTGCTGACGACCGAGCAGTATCAAGAGGTGAAGCCTCTCATGACGACCACCTACGAACGCGGCCTGGCCCAGGGCGTCAGCCAGGGCGTCAGCCAGGGCATCCTTCAGGGCGAGCGGAACATGGCGCTGCTTGTGCTGGAGGAGAAATTCGGCCCGCTGCCGCCCGCCCTCAAACAGCGGGCGGAAGGGCTTTCCCCCGACGAATTGCGGCAACTCCTGTCGAAGGCCCTGAAAGCCGGATCCCTGGAAGAGTTGAACCGGGAAGGCTGAAAGGCCGGCCCGCGCGCGAATGCCCGCGCGAGGGGACGTCCTGTCGAAGGACCCTATGGGCCGGACGGTTTGACCGCACGCGCCCCGGGAGGAGCCCGCCGGGTTCCCTTGGCGCGCCGCGCCTTCTTCGGACCTGTCAGACCGAGTTTGAGCCCGTCCCGATAGTAGCGGTAACAATCCGCCGCCCGCTACGCGGGCTGATCGAACGGATTCGTCTCATCCGGGGGGGAGAAACCGTGAGACGAATTCCCCGCGGGCGGACCTCTCCGCATCCCGTTGGACGATCCCTCGCGGCTCGCCTATCCTGACGGCAACGGTTAGTAGGAGATCTCATCCCCCCAGGAGGATACACCGATGCAGAAGCGCGAAAAGGCCGTCACGTTCAAGGGCAGCCCGCTGACCCTCGTCGGCCCGCAGCTGAAGGCCGGCGACAAGGCTCCCGACTTCGCCTGCCTGTCGGGCCTCGACAAAGTCACCCTGGCGCAGACGCCGGCCAAGCCGCGGCTGTTCAGCGTCGTGCCCTCGCTCGACACGCCGGTTTGCAGCACCCAGACGAAGAAGTTCGAGGAGGCGCTCGAATCGCTCAAGGACAAGGTCGCCAGCTACACTGTCAGTCTCGACCTGCCGTTCGCCCAGAAGCGCTTCTGCGGCGCCGAAAACGTCGCCAACATGCAAACGCTGTCCGACGTCCACAATCACTCGTTCGGCCAGAACTATGGCGTGCTCCTCGAAGGGCTGCCGCTGCCGCTGCTCGCCCGCGCCGTCTTCGTCGTCGACAAAGACAACAAGGTCGCTTACGCCGAGTACGTCCCCGAAGTGACCGACCACCCCTCTTACGACAAGGCCGTGGCCGCGCTGAAGGCGCTGGCCGGGTAACTTCCCCGCGCTTGCGGTTTCGCGCCGTCCCGC
>JBBROG010000421.1:0-4803 GCA_038229635.1 Gemmatales bacterium
ACCAAGGAGCATCTGGAGCAGCGTCTGGCGCTGGACATGCACCGCGAACAGCAGGCCCCCAGACGCCGGCATACCTTGACGACGCTGCATCAGGCGCGCTCCAAGCCTGAGTCACTGCACTAACTTTGCTAAAGTCTCAGGAGAATGCGGCGAAAGCCCAGGCGAGTGCGAAGGAGGCGGAACAAAACGCCGATGCATTGTGGAAACAAACCGAACTCCATTATAATGCAGTGCTCGACGCCGAGTTTCGTGGTCTCGGTTTGCAAATCGATCTCGATCTCGCCGAACTCCGAACGGACGCCAAGGTCGGGTTGCTTCGGCTTGCTCGCCCATTGAAACACACATTTGGTCCGATTCCCATTGTTATGCAGAATTCTCACGGCACCATGAATTTGGATGTTGGCGAAAACCCAAGGTTCATCGAACTCCGCGAGTTCGCCACGATGGCCGTCTTGGCCAGCGGCCAACGCTTCGCCCCGCTGCTGCCGCCGATCACTCACGACGGGCAGGCGATTGCCTCCGCTTGGCTCAGCCCGGACAACCAGACGCTGCTCACGCTCGGCAAGGATTACACCGCCCGGCTCTGGGACGTCCGGACGGCCAAGCAGATTGCCGTCCTTCGGAAGGGAGACGAGAGGATCGTCAACTGCGGCTTCAGCCCGGACGGCCGCACCATCTTCACCGACGACCAGACCAGTGTCGCGCGATTCTGGGACGTGCCGAGCGGCCAGTTCCGGACCGCGATCGAGGCTCGTCAGAACCGCTACGTTATCCCCGACTGGTGGCTTTGGGGCGAAAACAGCGACAAGAGTATCACGCCGAAGGCGTCCCAGCTCAGCGCGAGCCGTCTGCTGACCCGGAGACGTGTTGGCAAGGAGTCAAAGGTCACAGGGGCGGCCCCTGATCTGGGCTGGGAGGGGCCGGCCGAGTTGTGGGACACCGCAACGGGCCGGCTGGTGGCCCGGTTGGATGCGCCGGGCCGCGACGCACGGATGTTTCAGTTAGTTAACGGCGGGCGGTGGATCACCATGCTCGAAGGCAGTTCCACCCTTCTGGTGTATTCGGCCGAGGACGGGCGTCTGCTCGCCCGGCTCAACCACCCCGCGGGAGAGTACGTGCAAGAAGTGGATGTCAGTCCAAGCGGTCGGCGTCTCGCGACGATGTCGGGGGCGACAATGTCGGGCGGGAACGGTTCGCTCTCCCTCCGGGTATGGGACGCGGAGAAATGGCGCGCGGGGCCGGTGACCACACTTGTCACACACTTTGAATCGGTAGTGCACCACTTCCGATTCTGGATGGATGACTTGCCCGAAAATCCGGGGGAGATAATTGCCTTGGAAGAGGCAGTCGGTTGGGGAGCTAGCGGTTGGACGGTGTACCGGTACGGCCAGAACGAGCCGGTCGCCGAATTCGTGGGCGCGCCGCCCTGGACCGATCTCCTCGCGCGGGTGGGCGACTTGGCACATGGTGGGGATGGCCGTGTCTATAACACCGGGACCTGGCAACGGCTCACCCCGCCGCCGGGACGGAAGTTCCATCCAGAACTCGCCCGATTCGCCCCGGACGGTCGGTTCGTTCGCGCAGCCATCAACGGAAAGCAGGCTCTGATCGACACGCGGACGGACAAGTCCTTCCCGACGCGGGGCGATTGGGGCAAACTGCCGAAGTTCGGCATGATCCAAGCCACGACGCCGAACTACGATGGGATCACGCCGGCGAACTACGAGGCGACGATCCGTCTGATCCCGTCAGGCTCCCGGCTCGACCTCCCCACCGACCTGCTGGAACTCTGGGCGCAGGTCGCCATTCGCGGGGAAATCGACGCCGAAGGCCGATTCAAGCCGTGGGACGAGGCCACCTGGGAAAAGCATCGCCAAGAACTCGCCGCGAAGCCTGCTCCGTATCCCGACTTTCCGTTCCCCGGCCATGTGGCTACGGACAAGCTACACTGGCTGCGGCAGGAATACGAAAGCGCCAGCGATAAGGATAAACCGAGCCTGGCAAAGCAGCTTCTCGACCGCGCCGAAGCCGCCGGCGACATGGCCGAGGCTGTTCGCTGGCGAGCGATCGTCGCGCCAAAGTCCCCGCCTGCGAAACCAGCAGCATCGAAGTAGCCAATCAGGTGGACAAGGCTGTGGCGGAAGGCGGCGGAGAAATGACCCCCGACGAGTTGCTGCCACAGGTCTACGACGAACTCCGCAAGCTCGCGGCGGCGAAACTCGCTTCGGAAAAGCCTGGACACACGCTCGACGCCACGGCGCTCGTCCACGAGGCGTTTCTGAAGCTCGGCGGCGAGCGCTCGTTCGCAACGAAGAGCGACTACCTGAAGGCCGCCGCCCAGGCCATGCGCCGTATCCTGGTCGATCATGCCCGCGCCCGCAATGCCGCCAAACGCGGAGGCGGGCGGCGTGTCGATCTCGAATCGGACTATTTGGTCAGCCCGCCGCCGGACGACGCTGTCGAGGCCCTGGACGACGCGCTGTCGCGGCTGGCCCTGGCGCACCCGCAATTTGCCGAACTTGTCCAGTTGCGGCATTTCGGCGGGCTTACCCTCGCTCAATGTGCCGAAGTCCTCGGCGTATCCGCACGCACCGCCGACACCTGGTGGGCCTACGCCCGCGCCTGGCTCGCCGTCGAACTCAAGGAAAACTAACGATTATTCGGCCGCACCCCGAGTTGCGAGCAACGCTCGGCTCATCACGAGCCTTGGGACGATGGCGGGGTTATGTCGATGAAATGCTCTCTGCTGGCGCTGCACCAACAGGCCACCCCGGCCATAAAAAGTTCAATTGCCGTCTTGTCGCCCCGACTTGCCAGACCCGCTGACAGCAATTGTCAGCGGGTCTTTTCCTTTGACAGAACAACCACTTACGACGACGCCCCCTCTTTCCTCCCGCCCTTGTCTCTGACCTGCCATGTTGACAGGAATGGTCTTCCGTTGCACCAGATTGTCAGGAGTTGGTGCAACCGTTCGCGGTGCCCTACCGTCCGTCCCCGTCGCCCGGACGGCTTCCCCCTCCGGCGGCTCCGCGTCCAGGGTGAGCGTCGGCAGCGCGTCCAGGGCGCCGCGCACGTCGAGCAACTTCGGGTCGGTGTACACTCCCATCGTCAACCTGATGTCGCTGTGACGCATCGCCGATTGCGCGGTTCGAGGGGCCACGCCGCCCTTGCTCAGCAACGTACCGAAGGTCGTGCGCAGGGCGTGAACGTCGAGGGTCCGGCGAGCGGCGTCGTCTGGTGATCGCCGATGGCTGCCTCGGCGTTACTCATGACGCCGGACTTCACCAACTCGGCGCGGCGCTCCAGATCGGCCAGCACTCGGCGGGCGGCGGTCTCGTCCTTGCAGCCCGTCGCCTCGACTTGCACGACGCCGGCGCCGTCCCGGTACTTGGCGACGTAGTACGGCGATTCGGTCACGACGCGGTCGGCGCCGTCCTGGCCGGTCGTCAGCGGCGCTGTGCGCGTCTTGCCCCGGCGATCCTTCCAACGGGCGAGGCGCTCGCCCTTCCGCACTACGATCTCGGCGCCCTTCGGCATCGGCCGCGTCCGCCGGTGGGAAAAGACCGTCCGCTGCCATGATCGGCCGTCCGCCACCCGCTTGGTCCTGCGCCGCCTCAAGCTGCGTGGCGGACGCTGCCTCGCCCACCTTTTCCAGGAGGATCTTCCGCGTTCTTGTCTTGCCGGAGCGGTCGAAGGAGACAACCACGCCGACCTTTCTCAGGTTGGGCGATAAGCAGCGGAGGTGACCGCTGAGGATGTTCGGCTTGCCCGGCCAGCCTTTAGACTTGACCGCGTTCTCGCCGGCAATCTTCGCCAGCGCCTTTAACAGATCGCTGGCGGTGCCCTCCCAAAGTGGCTCTCGGTCGAGGAACTGACGGAGCGGCCCGTACACGACCGACTCTTCCAGTGCCGTGTTGTTCGCCGTGTCCAGATTCTTCAAGAAGGATGTCATGAAGCTGCCCGCCGGCCAGCCGAGCGAACGTTCCGCCGCCGTCGCCCAGCGCGCGAAGTCGGCCATGCGCGGGAGGCGTGTCAGCTTGGTTGTTGGCGCGTCGCGCAGGCAACCGGCCACGACGCCACGAGCCGCGAGTTGGTGGCGGCGATCATCAGGTCGCGGGGGTCATGCGGCGTCGACCGGCACACGGACATACGCCGCGTGGTCTGGCGTGCGGAACAGTGTGGCGCCGGCGTTGACGACGAGGCTGACGAGCAGCGTCGCGACCGACTGGCGGCGCGTGGGCTCATCGGCCTCCCCGGTCTTGGCCCCGGCCGAGTCGTCCATTTCCGGAGGCACGCTTTCCTCCCGGCCGGCGGGTACGGCGGGCGGGAGCAGGAGGCAGGAGGCGACCAACTCGTGCAAGCTTTCCGCCGTTCCTCCCTTGGAAAGCCAGTCGCTGACGTCCCCCTTTTCGCCGAGGCCCGGCAATTCGACGACCTTGACCGACCGGGCCTTGCCGGACAATTTGCGCGCCACGAGCTGGGCATGGTTGCGGCCGGGCTCGTCGATGTCCGGCAAAATCATCACATCGGCTCCGCGCAGAACGTCACTGCAGTCGCTGCGCCACTTGCCGGCGCCGCCGGAGTTGGTGGTCGCGGCGAGGCCGTGCCTGGAGAGGTTGTCCGCGTCTTTTTCTTCCTCAGAGCTAGTCCGGAAAGGCCCTTCTCCCTATAACTGCTGGCACAGGCATCAGTTAAGGAGGATTCCGTCGTGTTCATGATCGGCTATCAGGACTCCGTCAAGGCCTTGTCTTACCGCAGTGATCTCACGCCCCGCCAAGGGGAGATTGTCAAACCTCTCCTCCA
>JBBROG010000422.1:0-4745 GCA_038229635.1 Gemmatales bacterium
ATGGGGATGCTGACGACCAGCGCCCGCTTCGGGTGGGCGAGGCGGGCCAGGACGCCGGGGTCGATGTCGATGACCTCGGCGACCTTTTCGAGCTGGCGGCAGGCCATCTGGAAGGTGGGCGAGTTCTCGAAGACCGGGTTGGCGTGGTGACGGCCGTTGCCGTTGCCGTTGCCGTTCCCGTGGACGGTGACTTGAGCCTCGGACACGAGGGACTCCTTGAAGAACGGGAGAGGTGCGGCGCCTATCCTGACAGCAGGAGCCGGGCGCCGGCGTAGTTCCACCTTCAGTATATGGGGGAAATCATGGCCAAGCTGATCGTCGGCTGCGGCTACCTGGGGCGCCGCGTCGCCGCCCTATGGCGGGCACGGGGCCACACGGTTTTCGCCCTGACGCGCGGGCGCGCCGACGAGCTGCGCGCGCTGGGCGTCGAGCCGGTCGTCGGCGACGTGTGCGCGGTGACGGCGCTGCCCGTTGCGGAAACGGTACTCTACGCCGTCGCGCCGGATCGGAGCGGCGGGGGGACGCCGGAGGACGTGTGGCTCAACGGGCTCGGCAATGTGACGTCGGCGATGCGAAATTGGCCTTTGCCGGGGCGATTGATCTTCGTCGGCAGCACCGGCGTCTACGGGCAGAGCGGCGGGGAGGACGTGGACGAGACGGCGCCGACCGAGCCGCAAGACGAGTCGGGCCGCGTGCTCTTGCGAGCCGAGGAGAGGCTTCGCGGGGAATCGTCGTTCGAGACGGTCGTGCTGCGCTTCGCCGGCATCTACGGGCCGGGACGTCTGATCCGAAGTCAAGCGCTGCTCGCCGGCGAGCCCATCGCCGCCGACCCGGAGAAGTGGTTGAACCTGATCCACGTCGAGGACGGCGCCGCCGCCGTGCTGGCCGCGGAAGCGCGGGCGCGACCGGGAGGCGTCTACAACGTCAGCGACGACCGGCCGGTGCGGCGGCGCGACTTCTACGTGTACCTGGCGGAGTTGCTCGGGGCGCCGGAGCCTCGCTTCGTGCCGCCCCCGCCCGGAGCGGCGCCGCGCCACGACCGCGCCGACCGCCGCGTCAGCAACCGGCGGATGCGCGGAGAACTCGGCGTCGTGCCGCGCTACCCGAGCTACGAAGAGGGGTTGCGGGCCTCACTCTGAGAATGGCTCAGAGTCTGTCGCCTCTGCTCCCCTCGCCCCCGTACTCGGGGGAGAGGGGCCGGGGGTGAGGGGGAGTTTCTCGCGAAAAACAGACCCCTCACCCCAACCCCTCTCCCCGGCGTACCGGGGCGAGGGGCTTACGGGACAGCCTCTCAGAACGCCCACTCCGTCATCAGCCGCTTTCGCATCGCCTCCAGTTCGGCGGCGCGCGGCGCCGACGCACTCTGCCGGCGCAGTTCGGTCAGCGCCTGCGTCATTTCCCGGTCCAGCGCCACCAGCCGACGCGCCAGCGTCTGAGCGTTCGCCAGCAGCATCTTGCCCGCCCAGGCTTCGCCGCCCGCCAAGGCGCCGCGCAGACTGGCGTAGGGCAAGCGCCACAGTTCGACGTCGCCGCGGGCCACCGCGCTGCCGCTGCGCGTGCTGCCCAGCAGCGGGGCGACCTCGCCGAAGATCGCGCCGGGCTGCAACAGGTACGTGTGGTCGACCTGGCCCGCGACCGCGAACACGATGTCGACCTGGCCCGCGACCAGGAGGAACGTCGCGTCGCCCGGTTCCCCCTGCCGGAACAGTTTCTGCCCGGCCGCCAGGCGCACCGACTCCAGGTGTTTCGCCGCCGCGAGCCGCTCCTCGTCGTCGAAGTCGCGGAAGCAAGGAAACGGACGCATCCGGCCCACGTCGATCTCGAGCATCGTCGCACCTACGGAGGGGGCACCGGGAGAAGTTGATTCGCGAAGGCGAATTGGTTATGGAGAGTTGGGGAGCGTCCGCGCCGGCCGGGAGCGCGGGCCGGCGCCGAACGCCCGCTCGGGGGCGGAGGATCAGTCGCCGGCGTTGAGGAAGGCTTCCGCGGTCTGCTCGGCGGCCTGCCGGGTGTTGTAGTAACCGCTGGCGAGGCGCTGGGCCGCGCGCCGGAGAACTTCCGGGCGGACTTCCGGCGCCTGCCGGACCCGCGCCAGCAGTTCGAGCAGTTCGGACGAGCGGACGTGGGCGCTGGCGTCGGCGCCGGGGAGGCCCGGCGCCGGGCTCTTCCGCGACGCATCCGCCGCGGGCGACGCCTCTTCGGGCTGGCCGACCGTGCGGTTCGTGAGGTATGTGTTATCTATGTGCATGACCGAATCTCCCCGTCGGGCTCGCTCCCGAGGTCATCATCGAAGGCTCCGGGAAAAACTTGCCCCGCCTTTTGCCGGCGGGAGAGTTTTTTCGCCCGACGAGAACGAGTCCAGTCCACCGCGCGAGGGTCAGGCGTCATGGCTCGAATCATCTCCGATCCCGGAACCAAGCCAACACGACCCGAGCCCGCCGCCGTCTCCGTGCGACGTCCGGCTCCCCCCGCGTCGCGGCTGGGGGGCCTCCTCTGGCCGGCCCTGTGCCTGCTCCAACTCGGGCTGATCGGCGGCTACATCGCCTACCGCACCTATTTCGCCCCGCCGCCGCCGCAGCCGGCCGTCAGCGAGAAAACCAAGGACGACGCCCCGGCCGGCGCCGGCCTCAAGCCCGGCGAGACGCCCACGGTGGAGCGCGGCGACGAGCTGGCGCGCGAGGGGCGCCCGGACCTGGCCCTGCCCGTCTACCAGGCGGCGGCCGACGCGGCGCCGGCCGCGGTACGCGAGGCGATCCAATATCGCGTCGGACTCTGCCTCGAAGGGCTCGGCCGCAACGAGGCGGCTCTGAAGGCGTTTCAGGCGGTCGCCGCCGCCCGCGTCGCCGACCCGGCCGCCGTCGCCCCGGCCGAGTTGGGCCAGGCGCGCGTCTACCTCCGCCAGGGCAAGTTCACCGAGGCGAAGAGCCTGCTCTATCCGCTGCGGCTGCGCTCGAGCCTGCCCGAGTTGAAAGAGCGGCCCTACGTCGCCGACATTCCGTATCTGCTCGCGCTGACCCTGGCCGTCGAGACGGGGCGCGGCGAGCGCCCGAGCCCGCTCTCCGACGCTCTGGCCGCTTACGCCGCCCGCGACTGGCAGGTCGACGCCGCCCTCGACTGGTATCCGCAGGCGAAGGAGGCCAGGGCGAAAGACGCGGCCGACTCGAAGGAGACGAAAGAGGCCGCGCCCGTGCGGCCCGCCGCCGACGACGGCAAGAGAGCCGGAGCGGACGAGTCGGAGAAGGCCGGCCAGTTCCTCCACGTGCGGCAACTCGGACCCAATCCGGAGCGAGCGCCGGTGAGCGCCGCGCTGCCGCCGACGCCGCTGACCGAGCTGCTCGACCGTCTGGGCGGGCTGGCGAAGCTCAAGGTCGAATGGGGCGAAACGGCGCGGAAGCTCGCCGCCGACCGCAGCGTTCGGCTGGCGTTCGACAACCTGGCCCTCGGCGACGTGCTGCTGGCGCTGACGGACCCGCTCGGCCTACTGGCGACGATCGGCGACGGTCAGCTCACGATCACGACCCAGGCGGAGACGCCGGAGCGGGAGCGTGAGATCTTCCTGGCCGCGGCGGCGGCTCGCGCCCTGAATGCCGTCGTGGCCGCCTACCCCGGCCACGCCCTGACGGCGGCCGCGAAGATGGAGTTGGCCGACCTCGACGTCCGCGCCGGCCGCCTGGAAGACGCCGCCGGCAAGTACGAACGGCTGTATCAGGACCCGCAGCTGCGGCGGGCGCCGGTGCAGGTGGAGGCGAGTTACAACCTCGGCGTCGTGCGGCTGCGCCAGGGGCAGACCGGGCCGGCGCGGGCGGCGTTCTACCGCGTCATCGACCGGGCCGCGGGCCACGAGCTGGCGGCGCTGGCCTTGCTGAACATCGGCCGCACGCACCTGCTCGAAGGGGACGCCGAACACGCGGTGACGCCGCTGCGCCGCGCCGTGGCCGCCGCGGCCGCGCCGCCGACTCGCGCCGCCGCCGCCGTCGCCCTGTCCGCCTCGTACCTGCTGACGAACAACCCGCGCCTCGCCGGCGCCGTCCTGCTCGACAACCGCGAGGCGGTCGGCCAGGAGCCGTTCCGGCCCGCGGCCCAGTTCCTCGGCGCCTACGCGCTCTACCTGTCCGCCCCCGGCGGGCGCCCGGCGGCGCGCGAGGCCGGCGACGTGCTGGGCGCGCTCTGGGCGCTGCCGCAGGACCGCACGGCGTCGGAAGACCGCGTTCTCGGATCTCCGGGGGCGCTGCTCGTCGGCCGGGCCTACCGCGACCTGGGCCAGTTCAACGAGATGGTCGTCGTCTACAAGAAGGCGCTGCCGGGGTTGAAGGGGCCGGTCGCCGAGGAAATGGCCTACGCCGTCGCCGAGGACTACTTCGCCCGCGACCAGCGCGCCCCGGCCGCCAAGCTGTACGCGACGCTGGTCAAGGGCGAGGGCGGCAAGGTCGCGAACGAGGCGACGCTTCGCCTGGCCGAGATCGCCCTGCGCGAGAACCGCGCCAGGGACTGCCTGACCTTGTGTCGCAAGGTGCTCGACCCGAAGAAGCCGGCGACGCGCACGGCGGCGCTGAAGCTCATGGGGCAGGCTTACGAGATGACCAAGGAACACCTCAAGGCGGCGGAGTGCTTCGCGGGCAAGGTGCCGGAGTGAGAAAGCGGCCCGGTGTGGTTGTCCGGGGGTGCGCTGCGCGACCCCCGGCTGTGGGATATAACCCCTTCGGGGTAGGGTCAGGGGCATTTTACCCCGAAGGGGTTGCATCCCA
>JBBROG010000423.1:0-4674 GCA_038229635.1 Gemmatales bacterium
ATTTGGGAGCAGGCAACAGAGGCTCGATCCGTTGCCACAGAGCATCACTCACAAGCGGCTTCGCCATGACACTTCCTCCAAGGGCGGCGTGAGGTATCAATGCAGATGGCGTGCCCAATACTCATTTTTTCCTGCGCCTCTAAGGAGTCCTACGCCAGCCGCCGCCGCCAGGCGTCCAGTTGGCGCGCCACCTCGTCCGGGTGCGTCGAGCCGACGCCCCGGAACGAGGCGAGGGCGTTCCTCACCCCCAACACTTGATAGACCTTCGCGCCGAGGCCGGGGCGTTCGGCGTCGTAGACGTCCGGCGCTAGGTCGGCGAGCCGGCAGCGGCGCTCCAGGCACAGCCGTACCAGCTTCCCGACCGCCTCGTGCGCCGAGCGCATCGGCGTCCCTTCCTTGATCAGGAACTCCATCAGCGTCGTCGCGTCGAGGAAGCCGTCCTCCAGCCGCGCCTCGATGACCTCGCGGCGGAAGCGGGCCTCGCGCGCCAGCGCCGCCGCCAACTCCAGCGAGGCGGAGACGGTGTCGGAGGCGTCGAACAAGGCCGGCTTGTCCTCTTGCAAGTCCCGATTATAAGCGAGCGGCAGCCCCTTCACCAGCATCATCAGTTGCTGGAGGGCCGCCACGACCCGCGCCGCTTTCCCGCGCATCAACTCCAACACGTCGGGATTCTTCTTGTGCGGCATGATGCTCGAGCCGGTGCAAAAAGCGTCCGGCAGCTCGAGGAAATTGAACTCCGTCGTCGACCACAGCACCCACTCTTCCGCCCAGCCCGCGAGGTGCAAGGCGATGACGGACAGGCCGAAGACGAACTCCAGGAGGAAGTCGCGGTCGCCGGAGACGTCGAGGCTGTTCATCGCCAAAGCGTCGAAGCCGAGCTGGCGGCGCACGCTGTCGCGGTCGATGGGGAGCGACGTGCCGGCGAGGGCGGCGGCGCCCAGCGGCAGGACGTTGACGCGCTTGCGGCCGTCGGCGAGGCGGTCGCGGTCGCGCTGGTACTTCTCGACGTAGGCGAGGAAGTAGTGGGCCGCGAGGACCGGCTGGGCTCGCTGCAGGTGCGTGTAGCCGGGCAGGATGACGTCGCGCTCGCGCGTGGCGGCCTCGACGAGGGCGCGCTGCAGGTCGAGCAGTTGGCCGTCGAGATGGTCGGTGGCGTCGCGCACCCAGAGCTTGACGTCGGTGACGACCTGGTCGTTGCGGCTGCGGCCGGTGTGCAGCTTGCGGCCGACGTCGCCGAGGCGCTCGATGAGGGCGCGCTCGATGTGAGTGTGGATGTCTTCGAGGCCGATTGAGAAGGGGAACTCGCCGCGGTCGATCTCGCCGGCGATGGCGTCGAGGGTGACGGCGATGGCGTCGGCCTCTTCGGCGGTGAGCAGGCCGCGTTCGGCGAGCATGCGGGCGTGGGCCTGGCTGGCGCGGACGTCGTGGCGGTAGAGGCGGCGGTCGAAGGAGATCGACTCGGTGTAGGCCTCGACGCGGTTGTCGGTGGCGCCGCTGAAGCGGCCGCCCCAGGTTTTCTGACTCACGGCGGTCTCGGGGTGTGGGGGAGCCGCTGGCGGCTTCGCGAACCTTCACGCCCTGTCACGATACGAGCGCCGTGCCCGCGCGTCCCGAGATAGAATCGCGCCGCCCGCGGCCGGAGCGCGAGGCCGCGGGCGGTCCCTCGGCTCAGCGCCGGAAGTCGATCCGGATGTCCTCGCCGGCGTGGAAGAAGACCTTGGTGTCGTGGTTGACCTCGCGGCCGTTCTCCAACCAGACGGCGGTGACTTTATAGGAATAGCGCTTGCCGTCTTCGAGGGCCGGCGAGCGGAACACGCGCTCGCGCCCCTTGGCGCGGGTGGCGGCGCCGTCGAACCACAGACGGGCGTCCTCGGCGGGCAGCATCACGCGGATCTTGCTCGCGCGGCCCGTCTCGGTGCGCGTCGTCGTGACCTTCGCGGACTCGTTCTTCTCCTCCGCCCGCACCGCCGTCGCGGCCAGCGCCAGGGCCAGGCAGCACGCGAGATACCCCTTCACCTGCATCATCTCTCTCCTCCGTCAGTGGGCCTGCGCGTATCCCGGCGGGGACGTTCCCGCGGGGGCACACGCAAACTATAGCTCGGGTTTCTTCGGGAGTGCGGTAGGGGTCGCCGCGGGCGCGCCGTCCTGGCGCGACGAGTTTTCCCGAAGGATCAAAGTATCAACGTTTCTTTACGGAAGGGAAGGGCGGGCGTCCAGGTCGGAGCCCGCGCTCACTTCGTCGGCCGCTGTTGATTCCAGTAATGTACGAGGTCGATGCGCGTGACGATGTCGAGGACGCGGCCGTCCTCGACGGCGAGGACGCCCGTGTTGCCCGCCAGCAGCAGCCGGTACGCCTCGTCGAGGTGCGTGTCGGCCTCCATCTGGGGCAGCGGCCGCCCCATGATCTCGCCGACCGTCACTCCCTTCGGGTCGCCGAAGTCGTGCAGCACGCGCGCCAGGGTCACTTCCTGCACGCCGCCGACCGGCTTGCCGCCTTGCAGCACCGGCAGCTGCGAGATGCCGGTCCGCTCCATCAGCACGATGGCGTCGGCGACCGTCGCCTCCGGCGCGATCGTCACCAGCTGGCGCGGCCCGCGCGTTTTGAGCAGGTCGCCGATCGAGTGCGGCGGGCGGTCCTCGTGGGACAGTTTGTTTTCGGCCAGCCAGCCGTCGTCGAAGAACTTGCTCAGGTAGTTGCGCCCCGTGTCGCAGCCGAGGGCCACGACGAGATGGTTATTCCCGCTGAGGCGCCGGGCGTAGCGCAGCGCCGCGGCCACGCTAGTGCCGGTCGAGCCGCCGACCAGCAGCCCCTCGCGCCGGGCCAGGGAGCGGGCGACGTGGAACGACTCGGCGTCGGAGACGCGCACCCACTCGTCGACGAGCTGGCCGTTGAACGTCTTCGGCACGAAGTCCTCGCCAATGCCCTCCACCTTCCACGAGTGCGGCGCGCCGCCCGAGAGGATCGAGCCTTCGGGGTCGGCGCCGACGATCTTGACGTCGGGGTTGCGCTCCTTCAGGTAGCGGCCGACGCCGGAGACGGTGCCGCCGGTGCCGACGCCGGCGACGAAGGCGGTGACGCGCCCCTCGGTCTGGTCCCAGATTTCCGGCCCGGTGGTGCGGTAGTGCGACTCGGGGTTGGCGGCGTTGGCGAACTGGTTCGGCCGCCAGGCGCCGGGGATCTCGCGGGCCAGGCGGTCGGCGACGCCGTTGTAACTGTCCGGCGAGTCGGGGGCGACGGCCGTCGGCGTGACGACGACCTCGGCGCCGTACGCCTTCAGGAGGGCGATCTTCTCGCGGCTCATCTTGTCGGGCAGGACGAAGAGGCAGCGGTAGCCGCGGACGGCGGCGACCATCGCCAGGCCGACGCCGGTGTTGCCGGCGGTCGCCTCGATGATGGTGCCGCCGGGGCGCAATTCGCCGCGGCGCTCGGCCTCCTGGATCATGGCGACGGCGACGCGGTCCTTGACGCTGCCGCCGGGGTTGAGGGCGTCCATCTTGACGTAGACGGGGACGCTCAGCCCCTCGGCGACGCGGCGGAGGCGGACCAGGGGCGTGTGGCCGACGGATTGGAGGATGGATTCTTGCATGACAGCAGTGTACTCCACGCCGGGGGCGGAGGGCGGAACGATCTGCGCCATTGTCGCTCGCGGGACGGCGACGGGGCAAGGCGAGTCGCGCCGGCGGGCCTGGCAGTCGCGGCGCGCGATTGGGCTGGACCGCCCTCCGGGACGGACGTTAGGATCTCCCCCCAGGGTTCCCTGACAGACGAATCGCGAAGGATCGAGGGACCACGCTCTCAACTAAGGAGAGGGAATCATGAACCAGCGCGAATTGCCAACGATCCCGTACACGGAACTTCCCCCCTCCAAGCCTGACGCTGCCCTCGCCGAGGAGTGGGAGTTCTACCGGCGCGAAGCCGGTCGGCTCCTGGCCGAAGGCTATGAGGGGAAGCACATCCTCATCAAGGGCTCCGAGATTCTCGGCATGTGGGACACGGACGAGGAGGCTTACGAGTTCGCCTTACAGCGGTTCCTCATCCCGCGTCAGGACTTTATGATTCACCAAATCCGGGCGCGAGAGCCGGTCTACCGCGTCCGCTGGTAACCCCATGCCTCACCTACGCCTCTCCTTGAGCGCTAACGGACTGGAATTACCCGTACTGGTCGGGCTCGACGGCCAGGCCCTGGCGGCGCTGCGCGCGTCCGGTAAGCCCATCCCCAGTCCCGTCAGTTGTCATGGTCTGATCGATACGGCGAGCGACGTCACCTGTGTCGCGCCCGCGGTACTCCAACGAATCACTCCCAAGCGTAGAGGAAGCGCGACGACAACGACCATGGGCGGGTCGGTGAAGGGCAATCTCTTCGAGGTCAGCCTGAGCATCCCGAGTCCACGACGCGGGACCGGACCTGTCGCCCTGCAAGAGCGGCTCCTCGTCATGGAGTGGCCGCAACCCCTGCCCGGCCTCGACGTCCTGATCGGACTCGACGTCCTCGCGGAGTGCGTCCTCCTCTTCGACGGCCCCCGCCGCGAGTTTCAGTACTTCGTAGTGGGCGTGCCGCCGAGCGGAAAGACGCAAGCTCCCTCCCTAGAATGACTTGTGCCAACAACTCGTTCCAAGGGGGAGCCATGCGCCGTCCTCAGTATACCCTCGCCGCGGCCGAGGTCCACCACCGC
>JBBROG010000424.1:0-4604 GCA_038229635.1 Gemmatales bacterium
CCGACGACCACGACCAGCGCCTCAAAGTCCTTCTCAAGGAGTTCTTCGAGCAGTTCTTCCTCTGCTTCTTCCCCCTCTGGGCCGCACGCTTCGACTTCACCGCGGTCGAATGGCTGGATAAAGAGGTCTTCCTGGCGCCCCCGCGCGGCGACAAGCGCTTCCTCGACCTCGTCGCCAAGCTGCGCCTCAAGCCCGGCGCCCCGCCGCCGCGCGAGGGCGTTGAAGACCTGGTCGCCCTGGTCCACGTCGAGGTGGAGGCCAGGGACAGCGTGGCGGCGCTGCGGCCGCGGCTGTTCGAGTACTACGCCCAGCTGCGGCGCGACACCGGCCTGGCCGTCCTCCCCGTCGGCCTGTTCCTCCGCGTCGGCCTCGACGGCATCGGCTGGGACGCCTACGAGGAACACTTCTGGGGGCACACCATTCTCCGTTTCGAGTACGCCTATGTCGGCCTGCCGGCGCTGAACGCCGAGGAGTACGCCGACGGCGAGAACCTTCTGGGCGTGGCGCTGAGCACGCTGATGCGGGTGCCGGCCGAGCGGCGCGCCGAGTTGTACGCGGAGGGCTTGCAACGGATCGCGGTTTCGGGGCAGAATGACTACCGGCGGTTCCTGCTGGCCGAGTGCCTGGAGGCGTATGCGGAGTTGGACGAGGCGCAGAAGGCGCGACTCCAGGCCCTGATGACGGCCGAGCGGTATCAAGAGGTGAAGCCTTTCATGACGACTACCTATGAACGCGGCCTGGCCCAAGGCGTCCTCCAGGGCGAGCGGAACTTGACGCTGCTCGTGCTGGAGGAGAAGTTCGGCCCGCTGCCGCCCGCTCTCAAACAGCGGGCGGAAGGGCTTCCCCCCGACGAACTGCGGCAACTCCTGTCGAAGGCCCTCAAAGCCGAATCTCTGGCGGAGTTGCACCCGGAAGACTGATGCGCGCGCCGCGCGGCGCCTTGACCGGCGCTCCCCCGGCGCGTTACTCTTGGGCCATCTTTCCCCGTCGAGGACTCCTCCCATGTGGATACCCAAGTGGCGCCGCGACCGTGACAAGGGCGTCGACTCCCCCGTGCCGACGCAGGTCGTCTCCAACGAGGAGTTCATTCCTCGTCCGCAAAACGACCGACAGAAGCAGGTCGAGCAACTCGTCGGCGCCCTCGGCGAGGAGCGGGCGAAGAAGCTCGGCATGGACCGCCGCGCCTTCATGGCTAGCTCGATGGGCCTCGCGACGGCGTTCCTCGCCATGAACAAGGTCTACGGCGACTACTGGGACGTCGACGAGGCCGAGACGTTCGAGGCGGCCGCCACCGAGGAGAAGTGGCCCAAGGGCGAATACTTTATCTTCGACGTCCAGACCCACTTCACCAACGGCCTGCCCCTCACCTTCCGCACCTCGCCGGTCATCAAGGGGATGGGCTTCGACCTCAAGAACGACGCGGAATCGTACTCGTTCCGCAACTTCGTCAAGGAGATGTTCTTCGACAGCGAGACGAGTATGCTCGTCATCTCCGGCGTCCCCGGCAAGGAGATCGACAAGGGGGCCGACGGCAAGGTGCTGCAAGGGAAGGCGCGCACGCCCGGCTTCGACGGCGGCCTGCTGCCGAGCTGGCTGATGTCGGCGCGCAAGAAGGAGATCAACGACCTCGCCGGCTGTCAGCGCGCCCTCTGCCAGGGCAACTGCGCCCCGAACCACTACTGGGACCGCGCCGCCAACAAGCCCGATTTCAACGCCCTCTACGAGCAGATGGAGCGCGAGGTCAAGACCTACGGCATCGACTCGTGGAAGTGGTACTGCCACACCGACCCCGGCCGCTCCGGCAACGGCTTCAAGCTCGACGACGAGAAGCTGACGTACCCGTTCTACGAGCGCTCGAAGAAGCTCGGCCTGCGCCTCTTCAGCGTCCACAAGGGCTACGCCTCGCAGTCGCGCACGCTCGGCCACCTCGCGAACCCGGCCGACGTCGAGAAGGCGGCGCTCGACCACCCCGACATCACCTTCATCGTCTACCACTCCGCCTTGAAGCACGACCCCGGCGAGCCGCAGTTCAAGGCGAAAGGCTTCTACGACCCGACGACCGGCGACTTCGCCTGGCACGACGTGCTGATGAAGGTCAAGCAGCGCAACCCGAAGATGAGCAACGTCTACTGCGAGATCGGCTCGGCGTTCGGGAGTTTGGCGATCCAGCACCCCGAGATGTGCATGCACCTGATCGGCAAGAACGTCAAGCACTACGGCGCCGACCACGTCATCTGGGGCACGGACTGCCTCTGGTGGGGCTCGCCGCAATGGGTCATCGACGCCTTCAAGCGCTTTCAGATCAGCGACGAGCTGTGCAAGAAGTTCGGCTACGCCCCCCTCTCCAAGGAGGACAAGGCGAAAATCTTCGGCCTGAACGCGGCGAAACTCTACGGCGTTGACGTGGCGGCGAAGAGGCAGGCGCTGCCGAAGGACGGCCTGGAAAAGCTGAAGCAGGCTTACCTCGACGGGGGGGGCCAGCGGGACAACGCGGCCTACGGCTGGGTGAGGGCGGAAGAATAAACGAACCACAGAGGCACAGAGGACACAGAGGAAAGGCAACACAGAGAAGAGGAAAGGGAAGGCAATGCGATACGCGATTATTCTTTCCTTTTTTGTCTTTCTCTGTGTTGTCTTCCCTCTGTGTCCTCTGTGCCTCTGTGGTTCGTTTCCTGACAAGCAAGACCCGGCGGCGTGGGGCGGCGACCACATCGGCACGCCGGTGCCGGAGTTCGTCTCCGGCGACGAGTGTCTGTTTTGCCACCGCAGCGACGTCGGGCCGCGCTGGGGCGACAACCGCCACAACCGCACCGTCCGCGACCTCGACCCGGAGTCGCCGGCGCGCGCGGGCCTCGCCAAGGAGGCGATGTTGGCGATGGGGCGCGCGAAGCGCCAGCGCTTGCTCAAGCCCGCCGCCGCGTTCGGCAAACTCGACCTGCTCGACACCGCCAAAGGGGTCTGGGACGGCCAGACGTTCGGCGACCGCTGCGCCGGCTGCCACGCCACCGGCGTCGACGCGAAGAAAGGGACATTTACGGCCCGGTCGCTCGACTGCGGCGTCTGCCACGGCGACGTGCCGGCGGGCCACGCGAAAGACGCCGGCTTAGTGCATCTGTCGCGCAAGCGCAAAGATTCGGCCCGCGTCGTCACGTCGGTCTGCGCCCAGTGCCACGCCCGCACCGGCACGTCGAAGAGCAGCGGACGGCCCTACGCCAACAACTTCGTCGCCGGCGACAACCTGTTCCGCGACTTCAAAGTCGATTTCTCGGACGCGGCGCTAAAAGCTCTGAATCCGGGCGACCGGCACGTCCTGGAAAACGTCCGCGACGTCGTCGTGTCCGGCAAGGAAGAGGTCACTTGCCTGTCGTGCCACGACGTCCACAAGCCGTCGGGGAAGAAGCACCACCGCGTCGCGCGCGGCGACGTCTGCCGGAACTGCCACGACGCGGGCAAGGCGATGAGCGAGCGTAAGAGTTACGAGGTCCACAGCAAAACGTGCGGCTACTGAGAGGGGAATTTGTTATGACCGAAGATCGCGTGCGGCGATTCGAGGAACTGCCGGGCGCCGCGGCGCTGGACGAAACCGACCGCAGTCTTCGCGCCTACGTCGCCGGCCTCGCCGACGCGCATCTCGCGAAGTACGACCCGTCGTGGGCGGACGAGGGGGTGAGGACGTGGGACGGCAATTTCCGCTCCGACGGGGCGCTGATGCTGGTCTGCTGCGAACGTGACGTGGGCGTCGAGGAGCTTCGCCGCGTCGTCGAGGAGTGTCTGGCCTATCGCGGGCGCGTTAACGGGACCGAGCCGCGGCCTTGACGGAGTGGCCTTGCCTTCCTCCCTCGCGGTCGCGGCTCGGCGTTGTTCGGTCGGCGGGTCGATCAGGCGCGGGTGGGGGCGAACTCCGGCTCGACGACGTCATAGTCCTTCTTGTCCATCTCGTCGAGGACGACGGGATGCCAGGACGAGTCACGCTCTTCGGCCGGCACATAGTGCTGACGTGCCCAGCGCCGCAGGCGCAACTCCTCGATGAAATCCAACTCCGCCACTACCGGACTCATAAGCCCTACTCCACAACACACCGATGGGGTACACCCTCCCGACGGGGAGGGTATGGGAAATATAGGCGGAAGCGCCCGCGCGGCAACAAAAATCTCACGCACGCCGGCGAAAAAAGGCAACCTCGGGCGACGGCGCCAGTCTTGCCATGCGCGCCGAAAATGCCCGAAATGCCGCCAGTGAACGTCGGTTCAAGACGGACGCGACGCACGAAAGGAAAAATCGGCACCGCGGCGCCGAAACTTTAGTTCCGGGGGTGCGCGAGCACGCGACCCCCTAGGCATCAGGTTAAGCCATCGTGAGCCGGATTGACCAGCGTTTGGTACGTCGACGGGCGCCGCCGCCGCCGGTTCACCCGGCCGCAGCGGCGCAACACGCCCGCCAGCAGCCGCAGCACCCGACGCAACTCCTGACGACGGCCCAGCGCCTCCGCCACACGCAGCGCCAGCCGACGCACGACTCGCGCCGCCTGACGCCGGCTCCGCGCGCCGAATCCGCCGCGCGTCAGCAGCAGCCCCTGTTGCACGACCATCGCCAACAGCTTCGCG
>JBBROG010000425.1:0-4597 GCA_038229635.1 Gemmatales bacterium
CGCGTGCCGCCCGTCCCCCGCGTGGCGGTCCTGGGGTGTTGGTTTCGTCGCCCGCCCCCCGCCCCCCCCCTCCCGCCCCCCCGGCGGGGGGGGGGGGGGGGGGGGGGCCCCCCCCCCCCAAGTCAGCGGAGGCTCCACCCCTCACCCCCGACCCCTCTCCCCAAAGGGGAGAGGGGAGACGATTACGACTCGGCGCCCGCCGGTTGGGGGCGCGGGCGCCGGTGCGGCGCCGGCAGTGCGGCCGGCCGGCGCGGCGCCTCGACGGGGGAGGCCAGGTGCCGGTCGAAGAACTCCAGCACGCGGCGCTCGTACTCCTCCGGGGCGGCCGGCAGCGCCTGGTTGTGCTTGGCGTCGCCGACGAGCCAGAATTCCTTCGGCCCACGGGCTTGCTCGAAGAGGGCCTGACCCATGTGCGGCTTGATGTAGGTGTCGCCGCCGCCGTGGATCATCAGCAGCGGCCGGCTGAGGCGCGGCAGGACGTCTTCCAGGTGCGGGAAGCGGCAGTGGCGCTGGCGCTCGATCTCGCGCAGCCCGCGCAGGCCGACCCGGCCGTAGTACCACGACGGCAACAGCCCCTGCGCGAAATACTGCTGGTTGTAGATGCGGAACCACATGCGCATGTACGGCACCAGCGTCGTGTAGGTGCCGAAGGCGCCGTCGGTGACGCAGCAGCGGATGTAGGGGTCGCGCGACGCGGCGAGCAGGCCGGCCCCGGCCCCCTTGCTGATGCCGAAGAAGCCGACGCCGCGCGGGTCGGCGTCCGGCCGCGTCCGCAGGTAGGCCAGCGCCGACAGCGTGTCCTCGACCTCGTGCTCGGTCACCCACTGGAGCGGCTCGTAGCCCGGCTCGCGGTCGCTGTCGCCCTGGCCGCGCGTCTCGAAGGCGAAGACGTCGTAGCCGTTCTCCAGCAGACTCTCGCAGTAGGACAGGCAGGACCAGCGGTTGGAGCAGAACTCCAGCCCGAACAGCACGACGCCGCGCCGCGGCGCGCGTGACGGCACGTAGCAGCCGGCGAGCATCCGGCCGTCGCGCGTGGGGAAGCGGACGTCCTCCGCCCCCTCGACCGCCTGGCCGCGCGGCACGATAAAGAGCGGCCGCTCCTGGAAGATGCGGACGATCAGCGCGAGATACTTCCAACACAGGTAGAAATACATCGCGATCATGAACGCGGCGGCGGCCAGCGCCGGCAGCAGCGTCATCAGCAGACCGAGCAGGAAGAGCAACACAGTAGTTTCCTCAACGCTCAAAACCGACTCGCCACCAGCGAGATATTCTGCCCGCCGAACCCGAAGCTGTTGCTCAGGACGTGGCGGACGCGCTTCGCGCGGGCGGCGTTGGGCACGTAATCGAGGTCGCACTCCGGGTCGGGCACCTCGTAATTGATCGTCGGCGGCAGCACGCCCTCGCGCATCGCCACGACGCTGATAATCAGCTCGGTGGCGCCGGCGGCGGCGATCATGTGGCCGAGCATACTCTTGGTACTCGACACCGGCACCCGGTAAGCGCCCTCGCCGAGGACGTTCTTGATCGCCAACGTCTCGACCTTGTCGTTCACCTGGGTGCTCGTGCCGTGGGCGTTGACGTAGCCGACGTCCGAAGGCGACAGGCCGGCGTCCTTGAGCGCCCCGCGGATGCAGGCGATGGCGCCGCGGCCGTCGGGGTGGCTGTCGGTCACGCGGAAGGCATCAGCGGTCGAGCCGTAGCCGGTCAACTCGGCGTGGATCGTGGCGCCGCGCTTCTTCGCGTGCTCCAACTCCTCCAGCACCAACATGCCGGCCCCCTCGCCGAGGACGAAGCCGTCGCGCGTCGCGTCGAAGGGGCGCGACGCCTTCTCCGGCGCCTGGTTGAACGTCGACAGCGCCGTCAGCAGGTTGAAGCCGGTGAGGCCGAGCGGGTGGATCATGCTGTGCGAGCCGCCGGAGAGCATCAGGTCGGCGTCGCCGTGGCGGATCATCTCCGCCGCCTCGCCGAGGGCCTGGGCGCTGGCGGCGCACGCCGTCAGACAGTTGAAGTTCGGCCCCTCCAGCCCGAACTCCTGGGCGACGTGCGCCGGCGTCGTGTGCAGCTCCTGCTCGGCCTCGCGCCCCGCGTGGAAGCGCGCCATGCCGTCGCGCGCGAAGGACGGCACGTCGACGTCGCGGCTGGCGCGGCGGTAGTTCTCGCCGATGAGCGACATCAGATTGTGGAAATCCTGAATGCCCTCGCCGGAGCCGAGGTAGACGCCGAAGCGCGTGCGGTCGACGGCGGGGCTCTCCCCCTCGACGAGGCCGGCGTCTTGCAGCGCCTGTTGGGCGGCGGCCAGGGCGAAGTGCGTGTTGACGCCGCAGTCCGACCAGCGCCCCGCGTCGCGCACCCAGCGGCCGAGGTCGAAGTCCTTCACCTCGGCGGCGAAGGTCGTCGGGAAGCGCCGGGCGTTGAAGCGGCTGATGGGGCCGACGCCGCTCTTGCCCTCGACCAGGGCGCGGAACATCTCCGCGACCGAGTGGCCCAGCGGCGTGATGACGCCCATTCCGGTGATGACGACTCGTCTTCGCATGGCGGGTTCGGGGTATTAGCTCAGTACTGATACACAAACCCGGTAAGACTGTCCGATTTGCCCGGTCATAACCCTCAGCCCGACTTCAGCTTCGAGCGGCCACGAACCGGACAGTCTTACCGGGTTTGTGTATGAGTACTCGGTACTCAGTCGGACCAGCGCCGCAGGACCAGGGCCGCGCACTGGCCCATCGGAGTGAAGTTGATCTTGAGGACGTGGGCACGCCTCACGGGCCGGAGGGAGCCGGTCGCGACGTGGACCGGGCAGGCGGGGTCGGGCTCTTCGTAGTTCAGGGTCGGCGGCACGGCGCCGTGGCGCAGGGCGAGGACGCTCATCGCCAACTCGGTCGTGCCGGCGCCGGCACCGAGGTTGCCCAGGTAGCTCTTCGGGGCGAAGACCGGCACCGGCTCCTTGAGGTTGCCGAAGACTTCCTGCAAGCCGCGTGCCTCCCAGGCGTCGGCTTGCACGGTACTCAGGCCGTGGGCGTTGACGTGGTCGATCTCCTCCGGGCCGACCCCGGCGTCGGCCAGGGCGGCGCGGGCGGCGCGAGCGATGCCGCCGCCCTCCTTCTTGCGGTCGAACGCCGAGCCGAAGCCGACCACCTCCGCGTAGATTTTCGCGCCGCGCTTCTTCGCGTGTGCCAACTCTTCGAGGACCAGCACGGTCGCGCCTTCGCCGAGGACCAGGCCGTCGCGCCCCTTGTCGAAAGGGCGACTGGCCTTCGCGGGCGCCTCGTTCCGCTTCGACAGCGGCTCGAACAGGCACTGCCGCACCAGGCTCAGCGGGTTGATCTTGCTCTCGGCGCCGCCGACGAGGAAGAAGTCGGCCTGGTCGCGCACGAGGATGCGGAACGCCTCGCCCATCGCGAGCAAGCTGGCGATGTCGCTCTCGGTGACGCTGTTGTTCGGCCCCTGCGCGTTGTGGATGATGGAGACGTGGCAGGCCGGCATGTTGGGCAGGTATTTGAGCATCCACAGCGGCGGGATGGCGCTCAGCCCGGTGCCGCCCCACTTCTCCAGGTCGACGACGCCCGGCCGGCAGTTGGCGCTGACGGTCGCCGCCTCGCCCATCTCGTCCAGCTCACTGGCGATCAGGCCGCTGCCGAACTCGACGCCGAAGCGCGTCGGGTCGAGCTTCTCCTTGTCGACGCCGCTGTCGTCGAGCGCGAGCTGGGCGGCGGCGACGGCCAGCTGGATCGTGCGGGCCATGACGCGCAGACTCTTGCGCTCCTTCTTGTCGACGTAATTCTTGGCGTCGAAGTCGTGTACTTCGGCGGCGATGCGAGTGGGCAGGGCGGAAGCGTCGAAGGAGGCGATGGGGCGCACGCCGCCGCGGCCGCCGCACAGCGCCTCCCAGACGGCGGAGATGTTGGTGCCGATCGGCGTGACCAGGCCCAGGCCGGTGAGGACGGCGCGGCGGGAGGAGGCAGCCATGACGAACACCCGGAGGACGAAGGCGAAGGACCAACGACAGAGGGCGCGGGCCGGAGGACGCGGCTCGGGACGAGTCGGGGGCTGCCGTGCCCTCCGCCCTTACGCCTGCGGCCTGCGTACCTTGTCGATCACGCGCTTCAGTTCGCCGCTGAAGACGAAGTTATAGTCGCCGAACACCTGCTTCGAGCGGTTGGCGTCGAGGTGGGCGAAGAAAATCTCCGCCTCGGCGACCAGCTGCCCGTTGGCGAGAACGCGCCCGGCGACCGACCCCCCTTCCGCACGCAGGTGCAACATCTCGACCTCGTAGACGATCTGCTCGCCGGCGAGGACGTCGCGGTGGAAGCGGACGAACGGCACCTTGGCGAGGACGACCTTTTCCTTGAAGCCGTTCGCCTCGCCGACGAGGATGCCGCCGGTCTGCGCCAACCCTTCCAGCATCAGCACACCCGGCATCACCGGGTAGCCGGGGAAGTGGTCGGCGAAGAAGTCCTCGGCGAGGCTGAGGTTCTTCACCGCCCGCGCCGACTTACCGCTGTCGAAGTCCAGGAACTTGTCCAACCAAATCCAGCGCATGTCACATCACGCCCGGTCGGCCGCTTGCGGTTTCGCGCTCGCGCCTCGGAGGCGC
>JBBROG010000426.1:0-4595 GCA_038229635.1 Gemmatales bacterium
ACCCCTCTCCCCTGATACACAAACCCGGTAAGACTGTCCGGTTCGTGGCCGCTCGAAGCTGAAGTCGGGCTGAGGGTTATGACCGGGCAAATCGGACAGTCTTACCGGGTTTGTGTATGAGTACAGGGGCGAGGGGCTTACTGGACAGACTCTAAGCCGCAAGCGGCACGACCTTCTTCCCCGACGAGCGAGGTTGCCATGACTGTCTCCCGCTACTCCCTGACCGCCCTGACCCTCCTCGCGTCCGCCCTCCCCGCGTCCGCCGGGGCGCCACAAGTGACCGTCCAGGCGGACCGCACGAGTGCGCAATTCGGTCAGCCGATCCTCGTCACCGTGCGCGTGCGCGGCGCCGCCGACACGCCGGAGGTTCGACCCCCGCAAATCGAGGGCGCCGCGCTTGTGCCCCTCGGCCCGCCGCGCGTCGTGCCGACCTTCGCCGCCGACCTGGAGGCCAAGGGCATCATTCACGCCGGCACCGGCGGCCGGTTCGCCGGCGCCCTCAAGGGGTTGGGCGACCCGGCCGCGCTCGGCGGCCTCGACCCCGACCTCATGAAGATGCTCGGCGCCCCCGACCTGCTCAAGGCGGCGCCCGGCCGCGACACCAACGACTACACCTTCGTCTACCGCGTCGACCCGCAAAAGCCGGGACAGTACGTCGTGCCGGCGTTCACCGTCGCCAGCGGCGGCCAGACCGCGACGACGAAGCCCATCGCCCTCGACGTGACGCCGGCGAAGCCGCAGCCATGGGTGCGGATGGCGCTGTCGCTCTCCAACCCGACGCCGACCGTCGGCGAGGAGGTACAACTTTATGTCGACCTGTTGGTCCAGCGGACGCAGGTGAGCTTCAACAACAAGACGTATCCGCACCTTCCGGTAAAGGAGATGTCGCTGACGATACCGGGGCTCGACGGCGTGGCCCAATTCGAGTTGGTGAAGTCGCTGGAGACGGTCGTGCAGGAGGGGGCCGTCGAGCCGGGCCACCGCGGCTTCCGCGTCAACGGCCTCCCCGGCGAGGTCAAGCTGGAACACGAGCCGGCCGACCGCAACGTCCCCGGCCTCGACCCGGCGCGCTATCGCCGCCGTCTGACGATTCCGCTGAGGATGCGCGAGGGCGGTCAGGTGACGATCCCGCCGGCGCGGGTCGCGGGCGACGTCTACGTTCCGTCGTCCGCCCGGGCCGGCAAGTGGGAGCCGTTCGTCGCCGCGGGCGCGCCGCTGACGTTCGCCGTCGTCGACCTGCGCGGCCGCGCCGACCGCCCGGCCGACTTCGGCGGCCTCATCGGCCCGGTCCGCGTGACGGCTCAGGCGAGCCAGACGCGCCTCGCCGTCGGCACGCCGTTCACGCTCAAGGTACGCCTGGAAGGCAGCGGCTCTTTGGCACAGGCGACGGCGCCCGACCTGGCCGCACGCCCCGACTTCGCCAAGTCGTTCCGCGTCCGCCATGAGGACGAACGCCTCGCCGGCGCGGCGCGTGAGTTCACCTATACGCTCCGCCCGCTGAGCGCCGACGTCAAGGAAGTGCCGCCCGTCCAGGTGAGCTATTACGACCCGAAAAGCAGTCAATTCGCGGCGGCGCGCAGCCCGGCGATCCCACTGGAGGTGACGACGGCGGCGAACGTCACACCCGACGCCCCGCCGGACGTCCCCGTGCCCGCGCCGGCGCCGACTCCGGCCCCGCCGGCGCAGGCCAGCGCGCCCGCGCCGGAGGAGGAGGCTCCGGAACTCCCCGTCGCGGAAGCGGGCTCCGACCGTCTTCTGGCGTGGGCCGAGGTCGGCTTGGCGGCGGTCTGTGCCGTCATCGCGACTGTCTGGGGCGTGCGCGCCTGGAAGCGCCGGCGGCTGACGCGAGCCTCGCGGCGACGGTATCAGGCGACGATGGCGGAGGCGACGCGCGGCTTGCAGTCGTCCGCGCCCACCATCGAGGGCGTGCGCCAGACGATGCAGGACTTCCTGCGCCGCCGCTTCCGACTGCCGCCCGGCGAGGTGACGCCGCGCGACGCCGCCGACTGCCTGCGCGGCGCCGGCGTCGAGGAGGGGCTGGCGCGGGCGTGTGCCGACCTGCTGGAGACCTGCGCGACGGCCGAGTTCGCGCCGGGGGTGGTCGCCCTGTCGCCGACGGACCTCGCCGCCTATGCCCGGAAACTGATCGACCGTCTCGCGTCCGCGCCCGCCCTTGCCGGCGCCTTGGGGGCGGGGGCGACGCCGCCGTCTTGACCTCGCGACCGGCCCCCTGGTAGGCTCCACGCGCGGGACATTTTGCGGACGGAGGGACGAACATGGCGGCCGTTGCCGATCGAGCCGAGGAGCGGGCGCCGTCACGCGCGGGGCAGCGTTTTGTGATCCGCGACCTGGACTGGCGGGCCTACCGAACGATTGCCGAGGCCCTGAAGGGGCGCCACGTCCGGCTGACCTACGACCGGGGGGCGCTCGAATTCCTGACCATCTCTCACCTGCACGGCAACCTGAGCCGGCTCCTCGGCCGCCTCATCGTCACCTTGACCGAGGAATTGGGGATGGCGGTGCGGAGTTGCGGGGACATGACGTGCGACCGCGAGGACCTCGACCGGGCCCTGGAGCCGGACGAGTGCTACTACCTCCAGAACGAACCGCGGGTACGCGGCCGGGAAGAGATCGACCTCGCGACCGACCCGCCGCCCGACCTGGCCGTCGAGATCGACGTCAGCCGCAATTCGCGCCGACGACTGCGAATCTACGCCGTCCTCGGCGTCCCCGAGGTGTGGCGCTACGACGGCGCGACGCTGGAGGTCTCCCTGCGCGGCGCGAACGGCGAGTACGAGGTCGCCGAACAGAGTCGGCACTTTCCGCAAGTCCCCGTCCGTCAACTCGCCGACTTCCTGGGGCAACGGACGCAGGTCGATGAGAACAGCCTGGTGCGGTCGTTCCGCGAATGGGTACGTCAACAGATCGGCAAAACGCCCGCCTAGCGGCCGCCGCGGGGGCGGCGGTGCGGGTCGCGGTCAAAGTCCCACGAACAATTCTCAATTCTCAATTCCTCCTTCTCAATTCTTCGGGGCGGCGGTGCGGGTCGCGGTCAAAGTCCCACGAACTCCCGCCACGTCTCCGGCACCGGCGCCGTGACCGTGATCGGCTCGAAGCGGATCGGGTGCAGGAACGTCAAACTCCGTCCGTGTAATGCGATGACGCGCTCGCGCGGCACTTCCGCCGGCGGACCGAAGGAGTTCGCCGACCCGTAAAGGACGTCGCCGCGCACCGGCCAGCCGTGCGACGCCGTCTGCACGCGGATCTGGTGCATCCGCCCCGTCTTCGGCCGGACTTCCAGCAGCGTCCAGCCGTCGCCGCCCTTCAACCGCCGGTACGAGAGCAGGGCGAATTTTGCCCCCGGCTCGTCCTTCGCCACGACCACCGTCCGCGCTTCCTCCGGCAGTTTCTTCAGCCAGTCTTCCCAGGCCCCCTCGTCGGGCCGGACGTCGCCGTCGACGACGGCCCAGTAGACTTTCTCGACTTGCCGGTTCTGAAATTGTTCCGCGAGACGCTGCGCCGCTTTCGTCTGCCGCGCGAACAGGACGACGCCGGAGACGGGCCGGTCGAGGCGGTGCGGGATGCCGAGGTAGACGTTGCCCGCCTTGCCGTACTTCTCTTTGAGATACGCCTTGGCCATCGCCTCCAGCGTCGGGATGCCCGGCGGCACGCCCTGCGTCAGCAGCGGCGCCGGCTTCGCCAGCGCCAGGCAGTGGTTGTCTTCGTAGAGGACCACGAGCGGCTCCATCGTTGTCCCCCGTTCGCCCCGAATCGGCCTGATCGCCCTGGGGCCGTTCGGCCGATAGAGGTGTTACGCCGCGCCTGAACCGCGCGTCCCCCCTACACGGAGCGCCGCCGATGAAGCACGCCGTCGCCGGGTCGCTGACCGCCCTGCTCGCCGGGGCCGGGCTCGCCTTCGCCGGGGAAGACTGCGCTCCCCGTTGCGGGCCGACTGTGCCCATCCCCAACGTCAAATTCTACCGCCAACTGCCTCCCGACCCGCCCGCCGTCGCCTCGACGCTGCCGATCCCGGCGCCGACGTTCTACAAGGCGGAGGTCCAACCGCCGCGCTTCGCCGCCCAGGTGCCGATCCCGAACGTCTTCTTCTACCGCTGCCCGCCGCCGGACGTCACCTTCTACGTCGGCAAGGCGCCGCCGGTATTGATATACAAGGCCGAGGTCCAATGCCCGCAGGTTCTTCCGCCGGTCAAGCCGCCGCAGGTGATGCTCTACCGCGCCGAGCCGAAGACGCCGCAGGTCGCGCCGACCGTGCCGATCCCCAACGTGACCTTCTACACGACGTCGCCCGTGCCGCCGGGACCGGTGCTGAACTGTCCGGGGCCGGGGTGTCAAGGGCGGCCGTGAGGCGCGTTCCGGGGGTGCGCGAGTACGCGACCCGGCGTGGTAGTCCGGGGGTGCGCTGCGCGACCCCCGGCTGTGGGATGTAACCCCTTCGGGGTAAAATGCCCCCGGCCCTACCCCGAAGGGGCAGGGCTTCCAACATGTTCAGTAGTTGTACAGTATTCTTCCCTTGGCGGGTGGCTGAAAACGCCCGTGGTTTTCGGCATGTCCCGCCTCGGCCACGGCGAGGCCCG
>JBBROG010000427.1:0-4594 GCA_038229635.1 Gemmatales bacterium
CAGGAACGCCGCCGAGCTACGGCCGTAGACGAGCAGCCCGCCCGGACCGCCGCGCTCGCCGGCCAGGCCGACGCGCGGGCCGGCCCCGTCGAAGCGGATGTTCGACTGCACCGTCGTCGTGCCGAGGACGTTGAAGTTGGCGCGGAAGTCCTCGTCCAGGTGGGCGTAGCGGACGCCGATGGTGTAGTCGAGCGAGTAGTTACAGCCGTTGCAGATGCTGTGGCGGAAATCGAGGTCGGCGAGGCGGAAGTCGATGTCGTACTGGCTCCGCACGGCGCTGCTGTTGCCGCCGCAGTTCGCGCTGCCGGGCAGGTTGACGAGCGACTGGATGACGGCATTGGGGCCCGCCGCCAGGTTCTCGTGCGCCTGGCTGTCGAACCAGGTGTAGGTGGCGACGATGCTGGAGTCGTCCCAGCCGTAGAAGCCGCCGATGCGGAAGCCCGGCGAGTAGGTCGGCTGGGCCGTGGCCATCGGCCCCCTGGGGGCCGCGTTGATGTCCAGGCAGCCGTCGATGGTCCGGCCGAAGATCTGATCGACGCCGCGCGCCTTCAGGTAAAGGAAGTCGGCGAAGCCGCCGAACGAGCCGTCCTTCTCCTGGCACTTGTCGTCGGCGCACGCCGCGCCATCGATCACCGGCGGACCCACGTTGACATGGTGCGGGGCCGGCATGGCCAGCACGCCCGGCGCGACGGCCGGCGGCGGCGTCTCGGCGGGGGCCATCTTCTCGGCGGGGGCCATCTTCTTGGCGGGGGCGTCCTTGGCGTCGTCTTCGGCGAACGCCGGGCCGGCGAGCGCGGCGCCCGAGATCGTCAGGGCGGCCAGGGAACGCAAGAATCGGGAGTACATTCGAGACCTCCGTGTCATGGGAATGGCCGGCGCGAGGCCGACGAGTTTGCGCGAGCGATGCCGCGCTTCTCCGGCGGAGAGGCGGCGCCCGGAGTCGTGCGGCCGTCCGCGGCGGCCTGATCCCCATTGTCTCCGGGTGTTCCGAGGATAATATCGGTAATTCAGTGCGGAGGAGGGTGTTTTTCAGCCGCCGGGCTTGCGGGGCGCGCGGAAGTCGGCCGGCAAAATGCCTTTTCTCGGAACAACGCGCGAGGACGGCATATCCGCTACAATCAGCCTCGCCCCGCGCCGATGGCCGCAAGGAACCGCCATGTCGACCCCGGAGCCCTGGCAGCTACAACCTGTCGCCGTGCTGGTCAGCGGCGGGCCGGACAGCGCCGTCCTCGTCGGCGAATTGGCCGGGACGAGCCCGCGCGTCGTGCCGGTGTACGTCCGCATCGGCCTGATTTGGGAAGCGGAGGAAGAGGCGGCGCTGCGCCGCTTCATCCGCGCCCTCGCCGCCCCGACGGTCGAGGGCCTGCGCGTCTTCGAGATGCCGGCGCGGGCGGTCTACGGCGACCATTGGAGCATGACCGGCGAAGGGGTGCCGGACGCCGACAGCCCCGACGGCGCCGTCTTCCTGCCGGGGCGCAACCTCGTCCTCGTTCTGCAAGCCGCCCTTTGGTGTCACCTCAACGGCGTGCCGACCGTCGCGCTGGGCCTACTCAAGGGTAACCCGTTCCCCGACAGCGGCGACGCCTTCTTCGCCGACTACGAGGCGGCGCTCAACCGCGCGCTCGGCGGGCGACTGCGGCTGGTGCGGCCCTACGCGCACCTGACGAAGACCGAGGTGCTGCGGCGCGGCCGCGACATGCCGCTGGGCGAGACGTGGTCGTGCCTTCACCCCGTCGCCGGGAAGCACTGCGGCCGGTGCAACAAGTGCGCCGAGCGCCGCCGCGCCTTCGCCCGCGCGGGTCTCGACGACCCGACCGCGTACGCGCCGTAGGCGCGGCTCGGACGCGACTTGCTATAATTTCCCCAAATGAGAATCCGCACCCTCACCATCGTCGGCGTCGGCCTGATCGGCGGCTCGATCGGCCTGGCCGCCAAGCGTAAAGGCGTCGCCGAGGTCGTCGTCGGCGCCGGCCGCCAGCAGGCCACGCTCGACCGCGCCCGCGCTCTCGGCGCCCTCGACGACACCTGCACGGACGTCGCCGCGGCGGTCCGCCGCGCCGACGTCGCCGTCTTCTGCACCCCGGTCAATCTCATCGCCGAGCAGGTGGTCGCCTGTGCCGCCGGGTGTAAGCCCGGCACGCTGCTTACCGACGCCGGCAGCACCAAGGCGGCCATCGTCCGCGCCGTCGAGGGGCGCCTGCCGAAGGGCGTCGCCTTCGTCGGCGGCCACCCCCTCGCCGGGTCCGAGAAGCGCGGCCCCGAGCACGCGGCCGCCGACCTCTTCGAGGGACGACTGACGGTCGTGACGCCCACGCCGCGCACCGACCCCGCCGCCGAGGCGCGCGTTATCACCTTCTGGAAGGCGCTCGGCGCGCGCGTCAAGGTCATGAAGCCGGAGGAGCACGACCGCGCCCTGGCGCTGACGAGCCACCTGCCGCACCTCGTCGCCTCGGTCCTATCCGGCCTCCTCCCCGACGCGCTGCGCGAGCTGACCGCCACCGGCTTCCGCGACACGACGCGCGTCGCCGCCGGCGACCCGTCGATCTGGACCGGCATCTTCCTCCAAAACCGCGCCGAACTGGTCGAGGCTCTCGGCGCGTTCCAGGACCAGGTCAGCGACTTCAAGACGGCCCTGATGGCCAACGACCCGGCGGCCGTCGACGCCCTGCTCGCCCGAGGCAAGAGGAACCGCGATGCTCTGGGAAATTGAGATCCGAACCAAGGGCGCCGACCCCGAGCGCGAGCGCGTCCGCGCGGAGTTCGAGCTGCTCACGCACGGCAGCCGCGGCCATGCCCTCGTCAGCCGCGCCTCGCGCGGCTACCTCGTCGAGGGCGGTCTGAACGGCCCGCAGGCCGACACGCTGCTGCGCGAGCTGCTCGTCGACCCGCTCGCCGAGACCGGCCTGCTCGGCCTGCTCAACGGCGTCCGCCCCGAGAACAACGGGCCGACCGCCGACACGCGCCTCGCCACCGTGCTGCTCAAGCCCGGCGTCATGGACCCCGCGGCGCTCAGCGTCGTCGAGGCGGCGCGCGACCTCGGTCTGCCCGTCGACTCGGTGCGCACCTTCCGCCGCTACTACGGCCCCGGCCCGCTGCCGGCCGACGCCAAAGACGTCCTGTTCCGCAAGGTGCTCGCCAACGAGGCCGTCGAGCAGGTCGTCGAAGGCCCGCTCTCCGTCGACCACCTGAGCCTCGGCGAGAAGTACACGTTTCGCCTCGTCACCGTCGCCGTCCGCGACCTCAGCGACGACGCCCTCATGAAGGTCAGCCGCGACGGGCAGCTGTCGCTCAGCCTCGCCGAAATGAAGACGATTCAGGCCCACTATCGGGAGATCGGCCGCGACCCGACCGACGTCGAGCTGGAGACGCTGGCGCAGACGTGGTCGGAACACTGCTCGCACAAGACGCTCAAGGGGCGCGTCGAGTTTACCGACGCCGACGGCTCGACGCGCCGCTACGAGAACCTCCTCAAGGAGACGATCTTCGCCGCCACGCAGGAAGTGCGCCGGCGCCTCGGCGCCGACGACTGGTGCGTCAGCGTCTTCGAGGACAACGCCGGCGTGGTGCGCTTCGACGACGGGCACAACGTCTGCTTCAAGGTCGAGACGCACAACCGCCCGTCGGCGATCGAGCCCTACGGCGGCGCCAGCACCGGCATCGGCGGCGTCATCCGCGACCTGCTCGGCACCGGCCTCGGCGCCCGGCCGATCTGCAACACCGACGTCTTCTGCTTCGCCCCCCCGGATACTCCGCCGGAGGCGCTGCCGCCCGGCGTGCTGCACCCGCGGAAGGTGATGCGCGGCGTCGTCGCCGGCGTGCGCGACTACGGCAACCGCATGGGCATCGCGACAGTCAACGGCGCCGTCTGCTTCGACCACCGCTACCTGGCCAACCCGCTCGTCTTCTGCGGCACCGTCGGCGTCATCCCCGTCGACCGCTGCCGCAAGGAGGCGAAGGCGGGCGACCTGATCGTGGCGCTCGGCGGCCGCACGGGGCGCGACGGCATCCACGGCGCCACCTTCTCGTCGGCCGGGCTGACGGCGGAGTCGGAGAAGGTGAGCGGCGGCGCGGTGCAGATCGGCAACGCCATCGCCGAGAAGAAGGTGATGGACGTCCTGTTGCAGGCGCGCGACCGCGGGCTGTACGGCGCCGTCACCGACTGCGGCGCCGGCGGCTTCTCCAGCGCCGTCGGCGAGATGGGCGAGAAGGTCGGCGCCCGCGTCGAGCTGGAAAAGGCGCCTCTCAAATACGAGGGCCTGTCCTACGCCGAAATCTGGATCAGCGAGTCGCAGGAGCGCATGGTGCTGGCGGTGGCGCCGGAGAAATGGGAGGAGTTGCGGGTGCTGTGCGCCGGCGAGGACGTCGAGGCGGTGGTCCTCGGCCGCTTCGAGGCGACGGGGCGGCTGCGGCTGACGTACCACGGCGAGCAGGTCGCCGACCTCGACATGACGTTCCTGCACGACGGGCGGCCGCCGGTGGTGCGCCAGGCAACGGCTCCGCCCCTCACCCCCGGCCCCTCACCCCACAGGGGAGAGGGGATCCATAATTCACCCCACTACCCACGGGGGAGTGGGGGCGGGGGGGGGGGGCGGGA
>JBBROG010000428.1:0-4567 GCA_038229635.1 Gemmatales bacterium
CCAGTCGTTGACGTACATGCCGACGAAACGGTCCGCCAGCGACTTGTCCATGTCGCGCGCGTACTTCAGCGCGTAGGCCAGCGCCTCGTCGCGGTGGTCCAGCGAGTAGCGGATGCTCTCCTTCAACAGCCGGCTGATTTGGCCGATCACCTCCGGCGCCAGGTCGCGGCGCACGACGTTGCCGCCCAGGGGCAGCGGCAGCCCCGTCTTCTCCTGCCACCAGACGCCGAGATCGACGACCAAGTGGAGTCCCTGATTCTGGAACGTCAGCTGTCCCTCGTGGATGATAAGGCCGGCGTCGTACTTACCTGCCTCCACGGCGCCGAGGATCTCGTCGAACGGCAGGACTTCGTAAGCGAACCCCGACGGCAGCAGCAGGCGCAGCGCCAGGAACGCCGTCGTCATCGTGCCGGGGACGGCGACGCGGGCGGTCTTCAACTCGTCGAGGGACATCGGCCGGCGGGCGACGACCATCGGGCCGTAGCGGTCGCCCATGCTGCACCCGCTCGGCAGCAGGGCGTACTTGTCGAGCAGGTACGAGTAGGCATGGATGCTGACCGCCGACACGTCCAGCTCGCCGCGCAGGGCGCGGCGGTTAAGCGTCTCGATGTCCTGCAATTCGTGGCGGAAGCGCAGGCCGCCGGTGTCGATCTTGTCGTGGGCCAGGGCGTAGAACATGAAGGCGTCGTCGGGGTCGGGGCTGTGGCCGACGGTGATGAGGCGCGGGGTCATGGTCCTACCGAGGTCGGTGAGAGGGAAGGGCCGCTCGCGGCTTCGCAAGAGATTGCGAAGCCGTGAGCGGCCCGGTGACGGTCCGTTATCCGGACAACCGCAGCGCGGCCCGGCGGTTAACGGAAGGCGGCCTTGACGTCGGCGGAGAGCAGGACGACCAAGGCCCAGATGCCCGCGACCTGCCCGAGGAGGCAGCAACCGGTGGGCGCGAGGAAAGGGATGAGCGTAATCACGGAACCCAGGACGGCCAGGCCGTAGCCGCGCAGCGAGCGCATCCGAATCCCGCCGACGAGGGTGATGATGGCCGCCAGCGCGCCGATGATGCCCACCGCGACGTACAACCAGCCCGCCCCGTGCATGATTTTCTCCAGGCTCCAGCCCTGCTGCTCGAGGGCCTTCTTCTGCTCGGGGTTGATGTTGGTCTGCTGGTTCAGCAGTTCCGGCGGGGCGTTCAGCACGACGAAGCCGTTGAAGGTGAAATAGAGCGCGCCCAGGATGTTCAGCACGCCGACGATGATGAGGAGGATGCCAGGGACGTTGGTCCGCTCCTTGGCCTTCCGCGTGCCCCTGTCGTCGTCGTCGTAATCGTCGTCGCGCCGGATCGGTTCACGCTCGTCGTCGCCCCGGTCGTAGTCGTCGTCGTGGCCTCGGCTCATCGTCGTCTCCAGGAAGGATCTCATTCGCCCCGACAGGCAGGGGGAATCGGCGATATTGTACAGGCTCACCGGGCAAAGCGTAGGGCGACGGCCCGGCCTTAGCCGAACTCGACACGCAGGTGCGCCAGGTCGTTTTGCCCGATCTCGAACAGCGCCGCGTCGCCGCTGGCGCTCGCCGTCATCCGCGCCGCCCCGTTGGCGTCGAGGACCGTCGCCTGTTGGGGGTCGCGGGCACAGCGGAACTCGGCGTAGGTCGAGCGCCCCGCACACTCCAGGAAGTGAGCCACGACCGCGTCGGCCCCCTCCTCGCTGGGGCGCATGCCGAGCAGCATCAGGTTCGGCATGTCGAGGTGGCACAGCCAGCCGGTGGCGCCGACGTGCGGCGGACCCTTGGCCGTCGCCACCAGCGGCACCGGCGTCGCCAGGCCCAGCGCCGTCTGTGCGGGGTACTCCCGGTCGAGCCCGAGGGCGAGGTCAAAAGTCCGCGCCGTCTCGCCTTCAGGGATGAGAATGACGTCGAGCATCCGCGCCCCGTGCCGCTGGTGGAACGGCAGCCCGCCGGGGAAGAGGACCGTCGACTGCTTGCCGGAGCGGATTTCGACCCATTCGGGCGACTCGGGGCGCGTGTGCGTGGTGACGTAGCCGGCGCCGTTGACGCCGCGCGTCAGCGTCGCGCGCTCGTCGCCCCAGGCGAAGCGCGCCGCGTAGTAGGCGTGCCACGGGTAGCCTTCCGGCTTGTGCGTCGGCTCGATCTCGATGCGCAGGTCGAGGATCGGCCGCCCCAGCCAGGCGCGGAAGCGCTGCCGAAACGTCGCCAACTCGCGCTCGTGCTCGTCGAGCAGGACGCCCTCACTGATCACTTCGCCGAGCGCCGGCCCGGTCGAGGTCGTCTCGATCTTCCGGGCGCGCATGACGCTGCCGGGGTTGTAGACGAGCTGTTGGCCCATGCGGCTGGCGCGCGTGCGCTGGTCGCGGAGGACGCGCAGGCCGCCGGTCGCCGGGTCGATCTCGGCCTCGAAGAACTCGTTGCGCACGGCGCGCTCGTCGGCGAGCTTCATGCGCGCGGGCGGCTGCGGCGTCCCCGGCGGGCCGGAGCGCGGGAACCAGGCGAAGCCGAGCGGCGGCACCTCGACGACGAGCTTCGCGTGCGTGCCGGAAAACTGCCCCGCCTTGATCGGCCCGCCGACGGGCAGCGGGCCGTTGACGTCGTCCAACTCCAGGGCCACGCGCCGCGCGAAGCCGCACGGGTTGAGGACGAGGGTGCCCGGTTCGTCGCCGGCGGCGCGCGAGACGAGGCGGTTCGCCAGGGCCGACGCGGTTTCCTTCTCCAGGTCGGCCAATTCGCGGTCGGTTTCCTCCGCGATCGACGCCGTCGCCCCCGCCGTCTCGACGCGCGTCTCGACCTCGCGGAGCCGGGCGTCGACTTGCAGCGTGTCGTTCTTGCCGACGAGGGCGCGGTGCAGGGCGGCGAGCGTCCAGGCGGTGTCGAGGCGGCGGCGCAGGCGCAGGTGCCTCGCGAAGCCGCTGACGACGGCGTCGCTCCTGGTGCTGACGCGCTCGCTGAGGTAGTCGCCGTGGAACTCGTCGGCCAACGCGGCCGAGGCGTACTCGCTCGACGTCACCTCGCCCAGGTAGCGCGACAGCGTCGTCCACGTCCCCAGCACCGGCGCCAGGCGGCTCAACTCCCGCCAGTCCTCGTACCACGGCCCGGCGGGGGTCGAGGCGTGCAGCAAGGCGAACGTCGCCGCGTGGTCCTGCATGATCGTCTTGTGCAGGTAGTGGGCGACGTGGAAGAACGTCTGCGGGCTGTCGGCGGCGTAGGGCGTGCGCGTGAACGCCTCCACCTGGCGGCCGTCCGGCGACGGCCAACTCACCACGGTGCCCCGATGACTCGGCACGACGGAGTCGTCGAAGGGCAGCAGCAGCGCCCGCGTCAGGCCGGCGCTCTGGAGGAACAGCGGCAGCTGCGGGTGGAAGCCGAAGCGCTTGCGGGCGAAGACGCGCACGTCCTGGCCGAGCAGGTCGCGGCTGACGGCCGCCCCTTTGAGGAGGTTCCAGAGCTGCGATTCGACCGGCAGTAGGGCGTCTTCGCGCTCGACGTAGGAGCCGCCGCAGACCTCGGCCTGCTCCGCCAGGACGCGCGCGCGCAGCGCGGCCATTTTCTCGGGCTCGTCGCGGGCCAGCTTCTCCAGCGCGGCGGCGCCGGCGATCAGGTTGAATGGCTGGCCGTCCCCGAACAACGGCGGCAACGACCCGTCGAAGAGGCCCAGGTCGATGAGGTGGATCGCGACCGGGTAAACCACCTCGCGCGCGCGCAGAAGGCGGTCGGCGGCGCTTTGGAGGTGGCGGCGCCAGGCGTCGGGGTCTTCCGAATTATCCAGGGCGAGGATGGCTTGCTGGACGTCGCCCCACAGTTCGGAGGCCGACAGCACGTTCTGGTGCTCCATCGCCTCGAACAGTGCCTCGACGTGCATCGCGCCGAAGCCGACGGCGAGGAACGGCGCCACCTTTTCGGGCGGCAGGTCGAGGAGCGACGCGGGCGGCGCCTGGCCGCCATACGCGCGCAGAGCGTCGAGGAGGTTGGCGAGGGTGGTTTTGCGGTCGAGGGTGCAGCGGAACGCGACGGCGCCGGCGTCCTTGACGCGCTGGTCCCAGTCGTCGGGTTGGAAGAGCGGCGGGCTGTCGGGGACGGCGAAGACCTGTCCGGCGGCGGGCTGCTCGTGGTCGTAAGGGGAGGCGACGCGCGGCGGGCCGGCGGCGGCGCGCGCGACGGCGGGGTGCCACAGGGCGAGGGCGCCGTTGAGGAAGGCGCCCACGTCGTCGTTGCCGACCATGAGCGAGCTTTGGGCGGGCAGGCGGTAGGGACTGAGGAGGATCAACTCGCGCGGGTTCATGGAGTTGGGTGTATCCGCGCGGCGGGCGAAAGCAAGGAGAGAACGCCGGCCGCGGCGGGGCGCGTCGTCGTTCCGGAGGCGCGGGTACGCGACACCCGTCGTGGGAATCCGGGGGTGCGCTGCGCGACCCCCGGCTGGGTTATGTAACCCCTTCGGGGCAGGGCTTCCAACATGTTCAGTAGTTGTACAGTATTCTTCCCTTGGCGGGTGGCTGAAAACGCCCGTGGTTTTCGGCATGTCCCGCCTCGGCCACGGCGAGGCCCGACTGACAGTGGACGTTAGTTC
>JBBROG010000429.1:0-4455 GCA_038229635.1 Gemmatales bacterium
AGAGCGAAAGCCGGGCAGAGCACGGCGAGCGCAGCGACTGTCAACAGGATTCTTGCGCACAAGGTCTTTGTCTCCTTATCTTGGGTGATGGCCGGTAGGTCCACTTACATACCAACTACCCGGCGACGAAGGCTCTGGTTTTAGGGATGCTGCCTGGTGGCCAGGACAACCGCCGGAACTCCGCCGAACTTCTTTAGGAGTTACGCAGTTGATGGGTTTTGTACACTATTTCATGCCCCAGGATTGAGGTGGTGGTCGTAGTTTTCAGTCCCTGGCCTCAACAAACTACTGTACAAAACCCATCAACTGCGTAACTCCTATTCTTATTAGCCTGCGCCCGGCGCAAGCCTAACGCACAAACCTTGCGCCCGGCGCAAGATAACACTTGAGAATCTATCGGCGCAAATCTCTTCCCTACTTCCTTTTGCGCCGTTTTCGGCCCTGCCGCTCGCCGTGTTATGGCGCGCCGTCGCCGTCGCTTCCTCTTCCCCCGAGGCGGTCCAGCGGACTGCGAACGGCCTGGTCACCCCAGTTCAGCACCTGAGTGGAGATCATGACATCGGGCAGGAGGCAAGTTCCTTGCAGAGAACCTCGTCACTCACGCCCTTGAATAGACCGCGCGGGGCGGCCTTTGTCAAGCATCAACACGAGAAAAGAGCCCTTGAGCCAGTGATCCGGATGTCCTTCATGAGGAGGTAGAGATGGAGTTCATCGGTCGGCGAAGGGGTAAAATCAAATTTCTCGTAGAATGCGCGGGCCGCCTCGTCCTTGGCGTGGACGAGCACGGCGCGGCAGCCGATCAGGTCGGCCGCCCTCGACGCTCTCAGCAGGGCGTCTTTGAGAAGACCCTTGCCGAGGCCCTGCCCGCGCTCGGAGCGGTCGACCGCCAGCCGGGCCAACAGGATGACCGGGACCGGGTGGCGAGCCAGCCCCTTCTTGACCCGGTCCGGCACTCGCTCCGGGGCGACCGAGCTGGCGGCTAGGGAGTAGTAGCCGACCACGCGGTCGCCGCGCGTCGCGACGTAGGTGCGAGCCGACTCGTTTTGGTGGTTCGCCAGCGCGTGCTTGCGCAGGTAGTCGTTGAGGGCGGGGGCGCCGCAGTCGAAGGCGGACAGGTCGTGCCCGCGCGCGAGGGCGACCGGGCTAGTGAGCGGCGGGGGGTCCTGCGCCATCGAACACGCTCGCTTCCGTGAGCAGTTTCTTCAGCGCCGGCCGCTCCCGCGGCGGCGCGTCCAAAGCCTCGCAGAACGCCTCCCAGCGGTCGGGGGGCAGGACGAAGTGTACCCGCGCGGCGAGAAGATGCTCGGCGGCGTTACAGGCGTTTTCCAGGAGGAAGTTACTGACAGTGGTCTGTTTCAGCCGCGCGGCGCGGGCGATCAACTCCTTCTGCGCCGGCCGCAGACGGAGCTGGACCTTGGTGTCTTTCCGGGCGGGCGCCGGCTTCGGCTTGGGATTGCTCATTGGGTCTTCTCGCAAGGACTCTTGTCCCATCCTAACACGGTGTGCGGACTTTGTCCATACGGACTCAATCCGGGACGCGGCAAGTGACGCCGATTCGTCTCACCGGGACGGATTCGTCTCACCTCGAATGTCATTCGTCTCATCCCAAACGCGATTCGTCTCACCTGGGCTGTCATTCGTCTCACCCGGGGGGTGGAGAACTCGTGAGACGAATCCGGCGAACTTCGTTTCCACGGCCGGGACGCTCGCCCGATTCTTCTTCGACTCGCGCCGGCCGAGGCTCGCCTGGACGAACGCCCGGAACAGCGGGTGTGCCCGCGTCGGCTTCGACTTGAACTCCGGGTGGCACTGCACCGCGACGTACCACGGGTGCCCCGGCAGCTCGACCGCCTCGACGAGCTTGCCGTCGGGGCTCGTCCCCGCGAACGACATCCCGTGCGCCTCGAACTGGGCGCGGTACTGGTTGTTGAACTCGTAGCGGTGTCGGTGGCGCTCGTGGATCAGCCGGTCGCCGTAGGCCCGGTGCGACGCGCTCCCCTCCCGCAAGACGCACGGATACGCCCCGAGCCGCATCGTGCCGCCGAGGTGGGTGATATCGTACTGCTCGTCGAGGAGGCAGACGACCGGGTGGCGGCAATTGCGCTCGATCTCCGTCGTGTTGGCGTCCTCCAGGCCCATGACGTTACGGGCGAACTCGATCACCGCGCACTGCAACCCGAGGCAGATGCCGAAGAACGGCACCTCGCGCTCGCGGGCGTAGCGGATCGCCTCGGTCTTGCCCGCGATGCCGCGGTGGCCGAAGCCGCCCGGCACCAGCACGCCGTCCACGCCCGACAGGAGGCGCTCGGCGCCCTCGCGCTCCAGGTCCTCCGCCTCGACCTTGCGCACCAGCACGCGCGTCTGCAGGGCGATGCCGGCGTGGTCGAGCGACTCGAACACCGACTTGTAGGCGTCGTGGTGCTTCATGTACTTGCCGACGACGGCGATCGTCACCTCATGCGCCGGGTTCATGACCCGCTGCAGCATCGCCCGCCAGTCGGTGATGTCGAGCGACTTCGCCTTGAGGTTGAGCCGCTGCACGATCAACTCGTCCAACTTGTTCTCGACGAGCGACAGCGGCACTTCGTAGATCGACAACTCCTTGTCGCGCTCCTCGATGACGGCACGCGGCTCGACGTTGCAGAACATGGCGATCTTCTCGGCCATGTCGCGCGGCATCTCGCGCTCGGTGCGGCAAATCAACACGTCGGGCTGGATGCCGATGCGGCGCAACTGCTCGACGGAGTGCTGCGTCGGCTTGCTCTTGGCCTCTCCGGCGGCCTTGAGGTAGGGGATCAACGTCAGGTGGATGTACATGCAGTGCTGCTTGCCGACGTCGAGAGCGAACTGGCGGATCGCTTCGAGGAAGGGCAGCCCCTCGATGTCGCCGACGGTGCCGCCGATCTCGGTGATGACCACGTCGACGTCGTCGGTCGCCAGGCGGCTGACGGCCGCCTTGATCTCGTCGGTGACGTGCGGGATCACCTGGACGGTGCGGCCGAGGTAGTCGCCGTGTCGCTCCTTCTCGATGACCGAGAGGTAGATTTTGCCGGTGGTATAGTTGCACTCGCGGCTGAGCGGGGCGTTGGTGAAGCGCTCGTAGTGGCCCAGGTCGAGGTCGGTTTCGGCGCCGTCGTCGAGGACGTAGACCTCGCCGTGCTGGTAGGGACTCATGGTGCCGGGGTCGACGTTGATGTACGGGTCGAACTTCTGCAAGCGGACCCGCAGCCCGCGGTGCTCCAGGAGCATGCCGATGGAGGCGCAGGTCAATCCCTTGCCGAGGGAACTGACCACGCCGCCCGTGACGAAGATGTGCTTGGCCATGAGCCTCTGTCCCCTCGGGCCGAATCCGTAAAATGGCGGGAGCCCACGGGATAGGCCCGTGGGCTCCGCGTCCCCACCGTGTCAGTATACCGCTCGCGGCCCTACCGAGCCAGGAAGCGAAAAGGGGAATGGGGTCACGCGGCCTGGCGGAGCCCGTTCCGCCGGTACGTTCGGACGAAATCCTCGTAATCGTCGAGGGTGTCAACGCCGCGCGATGCGTGTTCCACGGTGCCGACGAGGATGCGCTGCCCCAGCGCCAGGACGCGCAATTGCTCCAGCTTCTCCACTTCCTCCAAAGGGTGCGGCGGGAGTTGGGCGAGTTGGAGGAGGAACGGGCGGCGGTAAGCGTAGAGGCCGAGGTGCTGAAGGAAGCGGGCGGGCCGGGCGGTGAAGTCCGGATCGCCGTCGCGGACGTGCGGGATCGGGCTGCGGCTGAAGTAGAGGGCGCGGCCGGCGGCGTCGCAGACGACCTTGACGCAGTTGGGGTTGTGCCACTGTTCGGCCGAGCGGATCGGCACGGCCAGCGTCGCCATGTCGGCGCCGGGGTCGCGGCGCAGCAGGTCGGGCAGCAGGTCGAGGGCCGACGGGTCGACGAGCGGCTCGTCGCCCTGGAGGTTGACGATGATGTCGGCGTCGAGAGTACGGGCGACCTCGGCGACGCGGTCGGTGCCGCTGGTGTGGTCGCGGCTCGTCAGCACGACGCGGCCGCCGAAGCCCTCGACGGCGGCGACGATGCGCGGGTCGTCGGTGGCGACGATCACCTCGCCAGCGCGGAGCGACTGGCAGGCGCGCTCGTAGACGTGCTGCACGAGGTACTTGCCGGTTCGCTTCAGGAGCGGCTTGGCGAAGAGGCGTTGCGAGGCGTAGCGGGCGGGGATGACGATGGCCGTCTTCATGGGACCTCCTTGTCCGCGTGAGTCGGGGTGACGAATGCCCGTCGGGACATTTAAGCGAGATCGGCCGGCGGCGACAAGGCCGGATAGCGCGTTCCGGGGGTGCATGGGTAGGCGCCCCGGCGTGGGATTCCGGGGGTGGGGGGGGGGTGGGGCCGCCGCCGTGGGTTTGGTAAGCAACGCGGGGGAAATGCCCACCGCCCCGCCCCCCCCGGGGGCGCAGCGCAGACCCCCGGGG
>JBBROG010000430.1:0-4419 GCA_038229635.1 Gemmatales bacterium
CAGGTGAGCGACGCGCACCAGGTCGTCGACCGAAACCCACTCGTTCAGCGTGTGGGCGCCGCCGGCCGTCGGCCCGTGCGTGATCGCCGGCACCTTCGCCAGCGCCCAAAAGCTATTGCCGTCGTCGCAGAATGGCTTGGCACCTATGGGCAGCGCTTTCCCCGCCGTCGTCGCATACGCCTCCTGGAACGCCGACGCGAACGGGTCGTTCGGGTCGAGCAGGAAGGCGTCGCGAATCAGGCGCAGCTCGGCGTCGATCGTCGTCCCCGTCTGACGCGCCAGGTCGTCGAACAGGGCGCGCAACTCGGCGCCGACCTCCTCGGCGCGGGTGCCGGGCAGCCAGCGGCGCGTGCCTTCCAAAAAGCACTCGTGCGGGTACTGGTTGTAAATCTCGCCGCTGTGGACCTGGCCGATGAAGACGCTTTCGCTCCCGGCCAGCGGGTCCGACTTCGCCGAGATCTTTTGGTGCAGACGGCCCAGGCGGGCGACCAGTTCGGCGCCGACGGCGATGACGCTCGGCTCGTCGGGGCGCATCACCTCATGCACCGGGGGGCCGGGGCGGCGGACGACCGCCTTCCAGGTCAGGGCGCCGCGGCCGACGACGGCCAGGCAGTCGTTGAGGTACTCGGGCAACAGCACGGCGTCGCCGCGGAGGCCGTCGGCGATCAGGCGGTCGAGCTGACGGCCGTCGCCCCACGGCGCCTCGTGCAGGTCGTGGGCGGTCAGGAGGACGCGGCCGCCGGGAAGGAGGCCCGTGTCACGCAAGGCGCGCAGCGCCTCGACCGCGGCGGCGACGCCGGCCTTCATGTCCGACGAGCCGCTGCCGGTGATGCGGCCGTCCTCCACCTTCGGCGGTACGAAAGGGAGATGAACGGTGTCGAGGTGGCCGTTGAATTGCAAGGTGCGGCCGGGCCGTCCCGAGTCGAAGGTGACGGCGACGGCGGGGGCCGCGGGATAGCCGCCGTCGGGGCGCTCGACGGCGAAGCCGTCGGCGCGGAGGATGTCGGCGAGGCGGTCGGCGCAGGCGCCGGCCTCGCCGGTACGGCTCGGCACCTCGATGAGGCGCACGGCGGTGTCGACCAGGCGGTCGCGGTCGACCGCGCGACGGAGTCGGTCGCGGATAGTGTGTGTGGGATTCATGCGTCAAGAGGGCGCCAGCGCGCGAACGGCGCGCCGGGACCCATCTCCTCCTCGATGCGTAGGAGTTGGTTGTACTTCGCCAGGCGCTCGCCGCGCGCCACCGAACCGATCTTGATCTGTCCGGCGCCGGTCGCCACCGCCAGGTCGGCGATGGTGCTGTCCTCCGTCTCGCCGCTGCGGGCCGAGATCACCGGGCGGTAGCCCGCCGCCCGCGCCAGCGCGATCACGCGCAGCGTCTCCGTCAGCGTGCCGACCTGATTCACCTTCACGAGGACGGCGTTCGCCACGCCGGACGCGATTCCTCGTTGTAACCGCTCCGGATTGGTGACGAAGAGGTCGTCGCCGATGAGTTGCACGCGCCGGCCCAACTCCGCCGTCAGCGTCTTCCAGCCGTCCCAGTCGTCCTCGGCCATGCCGTCCTCGACGCTGAGGATCGGGTAGTCGTCGGCCCAGCGCTTCAGCAAGGCGGCCATGTCCCCGGCAGAGAAGTCGGCGCCCTTCGGTCGGTAGCGGCCTTCGCGGTGGAAGTGCGAACTAGCGACGTCGAGAGCCAGCGCGGCGTCGCGCCCCGGCGTCAGGCCGGCGGCGCGGATCGCTTCGACGCACAGCCGCACCGCCTGCTCGTTATCGTGCAGTTTCGGCCCGAAGCCGCCCTCGTCGCCGACCAGCACGCCCTCGAAGCCGTGCCGCGTCAATACTCGCGCCAGGGCGCGGTAGACGGCGACCGTCATTTCGAGAGATTCGGCATAGGAACGGGCGCCGATGGGCAGGAGGAGGAAATCCTGGAAGTCGAGGTTGCCGCCGGCGTGCAGCCCGCCGCTGATGAGGTTGACCATCGGCAGCGGCAGGCACGGCTCGAACGTCGGGCCGGCGCCGCCGTCGGCGAGGTGGCGCCACAGCGGCTTGCCGGAAGCGGCCGCCGCCGCGTGCGCGCAGGCCAGCGACACACCGAGGAGGGCGTTGGCGCCGAGGCGCGATTTGTCGGCGGTGCCGTCGAGTTCGCACAGAAGGCGGTCGATGCGTTCCTGCTCGGCGACGTCGCCGCCGAGGAGGCTCGGCGCGATCTGGTCGTTGACGTGGGCGACGGCCTTACGGACGCCCTTGCCGCCGTAGCGCGCGGCGTCGCCGTCGCGCAGTTCGACCGCCTCGTGCCGGCCGGTGCTGGCTCCCGAGGGAACGATGGCTCGTCCGCGCGCGCCGCCCTTGCAGTGAACGTCGACCTCGACGGTCGGGTTGCCCCGGCTGTCGAGGACTTCACGGGCATGAATACGAAGGATTTCGGCGGCGGCAGTCACGAGGGACCTCGGCGAGTCGGGCGGGCGCAGCGTCAGCATAGGGCGAGGGCGGCCGTTCGACTACAGACGGCGCAACTCCGCGTCGGCCAGCGCGAGGACGTCGTCCCAGCGCCGCGGCGCCTCGCCGAGGAGGCTCCGCCCCAGGCGCCGCACCGCCGCGCGCTTCGGCTCCTCCGGCAGGTAGTCGACCGGGCTGGTGCCGTCGACGCGCGCCAGCAGGCAGACGGCGAGGTGGCCGACGCCGCGGGCTTGCAGTTCCGCGACGGGCCGGAAGCGTACCTCGGCCGCGTAGCCGCGCCAGAAGGCGCGCGTCAGGTCGCAGTAGCGCTCGCGTTCTTCGTGCCGTTTGACGCCTTTGAGGAGAAGGTGACTCAGGAAGAAGCCGAGATCCATCGTCGGGTCGCCGAAGTGGGCCGTCTCGTAGTCGACGAGGGTGAAGCCCCGCGAATGCGTGAGGACGTTCTTCGGGCTGTAGTCGCCGTGGCAGAGCGCCTCCTTGACGGACAGCAATTGCTCGATGAGCGGCGCGACGTATCGGGCCACGTCGGGGCACCGCTCTTGAATCCGTCGGTAGAACGGGTCGACGCGGAGTTGCACGAAGACGCTGTGGTCACGGAAGCGCTCGACGAGGGCTGGGTCGCTTCCCGTCGTCTCGTGAGCGCGGCCAAGGATCATGCCGGAGCGCTCGCCGAGCGTCCGGTCGACTTCGCCGAGGAGGAGCGATTCCTTCCAGACCTTCGCTTCGAGCGGCGCGTGGCTCATCGCGAAGACGTAGTTGGGCCGGTCGACGAAAAGCACTTCGGGGACGGTCGGTGGCGGCAGGAGCGGGAAGAGGACTTCCATGACCTCCTGCTCGCGGTAGACGCGGTCGAGGTCGCTGAGCCACAGGTCGCGCGTGCGCAGTTGGGGGCGAGACTGCTTGAGGACGAAGAGGCGTTGCGGCGTTTCGACGCGGAAGACGGCGTTGGAGACGCCCCCGCCGAGCGGCGTGACGCGCGCCGGGCCGGGGGTGATCCAACCCTTGTCGCGGAGATAGGCGACGGTGTTGTCGGGAGTGAGTTCGAGCATGGGGATCGTCCGGCTGCTGCCCGACACTTATCCGAACGGCCGCCACCACGGCGACGCCGTACTCACCGTGGTCTGGCGGCGCTTCCCGTCGATGACCGTGCGCAGCTCGTTCGCGGTCAGCGCCCGCAGGCCCAGGATTGGCAGACGAAAGGCGCTCTCGTCCGGGTAGATGGCGATGCCGTCCTTGATCCGCAATCGATAGGGATATTTGTAAGGGTGCATTTCCCGGCTCTTGGGCCGATTCCTGTGAAGCCAGACATTCGCCGCGTGTAAGGGGACCCGTTTGCCCCCTTCCCATATCGCCCGCGATGCTTCGAGCGACTCGGGATGAAGGCCCGTCCATCTCTGTAATTGGCCGCGGCCGATGGCGAAGTTGTGGTTGTTACCGGTATCCAGGATGGCGGGGAAGCGCGGCGTTCGAGCGTCCCATTCAGAAGCGTCGCGGGCACCGACACTAACCCAGACGACGAGTTGATACGGCTTCACCCTCACCGCCTCACCGCGCACCGTCACCGCTGAGGGGACGGTCAGGTAAGGCATACGGTCGAGGATCTTCACGACTCGTCCTCGGGGTCGGCGAAATGCCACGGCCCAACGGGCTCAATCTCCTCGGGCTCCCAGGGTGGCAACTCTTGCGGCTCAATGCGGTCCAGGTGATAAGCATCGCGACGGAAACCCCGGCGGCGGGCTTCTCGGATCAACTTGGCGTCGTCGGCCGCGATCCCGATCCGCTCGTCGCCGTGATACGCGACCCACTTGCCGCGGTCGCGCTTGTTTTTCAGCAACGCGGGCAGGTCGCGCCAGAACGCCCGCATCGACCGAAGAATCCCCGGCGCGATCTCCGGAATGTCGTCCGCGCCGACGTCGGCGGGGCGCGGCCGCGCTCCCGGCAGGCGCTCGTAGACTTCCGCGCGGA
>JBBROG010000431.1:0-4415 GCA_038229635.1 Gemmatales bacterium
ACCGACGTGAACAAGCAGATGGAGGCGCTCACCGGCTGCACGCGCGACGAGCTGATCGGCGCGCCGTTCAAGGACTACTTCACCAACCCGGAGCGAGCCGAGGCGGCCATCAAGCTGGTGCTGGGCGAAGGCAAGGTCACCGACTACGAACTGACGGCGCGCGCGAGGGACGGCAAGGAAACCGTGGTGTCCTACAACGCGACGACCTTCCACGACCGCGACCGAAAACTGCGGGGCGTGTTCGCCGCCGCCCGCGACGTCACCGAGCGCAAACGCTACGAGCAATCGCTGCAGCAGGCCAACCGCGCCAAGAGCGTCTTCCTGGCCAACATGTCGCACGAAATCCGCACCCCCATGAACGCCATCCTCGGGTTCTCCCAGCTGATGCTCCGCGACCAGGACCTCACCCCCCGCCAGTGCCAGTACCTGGGGACCATCAACCGCAGCGGCGAACATCTGCTGGCCTTGATCAACGACATCCTGGAGATGTCCAAGATCGAGGCGGGCCGCACGACGCTGAACCTCTCCACGTTCGACCTGCCCGCCCTGCTCAAAGACCTAGAAATGATGTTCCGCGTCCGCACGGACGAGAAAAAGTTATCCTTTTCGGTGGAGATGATCGGCGACGTCCCTCAGTACATCGTGACCGACATCAACAAGCTGCGTCAGGTCTTCATTAACTTGCTGGGCAACGCGGTCAAGTTTACCGAACAGGGCGGCGTCGGCGTGCGCGTCCGCGCGGACCGCGAGGGCGCGACGGGGCCTTTTCTCCGCGTCGAGATCGAGGACACGGGCCCGGGCATTTCGCCGGACGACCAGGACAAGTTGTTCCGGCATTTCGAGCAGACCAAGACCGGGCAACAGGCGGGGACCGGTACGGGGCTGGGCCTGGCGATCAGCCAGGAGTTTGTTCGCCTGATGGGCGGAGCCATCACGGTGAACAGCCAGGTCGGCAGGGGCAGCGTCTTCGTCATTCACCTGCCTTTGAAAGAGGGGGAGGCCCAGGCGGTCCAGGCGAAAGACAAGTCCCGGCATGTGCTGAGGCTCCGACCCGGGCAGGCGGAGTGCCGGGTGCTGATCGCCGACGACATCGAGGATAACCGCCAACTGCTGGCCCAACTGCTGGCCCCCGTCGGTTTCGAGGTCCGGCTGGCGGCCAACGGGGCGGAAGCTGTCCAGGAGTTTGAGCAGTGGCGGCCCCATCTGATCCTGATGGATTTCCGCATGCCGGTGATGGACGGCCACGAGGCGATCCGCCGGATTCGGGCCATGCCCGGCGGCAAGGAGCCCAAGATCATCGCCGTGACGGCCAGTGCGATGGACGAAAACCGCCAGGAATTGATGGCGGTCGGCGCCGATGATTTTCTCAGCAAGCCGTTCCGGGAAGTCGAGCTGTTCCAGAAGATTCACGCCCACGTAGGGGTGGAGTACGTTTACGCCGACGATCCCGCGGCCCCGGAGGAAGCGGCCGAACTCACGCCGGAGTCGCTGGCGGGCTGGTCGCAAGACCTCATCCGCCCGATGCGTGAAGCCGTCATCACGGCGGACCTGGACCAACTGTTGGCAAAGATCCAGGAGGTCGAAGCCCGCGACCCCCGCGTTGCCCGCGGACTGCGCCGCCTGGCCGAAGGCTTCCAATACCAGAAACTTCTTGATTTATTCGGCACGGGAGCCTCCCTTGAATCCGGAGAAGCCTGATAGCGGTGCCGGGCAGCCCGCCAGCATCCTGGTCGTGGACGACACCCCCGCCAATCTCCAGGTGCTGGCGGGCATGCTCAAGGACCGCGGGTATAAGGTCCGCCCCGTTCCCGGCGGCAAGCTGGCGCTGCTGGCGGCGCGACGCGACCCCCCGGACTTGATCCTGCTGGACATCAACATGCCGGAGATGAACGGCTACGAAGTGTGCGAACACCTCAAAGCCGATGACCGGCTCAAGGGCATTCCCGTCATTTTCATCAGCGCTCTCACCGAGCCCCTGGACAAGGTGAAAGCGTTTGCCCTCGGCGGGGTGGATTACCTTACCAAGCCGTTTCAGATGGAAGAATTGCACGCGCGGGTCGAGACGCACCTGAAACTTCGCCGCCTGCAGGTCGAGTTGGAGGAGACCAACGCGCGACTGGAGAGGGCCAACAGCCGGATGTCTCGCGACCTGGAGGCGGCGGCGAAGATCCAGAAGACGTTCCTCCCCCGCGCGGCACCCGCGGTACCAGGCACGGAATTCGCCTGGTGCTACCGGCCCTGCGACGAACTGGCCGGCGATGGGCTGAACATTATCCCGCTCGGCGGCGGGAGGGTGGGCCTCTACATCCTGGACGTCAGCGGCCACGGCGTCTCGTCGGCCCTGCTGTCGGTGACGCTCAGCCGTCTCCTCTCGCCGTCGTCGGAGCCGTCCTCGATCCTGATCCGGGACCGAGCCGTCCTCGATCGGCTCGACGTCACGCCGCCCGCCGAGGTCGCCGACCGCCTGAATCGGCTCTTCCCCTATGACACGGCGACCGAGCAATTCGCCACGCTCCTGTATGGGGTCCTGGACGTCGCGACCGGGGATTTCCGCCACGTTTCCGCGGGCCACCCCGGCCCGTTACATCTCCCCGCCGGCGGGCCGCCGGTGATCCTCGAAAGCCCGGGATTTCCGATCGGCGTGGCGGAGGAGGCTTATGGCGAGCGGTCTGTCCCTCTGGCGGCGGGGGACCGGTTGTATCTCTACTCCGACGGCCTCCCCGACGCGATGAGCCCCGGCGGCGAGCGGTTCGGCGACGCCCGGCTCCTGGAGGCGATCGGCCGAGGAAGGGCCGAACCACTCCGGGAGGGGATTGCCGCCCTGATGGGGGAGATCACGCGGTGGCAGGGAGGCGAGAGACCTCACGACGACATCTCCCTCCTGGCGGTCGAGGTCGCGGCCGCGCCGAGCCCGGGCGAGCCAGGCATCAAGGCACCCACGTCTATTGTTACAATGAGGATCGATTAATACTTTTATCCGCGCGGCGCGAGCGCGAAACCGCAAGCGGTGGGGACTCGGCGTCACCGAGGGAACCCGACCGGCGTGCCGAGTTGAGCCGCGGGAGGCACGGCCTCGGGCATACCGAGCGTCACCGAGCCGGGCGCGAATGGCGCGGCGCCCTGACGCACCGGATAATCCGTCGGCGTCCCCGGACGCGGCGACGGGCTGAAGCGCTCGCCCTCGCCGTCCGCCGCCTGACCTCGGTAGACCGGCCTCGGGTCGAAGGTCAGTTGCACCGGCGGCGCCGTCTGGCGGACGACGACGCGACTCGCCGAGGCGCCCTCGGCGCCGGGGCCGGTGTTCTTCGCGAGCTGCGTCGGCGGGCGCCGCGCCGCGCGGACGCTGTCCACCCACGCCCTCTCCAACTCCTCAATATTGCGATACCCGTAATGGGCCTGGGCCGCCGCGTCCCAGCCCTGGCGCATGCCGAGCGCGACGAAGTTGAGGAACGTGCCGCGGCCGCGGGCGGCGACGAGGAAGTTCGTCACCGAGTAGCCCTGGGCGTACAGGGTCATGACGTCGTGCGGGTACTCGCGCAGCGAGAACAGGCGGCGCAAGGGGATGGCGCGGCCCGGCGTGTTCAGGATCTGCCGCGTCAGCTGGTCGTGGCGGTTGCGCTCGATGTCGTCCTCGGACAGGACGGAGCCGCCTTCGTCGGCCCAGCGCGGCACCGGGGCTCGGTAGTGGAAGGCGAAGACCGTGTGCGTGATCTCATGCGGCAGAACGCTGGCCAGCAGCCGGTCCAGCGAGCCCTCGATGTGCATGTGCTGGCTCATCACCTCGCCGTTGGCGTACTCGAAGGTCGTGGCGCCGCCGGCGCCGTCCATCGTGACGGTGACGCGCAGCGGGCACGGCTCGCGCCACGGCGGCATCTCGCGGCCGAGCCACTGCTGCGCCTTCTCCTTGCGGTAATGTTCGGCGTACTGGGCGACCTGCTGAGCGATCTGCGGCGTGGGCGCCTCGACGAGGAAGTTCGTCGACTGGCTGCGGTACGAGGCGCCCATCGACGCCAAAACCCCGACAAGCACGAGGGTCGTTGACAGGCTTCGGGCCATGCGGGGTGTCTCCTGACGTGTGCGGGGAACGGGGGCGACCGCGACGGCTCTTCCGGTGTCCGTCGCAAGTGTAGCCGCAAAAGTTGAGCCGGGGCTCGAAAGTGAGCCGGCGGCGCGGCCCCCGGACGACGGAGGTGGCGGTCGTGAAAGGAGTTCCGGGCGTGAGGATTTTGCGGGACGGCGCCCCGGCCGGGGCGAGAATTGTAAGTCTTACCGGGAACTCGGGCCAGTTCCGGGGTGCGCGAGTAGGCGCCCCGTGGTGGTTGTCCGGGGTGCGCGAGTACGCGACCCCGTCGTGGGGTTACGGGGGGGGGCGGCGCGACCCCCCCCAAACCCCCACCGGGGGCGGGTGGGCGCCC